>JAFKFS010000018.1 GCA_017308115.1 Bordetella sp.
AGACGCGCCTGAAGGCCGGGCAGGCTGTCGCCCATCTCGCCCTCGATCTCGGCGCGGGGCGTCAGGGCGGCGACGGAGTCGACCACCACGATGTCCACGGCGCCCGAGCGCACCAGGGTGTCGACGATCTCCAGCGCCTGCTCGCCCGCGTCGGGCTGCGACACCAGCAGGTCGTCCAGGTTGACGCCCAGCTTCTGGGCGTAGACCGGGTCCAGCGCGTGTTCGGCGTCGACGAAGGCGGCCACGCCGCCCTTCTTCTGGACCTCGGCCACGGTGTGCAGGGCCAGGGTCGTCTTGCCCGAGGATTCGGGGCCGAACACCTCGATCACCCGCCCGACCGGCAGGCCGCCGATGCCGAGCGCCATGTCGAGGCCGAGCGAGCCGGTCGAGACGCTTTCGATCTCGGCCACCACGCCGGCCTTGCCCAGTTTCATGACCGAGCCCTTGCCGAAGGCGCGATCGATCTGTGCGATCGCCGCCTCCAGAGCCCGTTGCTTTTCGCCGTCTTCTTTACCCACGAGTTTCAGCGCCGCCTGTGACATTGGTTTTCTCTCCCTTGCCATGATTCCCATCTGACTTCGGGAGAGACCCGCCCGGACCCGCTCCCTTGGTGAGCCGGACTATGGACACGGTTTGTTCCTGTTCGCAAGATGTTCTCGTGAACTGAAGGAGAACATTTATCGCAGTATGACCGATTTTGACGTGATGAGTGCGGCGGTGATCCAATAGCCAAGCTCGCGCGTTAGCGACAGCATGACCCATCTTCCCGCCGCTTCCCCCGCCAAGCCCGCCGTCCTGACCATCCGCAACGCCCGCATGGGCGACGTCGCCGGGATCAACGCCCTGGTGGCGCGGGTCTACAAGGACATGCCGCCCTATACGCCGGGGATGCTGCGCGGCCAGATCGCCACCTATCCCGACGGCCAGTTCGTGGTCGAGTTCGAGGGCGAGATCGTCGGCTACGCCGCCGGCTTCCGCATCGACGAGGCCTCGGCCATGGGCCCGCACACCTGGGACCAGATCACCGGCGGCGGCTATGGCGCGCGGCACGACCCGGCGGGCGAGTGGCTGTACGGCATGGAGGTCTGCGTCGACCCCGCCCGGCGCCGCCTCCGCATCGGTCAGCGCCTGTACGACGCGCGCCGCGACCTGTGCGAGGCGCAGAACCTGAAGGGGATCGTCTTCGGCGGGCGGATGCCGGGGCTGGCGCGGCGTCGCGCCGCCTATCCCGACCCTCAGGCCTATGTCGAGGCGGTGCGCGACCGCAAGGTGAAGGACCCGATCATGGCCTTTCACCAGCGTTCGGGCTTCGAGCCGGCGGGGGTGCTGCTGAACTATCTGCCGTCGGATCAGGCGTCCCTGGGCCATGCCGCGCGCTGGGTCTGGCGCAACCCCTACTATGTCGAGGCGACGGGCAAGGGGGCGGCCTTTGCGGTCAAGGAGACGGTGCGCGTGGCCACGGTCCAGCTGCAGATGCGCAGGGTCGAGAGTTTTCAGGCATTCATCGACAACGTCGAATATTTCGTCGACGTGGTGTCGGACTATCGCGCCGACTTCGTGGTCTTCCCCGAGCTGTTCACGCTTCAGCTCTTGTCGCTGGAGACCAGGAAGCTGACCCCGGCGGAATCGATCGAGGCCCTGACCCGCTACACGCCGCGCTTCGTCGAAGCCATGCGCGAGCTGGCGGTCGGCTATAACGTCAACATCATCGGCGGTTCGCACCCGACGCGGACCGAGGACGGCGAGATCCAGAATGTCGCCTATGTCTTCCTGCGCGACGGCTCTGTGCATGAGCAGGAGAAGATCCACCCGACCCCGAACGAGCGCCACTGGTGGAACATCAAGGGCGGCGACCGCGTCCACGCCATCCCCACCGACTGCGGGCCGATCGGGGTGATGATCTGCTACGATTCCGAGTTCCCCGAACTGGCGCGGCGTTTGGCGGACGAGGGGGCGCGCATCCTGTTCACCCCCTTCTGCACCGACAACCGGCAGGGGTATCTGCGGGTGCGCTACTGCTCGCAGGCGCGGGCCATCGAGAACCAGTGCTATGTCGTCCTGTCGGGCAATGTCGGCAACCTTCCCAACGTCGAGAACATGGACATCCAGTATGCGCAGTCGTGCATCCTGACGCCGTGCGACTTTCCCTTCGCGCGCGACGGGGTGGCGGCCGAGGCCAGCGAGAACGTCGAGACGGTGACGGTGGCGGACCTGGACCTGTCCGACCTGGCCTGGGCCAAGGCGCAGGGGACGGTGCGGAACCTGCGGGACCGGCGGTTCGACCTCTACAAGACGGTGTGGACGGACGGGGGGTGACCTTACCCCCGCTCATCCCGGCGGGCGCCGGGATCCGGTAGGAGCAGCGCGCACGAGGCCTGGTTGTTCATGTCGCGCGTTTGAGGCCAAAGCAGTGGGCCCCGGCGTCCGCCGGGGTGAGCGGGGGATTTCGTAACCCGCCTTCTATTCCGGCCGCTTCGCCGGGCTGTCCCGGAACCGGGGCGCAGGCGCGGGCTGCACCACGCCCTGGGCGGTGACGAAGGCGTCGCGGGCGCGGTTGTGCGGGTGGTCGGGCGCCTCCGTCATGGACAGGACCGGGGCGACGCAGGCGGCTTGGGCGTCGGGGTCGTTGCACCAGTCGTCGCGGGTGCGAGTGCGGAAGACGGCGGCCAGTTTGTCCTTCAGCCTCGGCCATTGGTCCGGGTCGAAGGGCATGGCGAAGTCGGGATCGCCGGCCAGCCCCGTCAGCCGCATCAGGGCGATGTAGAAGGCCGGTTCGATGGCGCCGACGGCGACGTATCCGCCGTCCTTCGTCTCATAGACCTCGTAAAAGGGCGCGCCGGTGTCGAGCAGGTTGACGCCGCGCTCGTCGCGCCAGGCGAGGCTGGACGGCAGGGGTGCGGGCAGGGTCTGGCGGAAGCCCCAGATCATGCTCATCAGCAGGGATGAGCCGTCGGTCATGGCGCAGTCGATGACGTCGCCGCGCCCGGTGCGCTGGGCCTTCAGCAGGCCCGCGACCATGCCGAAAGCCAGCAGCATGCCGCCGCCGCCGAAGTCGCCGACCAGATTGATCGGCGGGGTCGGCTTCTCGCCCGCCCGGCCGAAGGCGTGAAGCGCGCCCGAGACGGCGATGTAGTCGATGTCGTGGCCCGGCGCCGGAGCCAGCGGTCCGTCCTGACCCCAGCCGGTCATGCGGCCGTAGACGAGGCGCGGGTTGTCGGCCAGCAGCGCCTCGGGGCCGAGGCCGAGACGCTCCATCACGCCGGGACGGAAGCCCTCGATCAGGCCGTCGGCGGTGCGGGCCAGGTCGCGGATCAGGGCGGCGCCCTCGGGCGTCTTCAGGTCGGCCTCGACCAGACGAGTGCGGCTGCGGTTCAGGGGATCGCGCGGGTCGGGCGCAGCGCCGGGCCGGTGGACCAGCACCACCTCCGCCCCGTGATCGGCCAGCATCATGCCGCAGAAGGGGGCGGGGCCGATGCCGCCGATTTCGATGATGGTCAGGCCGTCGAGGGTTCCGCTCATGCCCGGCACTGAAGCCGAGGCGGGCGGTCCCGTCCAGCCTTGGCGAACAAGCCTTGAACTGAACGAAGCCGCCTCTCCGGGGGGAACTGAATGATGAACCCGCTCACCCCGGCGGACGCCGGGATGAGCGGATTTGGATGTCTACGCCGCCCGGTTCTTCACCAGGTCGTCCACCACGGACGGATCGGCCAGGGTGGAGGTGTCGCCCAGGGCGCCCAGTTCGTTCTCGGCGATCTTCCTCAGAATCCGCCGCATGATCTTGCCGGAGCGGGTCTTGGGCAGGGCCGGGGCCCACTGGATGACGTCGGGCGCGGCGATGGGGCCGATCTCCTTGCGGACGTGGGCGACCAGTTCCTTGCGCAGGTCCTCCGTGGCCTCGACGCCGCGCACCAGGGTGACATAGGCGTAGATTCCCTGCCCCTTGATGTCGTGGGGGAAGCCGACGACGGCGGCCTCGGCCACGATGTCGTGCAGGACCAGGGCGCTCTCGACCTCGGCCGTGCCCATGCGGTGGCCCGAGACGTTGATGACGTCATCGACCCGGCCGGTGATCCAGTAGTAGCCGTCCGTGTCGCGGCGGCAGCCGTCGCCGGTGAAATACTTGCCCGGATAGGTCGAGAAATAGGTGTCGAAGAAGCGCTGGTGGTCGCCGTAGACCGTCCGCATCTGGCCCGGCCAGCTGTCGGTGATGCACAGATTGCCCTCGGTCGCGCCGTCCAGCACCGCGCCCTCCGCATCGACGATCTCAAGTTCGACGCCGGGCAGGGGCAGGGTGGCCGAGCCGGGCTTCAGGTCCGTGGCGCCGGGCAGGGGCGAGATCAGGGCGCCGCCCGTCTCGGTCTGCCACCAGGTGTCGACGATGGGCAGGCGGCCTTCGCCGACGACGTCGTGATACCAGCGCCAGGCCTCGGGGTTGATCGGCTCGCCGACGGTGCCCAGCAGGCGCAGGCTCTTGCGGCTGGAGGCCTTCACCGGCGCCTCCCCCTCGCGCATCAGGGCGCGCAGGGCCGTGGGGGCGGTGTAGAAGATGTTCACCTGATGCTTGTCCACCACCTCCCAGAAGCGGCTGACGGTGGGATAGTTGGGCACGCCCTCGAACATCAGGGTCGTCGCCGCATTGGCCAGGGCGCCGTAGACGACATAGGTGTGGCCCGTGACCCAGCCCACGTCAGCGGTGCACCAGAAGACCTCGCCGGGGCGATAGTCGAACACCAGCTCGTGGGTATAGCTGGCCCAGAACAGGTAACCGCCCGTCGTGTGAAGGACGCCCTTGGGCTTTCCGGTCGAGCCGGAGGTGTAGAGGATGAACAGCGGGTCCTCGGCGTTCATCGGCTCGGGCGCGCAGTCGGGCGAGGCCTTGGCCGTCTCGACGCCCCAGTCCAGGTCGCGGCCCTCGACGAAGGGAACCTCGGCGCCGGTGTGACGCAGGACGACGACGGTCTTGACGCCCCCGACCTTCTCCAGCGCCTTGTCGACATTGGCCTTCAGCGGCACGCGCTTGCCGCCCCGGCAGCCCTCGTCGGCGGTGATGACGAAGGTCGACTGGCAGTCCTCGATCCGCCCGGCGATGCTGTCGGGCGAGAAGCCGCCGAAGATGACCGAATGGACCGCGCCGATGCGGGCGCACGCCAGCATGGCGTAGGCCGCCTCGGGGATCATCGGCAGGTAGATGGTGACGCGATCGCCCTTCTGGACGCCGTTGGCCTTCAGCACATTGGCCAGACGGCAGACGCGGTCGTGAAGCTGGCCGAAGGTGACGGCTTCGCTGTCGGTCGGCTCGTCGCCTTCCCACAGGATGGCCACCTCGTCCCGGCGGGCGGGCAGGTGGCGGTCGATGCAGTTGACGGAGGCGTTCAGCACCCCGTCCTCGAACCAGCGGATGCGGAAGTCGGCCTTGTTGAAGGAGACGTCCTTGATCTTCGTCGGGAAGGTCATCCAGTCGAGGCGCTCGGCCTGCTCGGCCCAGAAGGCCTCCGGGGTCTCGCGCGCCTGCATCCGGGCCGCTTCATAGCCGGCGCGGTCCATGTGGGCGCGGGCGGCCAGTTCGGCGGGGACGGGATAGATTTCAGGTTCAGACACGCGATTTCCTCCAGCAGTCTTTTTCTTCTGCGGCTTCAGAAGCCGTATTTGGCGAACAGGATCAGACGGGTCATGTCGCCGTCCAGCCCTGACTCCAGCTTGCGATCAGCGAACATCACCTCGGCGCCGACATCAAAGGCCGCAACGGGCGACCAGATCAGATTGGCGTGAAGGCTCTGGGCCGAGCGGTTGGCGGCCGCGCCGGTCAGGGCGACGTCGTTGTCGACCTTCTGCGTGGACCAGATCAGGCTGGAGCGCCAGCCCGGCGCCCAGACGTGGCGATAGGCGGCGAAGCCCGCGACCACCCCGATGGCCTCCAGATCGCCCGAGGCGTCCAGCACGGCGTCGTTGGAGAAGTTCAAACCGACATAGCGGCCGACGCCTTCGCCGCCCGTCAGCATCAGGCGGACATCGTCCTGCGCCCCGACCTTGAACTTGGCCGAGGCCGACAGGCCCCAGCCCACAGCGGTGGAATCGATGCCGGTCGCCGGGTTCTGATACTTCAGCTGGCGCACCAGGCCGGACAGCTGCACGTCGCCCCACGGGCGGCTCAGGCCATAGCGGGCGGTCAGGTCGGGCAGGCTGTTGTCGTCGGCCACGATGCGGGCGCCGCCGCCGTAGGGGGTGACGGTGGTCTCGGGGTTCTCCAGCGCGATGGAGAAGGGGCCGCGCGTGTAGCGGACCTGGGCCTGGCGGGCGAAGACGGTGCCTTCGGCCGCGCCGACGAAGTCCGCCGATTCCGGCAGGACGGCGGTGTTCTGGAAGTTGGTCCACTCCTGGCCGATCAGCCAGTTGTCGATGGTGACGAAGGCGCGGCGCAGGGCGGGGTTCGAGCCGCTGGTGGTGCGCTGGTCGCCCGAGCCGGGCAGGGTCTGGAAATCCATCTCCAGCCGCGTGCCGATCTTGCGGCCGCCGACCACGCCGTCGGTGGTCAGCCAGAAGCGGGTCTGGCGGGCGTTGAAGTCGGTGGCGACGTCCTCATCGGCGCCGCCGACGGGGATGGCGCCGGGCAGGTGATAGTCCCGCAAGGCGTCGCCGTTGGCCGGGTCCCCGCCGGAATATTTCGACGCGGCGAAGTCGGTCTTGATGAAGCCCCCGAACTTCACCGTATGGTCGCCGATGCGGAAGCCGTCAGACGCCGCCGCCGGGGCGGAGACGGGGGTCGGCGCGGGGGTCGGGCGCGTCTCCAGGCGGATGATGTCCTGCGCCTGCGACGCCTGCTGCGTTCGGGCGGCGGCGACTTCGGACTTCAGGCTGTTCAGCTCGGCCTCGAGCTGGGCGATGCGGGCTTCCAGGGCGGCGCCGGCGTTCTGAGCCAGTGCGGCGCCGGGCGCGAGGAGCAGCGCGGCCGCAGCCGCGCCGCCGAACAGACGGCGGTTTCCCATGGGCGGTCCTCCCAGACCATTGTTCAGGGCCTGTCTGTCGCAGGCCTCAGGACGCCAGCATTCCGCCTACCCTGGGTTTGCGGCCATTAGCCATTCGTCTAGTTTCGACCAAAGTCGAGGCGCGGCATGGTGTCGTCGCGACGCGGCCGAACGAACAAGAACCGCGCGTGGGAAGGACGCCTATGGACCGCATCGTCGTCGCCGACGACCACCCCCTGTTTCGCGCGGCGCTGAGGTCGGCCGTCGAAAAGGCGTCCGCGGGCGCCCAGATCGTCGAGTGCGCTAGCCTGGCCGAGGCCCAGGCCGCCCTGGCGGACGCGCCGGTCGATCTGCTGTTGCTGGACCTGAAGCTGTCGGACGTGGACGGCATGACGGGCCTGACCCTGATCCGCGCCGATCACCCGGCCGTTCCGGTCGTCGTCGTCTCGGCCAGCGAGGAGGCGTCGACCATCCGCCGCGCCCTGTCGCTGGGGGCGGCGGGCTTCATTCCCAAGTCGGCGGCCCTGCCGGCCATGGTCGAGGCCATCCGGGCGGTCCTGGACGGCGAGACCTGGGCGCCCGAGGTCGAGCCGGCGAGCGAGAAGGAGGCCGATCTTCAGGCCCGCATCGCCAGCCTGACGCCGTCGCAGCTGCGGATCCTGGAGGGGCTGAAGGTCGGGCGGCTGAACAAGCAGATCGCCTTCGACCTGGGCGTCACCGAGGCCACCATCAAGGCGCACCTGACCAGCGTCTTCCGCAAGCTGGGCGTGCAGAACCGGACCCAGGCGGTGATCCTGGCGCAGTCGCTGGATATTTAGCGTCCTTCTCCCACAAGGGGAGAAGGGTCAGAGGTCGGCCAGAAGTGTTTCGGCTGCGTGCAGATGCAGCCGCTCCACCATCTCGCCCTCGACGCGGATGACGCCCAGTCCGGCGGCCTCGGGCGCGGCGAAGGCGGCGACGACCTTGCGGGCCCATTCGATTTCGTCAGGCGACGGGCCGAAGGCCGCGTTGGCCCCCTCGATCTGCGAGGGGTGGATCAGGCTCTTGCCGTCGAAGCCGTAGAGCCGTCCCTGCGCGCACTCGGACGCGAATCCGGCCTCGTCCCTGATGCGGTTGAACACGCCGTCGATGACGGTCAGGCCGTTGGCGCGGGCGTGGGCCACGACCGCCGCCAGCCAGGGCTTCAGCGGTTCGCGGTTGGGCGCAGCGCCGGTCTTCAAGTCCTTGGCCAGGTCGTTGACGCCCAGCATCAGGCCGCTCAAGGCTCCGTCCGCGCCGGCGATCGCGCCAAGATCGACCAGGGCGCGCGGCGTCTCGACCATGGCCCACAGATCGACGCCGGGGCGCAGCGCCGCCGACAGGGCGTGGACCATGGCCGCGCTCTCGACCTTGGGGGCGACGACCAGGTCGACCGGGGCGCCTTTCAGGGCCATCAGGTCGTCGGCGCCCCATGGCGTGTCCAGCCCGTTGATCCGCACGCCCAGGCGCGGGCCGAAGCCGCCTTCCTGCGCCGCCGCGACGGCGGCCGTGCGGGCCTCGGCCTTCATCTCGGGCGCGACGGCGTCCTCAAGGTCCAGCACGGCGACGTCGCAGGGCAGGCTGCGCGCCTTCTCCATGGCTCTCGCGTTGGAGGCGGGCAGGTAGAGGACGCTGCGCGCGCGCATCAGACCCTGCCCGTGACGGGGATCAGGGCGCCCGTCACGGCCCGCGCCTCGGGCGAGGCCAGGAACAGGATGACGGCCGCCAGATCGGCGGGCGCGACCCATTTGGCCGGATCGGCGTCCGGCATGTCGGCGCGGTTGGCCGCCGTGTCGATGATGGAGGGCAGGACGGCGTTGACCGTCACCGAAGTCGACTTCAGCTCCTCGGCCAGGGCTTCGGTCAGGCGGTGGACCCCGGCCTTGGCGGCGGCGTAGGCGCCCATGCCGTGCCCGGCCCGGATCGCGCCATTGGCGCCGACGTTGACGATGCGGCCCTCGCTCGAGGCCTTCAGATGGGGCAGGGCGGCGCGGCTGGCGTTCAGCGTCGTCCTGACGTTAAGGGCGTGCATCCGGTCGAACGCGTCGTCGTCGCCCTCGACCGGGCTCCAGACGAAGCCGCCGGCGATGTTCAGCAGGGCGTCCAGACGGCCGTAACGGGCGACGACCGCCTCGATCGCGGTCTTGGCCTGGGCGGGGTCGGTCAGGTCGACGCCGCCGATCTCCAGCACGCCTTCGGGGACGCCCCGGCCGTCGGCGTGGTCGATGACGGCGACGCTCCAGCCTGCGGCGCGCGCGGCTTCGACCACGGCCCGGCCCAGGGCGCCGTGCCCGCCGGTGATCGCTGCAACCCGTTCGCCCATCGTCTCGCTCCTGAATGGTTCGGCGCGGACCATAGCGGCGCGCGCGCCTCGATCAATCGGCGATCAGGCGTCCCACAGCCGCGCGGCGCCGCGCACGCCAGAGGAATCGCCCCACTTCGCCGGGACGATCCGCCCCTCCCAGTGGTCGGAGAAGACGTGGCGCGCCACGACCTCGGGCAGGCGGTCGTAGAGCTCGGCCACGTTCGACATGCCGCCGCCCAGCACGAAGACCTCCGGATCGACCAGGTTGACGACCATGGCCAGCGCCCGGCCCAGCCGGTCGATGTAGCGGTCCAGGGCGCCGGCGGCGTCCGCATCGCCCAGACGCGCGGCCTCGACGACGGCCTGCGCCTTCCAGTCCCGGCTCGTGGTCTCCTTGTGGTCGCGCTGGAAGCCCGTGCCGGAAATCCAGGTCTCGAGGCAGCCGTGCAGCCCGCACCAGCAGGCGGGGCCGGGCGCTTCCTCGACGGACGGCCAGGGCAGGGAGACGTGGCCGATCTCGGCCGCCACGCCGTGGGCCCCCTCGACCAGTCGGCCGTCGAGGACCAGGCCGCCGCCGCATCCGGTGCCCAGGATGACGCCGAACAGGCCGGCCGCGCCCGCGCCCGCGCCGTCGGCCGCCTCGGACAGGGCCAGGCAGTTGGCGTCGTTGGCCAGCCGCACAGGGCGGCCCAGCGCCCTCTCCAGGTCTTCGCCGAAGCGGCGGCCGTTCAGATAGACGGAGTTGGCGTTGCGGATCAGGCCGGTGCGCGGCGAGGGCGAACCGGGAATGGCCAGGCCGACCGATCGCGCGGGGCCCGCTTCAGCCTCGACCCGGGCGACCAGGTCGGCGACGAGGTTCAGGGAGGCGTCATAGGTTCCGGGGTTGGGTTCGCGGATGCGCGCGGCGAAGGCGCCGGACGCATCCAGCGCCGCCGCCTCGATCTTGGTGCCGCCGAAGTCGATTCCGATCCGCATGAAGAGGAGGTAGCACGGGCAGGGGCAGGCGTCGTGCGCGGAACCCTCTCCCATCGGGAGAGGGGAAGGGCTTCACCCCGCGCCGAACACCTTGCTCATCAGCCGTTCCAGCGCCTCGGCGTCCACGGCGTCGAAGGCGGCCTTTTCCGTGGCGTCCACGTCCAGCACGGCGATCAGCGCGCCTGAGGCGTCCAGCACCGGGACGACGATCTCGCTGGCCGAGCGGCTGTCGCAGGCGATGTGGCCGGGGAAGGCGTGGACGTCCTCGACCACCTGGGTCCGGCGCGTCTGCGCCGCCGCGCCGCAGACGCCGCGCCCGAACGGAATGCGCAGACAGCCCAGCGTGCCCTGATAGGGACCGACCACCAGTTCATCGCCCTCGGCCGCGTCCACGACGTAGAAGCCGGTCCAGAAGAAGGCGGGGAAGGCGTCGGCCAGCATGGAGGCGACGGTGGCCATGCGCGCCGTGAGGTTCGGCTCTCCGTCCAGCACGGCCAGAATCTCGGCCTCGACCTCGGCGTAGCGTTCGGCCTTGTCGGCGGGGCGGTCGTCGCGGGCGACATAGGACATGGAAAGGGCTCGAAGTCGAAGAAGCGGCAGGCGCGCCGCCATCGAGCGGGGCGCTGCGGCAACATAGGCCTTCGTCGCCGAAACGAAAGGGAGGATGCGGCGCCCGCGAACGGGCGGGGCGACCTCAGGGCAGGACGAGGCCGGGAAGGGCCAGGGCGGAGCCCAGCGCCCCCAAGGCCCTCAGCATCAGGCCTGCGCCCAGGAAGGCCAGGCCGTCGCGCAGGGTGATCCGGAACAGCACCGGGCGGATGGCCAGTTCTTCCGGTTCCCGCCAGAGCCGGAAGTCGGGCAGGAAGCGCGGGACGTCGCGAAGGTATGCGGCGTAGGCCGGCCCCATGTGGGCGCCCAGCCAGTCCTCCTCGCGCGCGACCGTGCGCCACAGGACGATGACCGTCGCGGCGGCGCCCAGGCCCGCCATCGCGACGGAGCCGGTCTGGGCCGCCACGCCCAGCGCGCCCAGGATGCTGAAGACGTACAGCGGATTGCGGCAGACGGAGTACGGCCCCTGGGTCACCAGTTCCGCCGCCTTGCGCCCGCCGATGTAGAGCGAGCACCACGCCCGGCCTACGATGGCTGCGACCGTGACCGCCATCCCGGCCGCGGCGACCAGGTCGGCCCAGCTCGCGTCCGGCGGCCGCACCATGGCCCCGGCGACGGCGAACAGGGCGATCAGGGCCGCCGCGAAGCGCTTTCGCCGACGCTGGACCAGGCCCAGGGCCATCGGCTGAGAGGGGTTCTGCAGAGGGTCTGAAATGCTCATGAGGCGAACCTGCCGGGCGCAGGTGGTCCAGGCGTGGGGGCTGAATTTGGTTTTCTCCATGATCGCCGTCCCGGCGGGCGCGTCGACCGAAGATGGATGAAATCAAATGAAGCTCAGAGGCGGGGCGCAGGCGTGCGCGCCACAGTGCGCCTATCCTCGCCCGCCTCGCCCGCCTCGCCCGCCTCGCCCTTCGACAGGAGCCGCATCATGAAACTCTCCATCGCCGTGGGTCTCGGGGGGATCGCGCTCGCCATGCCGTTTCCGTCGCATGCCCAGGAGGGCGCCCTGATCGGCGTCACGCGCGCCGTCCGCATCGCCGAGAGCGTCGTCGGCGGCCGCGCCATGGAAGCCGACCTGGATCGCGAGCGGGACGGCCGACGGGTCTATGAGGTCGATGTGGTTCGCGCCGGCGGGGTGCGGGAGGTGCGGATCGCCGCGGACACCGGCGAGGTGATCCGGACGGGGCGGCCCGGCCTGGCCGACTGGATCGACGCCGAGGAGATCCGCGAGGCCGCCCGTGGCCCGGCGCTGGCGGGGCTGCTGCAGGCGCTGGAGCGCCACAGCGGCGGCGAGGTGCTGGATGTCGGCTTCGACGTGGAGCGGGGGCAGGGCCGCTTCGAGGTCGAGCTTTCCACCCGGGCCGGGGTGACCGAGGTGCTGCTGGACTCCCGCACCGGCCGCAGGCTGGCCTATATGGCCGACGATTGAACGGGAAGGCGCGATGCGGATTCTGATCGTCGAGGATGACGACAATCTGGCCGACTGGGTCTCGAGGGGGCTGCGTCAGGCCGGTCATCTGGTCGAACGCTGCGCCGACGGCCGACAAGGGCTGCTGCAGGCCACGACCGAGATCCACGACGTCATCGTTCTGGATCGGATGCTGCCCAGGGTCGACGGCCTGAAGCTGCTTTCGGTGCTGCGGGCCGCCGGGGATTCCACCCCCGTGCTGATGCTCAGCGCCCTGGGGGACGTGGACGAGAAGATCAGGGGCCTGCGGGCGGGCAGCGACGACTATCTGGCCAAGCCCTTCGACCTGGCCGAACTGCTGGCGCGGGTGGAGGCGCTGGGCCGCCGGGCGCCCGCCCTGGCCGCGCTGACGACCACCCTCAGGGTCGGCGATCTGGAGATCGACCTGTTGGGCCACCAGGCCCGGCGGGACGGCCGCAGGATAAGTCTGACCTCGCGCGAATTCCGCATCCTCGAGCATCTGGCCCGGCACGCGGGCCGGGTGGTGACGCGCCTGATGCTGCTGGAGAGCGTCTGGGAATATCGCTTCGACCCCCAGACCAACATCATCGATCAGCACGTCAGCAAGCTGCGCCAGAAGATATCGGCGCCCGGAGAGCCGCCGCTGATCCACACGATCCGCGGCGCCGGCTATGTGATGCGGGCGGACTGAATGCTCCCGTGGAAAAGCCTGTCGTTCCGCCTGGCGCTGACCTATGCCGGGCTTTTCTGCGTCTCGGCCGCCCTTCTGTTCGGCGGCTATTACGGGCTGAGCGTGCGGCTGCCGAAGGCGGAGGTCCGACGGGACGTGGAGAGGGACGCGGCCCGGCTCGCCCACCTCTATATCGTGGACGGTCCGACGGCCCTGGAGGCCGCCCTGCGGCGACGGGCGGCGACGCCGGGCGGGCGCAAGCCGTTCCACGCCTTCCTTGATCCCGACGGCCGGATCGTCACGGCCAACCTGCCCAGCTGGCCGAAGGCCACGACCGGCTGGACGATGATCGAGGCGGACCTGTATCGCGAGGGCGACGAGAGCGACCACAAGGCGATCGTCCACGACCGCCTGTTCCACGACGGCGCCAGGCTGCTGGTCGGCCTCGACGCCGAGGACGTGTACGAGAGGCAGGAAGCCCTGGCCACCGCCGCGGCCTGGATGATCGGCGGCACCCTGCTGCTGAGCCTCATCGGCGGCCTGCTGATGAGCCGGGCGATCCGGCGGCGGCTGGACCTGGTGGATCTCGCGGCTCGCCGGGTGATGCAGGGCGATCTGTCGGGCCGGGTGCCGCTGAACGGCTCGGGCGACGACTTCGACCGTCTGGGCCAGAGCCTCAACCACATGCTGGCGGGCGTGGAGGGGTCGTTCGAGGCCGTGCGCCGCGCCTCGGACAGCGTCGCGCATGAACTGCGGACGCCGCTCAGCCGGTTGCTGGCCTATCTCGACCAGCTGGAAGAGGCCGAAACCGAGACGGAGCCGGAACGTCGGGCGGTGATCCGCGCCGCCGCCGTGGGCGAGGTGCAGCGGCTGCACAGGATCATCGACGCGGTGCTGCGCGTCGGCCGGCTCCAGAACGGCCGCCACGCCGTGGGCGGGCATCCGGTGGATGTCTCCAACCTCTGCGCCGCCGTGGCGGAATTCTATGGTCCCGAGGCCGAGCGTCGCCGGATAGACCTGAGCGGGCGGATCGAACCGGGCCTGCAGGTTCCGGGCGACGCCGACCTTCTGTTCCAGGCCCTGGCCAACCTGCTCGACAACGCCTTGAAGTTCACGCCCGAGGGCGGGCGCGTGGAACTGGAGGCCCGGGCCGCAGACGGGGGCGTGTTCCTGTCGGTGACGGACGACGGTCCCGGCCTGGCGCCGGGCGAGGAGCGGCGGATCACGGAACGCTTCTATCGCGGCGCGGCCAGCGCCGGGACGGACGGCGAGGGTCTGGGGCTCAGCCTGGTCGCCGCCATAGCGGAACGCCACCAGGCCGACCTGGACTTCGTCCGGGAAAATCCGGGACTGCGCGTGCGCCTGACCTTTCCCGGTCCCGCTGCGGCGCCGTAGAGGCCGACCGCCGTGCGACGCTCCCTGTCATCCGCCGTCGCTGCGCGCTCCGGGACCGGGGACGACAGGGACAGGGACGTTCACCAGGCGGCCCGCCTGGACCGACGCGATGCCCGAGAAGGCCGGGCGGGTGATCCGCATCGTCTTCAGGTCGATCTCGCCGTCGGGGCCCAGCGTGGTGACGCGCACCGAGGGATAGTCCAGGGGCTCGCCGGGCGCGATCTGCGGGGCGCCGTCGGGTTGCACCAGCCAGGCGTGGCCGCTGCTGGCGGTGAAGAAGCGTCCCACGCCGTCCGCATCGACGCACAACGCGCCGTCCTCATCGACGCCCAGGCCGACGGCCTGAGGATCGCGCGACGCCCGAACCTGGGCGACGAAGGCGATCAGACGACCCAGGCGGTCGCGGACGCTGAAATGGGTGTCGGTCACGACATGGGCGAGGTAGGGCATGACCAGGAAGTCGCCGACCATGGTGACCTCCGGCCCCATCGGATTCGTGAGGGCCGTCTCGGAGTCGACGCTGCCGCCGTCCATGGCGCCGTAGCCGACGCCCCCCAGGATCGCCAGGCCCGCGCTGGTCCCGCCGATCGGGCGGCCCCGCGCCACATGAGCGTTGAGCGCCTTCTGGACCGACGTCCCCTTCCAGAACCGGACGTAGTTCGCCTGGTCGCCGCCGGCGAGAAACACCCCGTCCGCCCGGTCAAGAATGGCCAGGACGCGCGGGTCCTCGGACGCCTTCCGGTCATCGAAGACCAGGGTCCGCACCGAGGCGGCGCCGCCGATGGCGCCATAGATCGCCTCGCCCCCCTCGCCGTCGCCCGAGGCGCGCAGGATCACGATGTGGCCATGACCGGCCTTGGCCAGGAACCATCGAAAGGCGCGGTAATCCCAGTCGCCGCCGCCCATCAGCATCAGGCCGGTCTCGGTCGGGCCGGGCGTCGGCGCGTCGATGTCGCCGACCTCATAGTAGGTATAGCCGTCGGGCGAGGCGGCCGGCGCGGGCGACGGCGCCGAAGCCAGCAACAGGGCGCCGAGAAAAAACGCCAGAAACGTCGTTCGCATGAAGGCCCCAGCGGCTTGGAGGTCGAAAACCATGGGGGCACAATTCATCTCGGCGCGCGGCGCGCAACATATTTTTGTTCTTCAAAATTTCCGGAAGTCGCCGCATGGTGGCGGCAGGGGATAAGGGAAAAATCCATGCGATATGTCAGATCCGTCATCGGCGCGCTTTCGGCCGGCTCCAGTTTGCTCGCCTTCTCGGCCGTCGCGCAGACGACGCAGGCGTCCGACCAAGCCACCACAGTCGATGAGATCGTCGTCCTGGGCTCGCGCATTCCGCGTCAGATCGACACCGAAGGCCCGGCGCCGGTGACGATGATCACGGCGGAGGACATCCTGCGCAACGGCTATCAGAGCGTGCCCGACCTGCTGCGCGCCGTGACCCAGAACGGCGGCGAGACGCAGAGCCAGCAGTCCTTTTCGGGCGCCTCCTTCACCCCCGGCGCCCAGCAGGTCGACCTGCGCGGCCTGGGGCCCAACCACACCCTCGTCCTGGTCAACGGCCGCCGCATCGCCGACTTTCCCCTGCCGTTCCAGGGGCAGAGCAACTTCACCGACGTGTCGAACCTGCCCGTCGGCCTGATCGAGCGGGTCGAGGTGCTGAGCGGCAGCGCCTCGGCCGTCTATGGCTCCGACGCCATCGCCGGGGTGGTCAACTTCGTGCTCAAGAAGTCGGCGGACGGCGTCCGCGTCGATTTCCGCCAGGGCCTGACCGAGGACGGCGGCGGCGATTCCCAGCGTTTCACGGTCACGGCGGGCGGCGCGCGCGGCGGCTTCCACGGCGTGGTCGGGGTCGAGCTGCTGCGCCAGAAGCCGCTGTGGGCCTATGATCGCGACATCCAGGATTCGACCAAGGACAGCCCGACCAACACCACGGCCCGGCGCGCCTATCTGCGCTTCGACGAATATGACGACTATCTGGACCCCGGGGCGGCGACCTGCGCCGGCCTGTCCGCCCAGAACGGCGGCACGACCTACTACGCCAACCGCCCGCGCTACGGCTATTTCTGCGGCAGCGACGAATCCATCGGCTACGGCACCATCCTCAGCGACCGCAAGGGCCTGAACAGCTACGCCTCCATGGGCTATACGCTCAACGACCGGACGGAGCTGTTCCTGGATCTGCAATACAGCCACAGCGACCTGAAGCTCTTCTCCGACGTCCAGTCCTGGCTCTATCAGGACGAGAACGGCAGCGAGGACGGCCTCTTCTTCAACGTCGACACCGGCATGGTCGAAGGCTGGCAGCGCCAGTTCTCGCCCGAGGAAATGGGCGGCCTGTCGAAGGGCTTCACCCGCAATCGCTCCGACAGCTTCACCATCACGCCGGGGATCAAGGGAAGCTTCGGCGACGCCGACCAGTGGGGCTATGAGATCGCCTTCAACCACGCCGAGTACCGTTCGAAGGTCCGCTTCCCGCAGATCATCGCCTCGGCGGCCAATGAATTCTTCCTCGGCCCGAAACTGGGGATCGACCCCGGCAGCGGCTACGCCATGTTCGCCGCGGGCGTGGACGCCGCCCGACTGTACAAGCCGCTGACGCCCGCCGAGTATGACCGGATCGCCCAGGACGCCGTCTATAATCCGCGTTCGCGCACCGATAACCTGTCGGCGACCTTAACCAACAGCGCCCTGTTCGAACTGCCCGCCGGGCCGGTCGGCTTCGCCGGCGTGATCGAGGCCGGGAACCAGAGCTACAATCTGAAACCCGATCCCCTGGCCCTGACCCCCTACTACTACGGGCTGGTGGATTCCGACGGCAAGGGCGAGCGAGACCACTGGGGCGTCGGCTATGAGGTGCGCGCGCCCCTGCTCGAAAACCTCGAGTTCAGCACGGCGGGCCGCTACGACCACTATGAGTTCGGCGGCAAGGGCTTCGGCAAATTCACCTACAACGCCGGGCTCGAGTATCGCCCGATCAACAGCCTGATGCTCCGCGCCGCCTACGGCACCGGCTTCCGCGCCCCCGACCTGCACTACGTCTTCTCGGGGCCGGGCAACACCCATCCGTCGGGCACGGACTATTATCGCTGCGCCGTCGAGGAGCCCAACGAGGACATCGGCGACTGCAGCTACTCGGACGAAGGCATCGTCGCGCACCGCAACGGCAACCGCGACCTGCAACCCGAGACCAGCAAGTCCTTCAACGGCGGCGTCGTCTGGCAGCCGACCCGCAATCTCAGCCTGTCGCTGGACTATTTCCGCGTCGAACTGAGCGACCAGGTCCGCGACATGAGCATCGACACCATCCTGCGTGACGAGGCCGACTGCCGCCTGGGCGTGGCCGACCGCACCTCGCCCACGTGCGTCGACGCCATCGCCCGCGTCGAACGCCAGACCACGGGTCCGCTGGCCGGCAGCCTGATCGGCGTCTTCACCAATCCGATCAACATCGCCAAGGAGACCACCTCGGGCTTCGACGTCGCCGCCCGCCTGCGCGTGCCGACCGAGCGCATCGGCGAGTTCAACCTGTCGGCGTCCTACACCTATGTCGACGACCATGCCTTCCAGCAGTATCCGGGCGATCCGACCATCGACAAGCTGGCCTTCGACAGCGGCTATTACATCCCGCGCGACAAGGGCACGGCCAGCGTCAGCTGGGCCTTGGACCGCCTGACCACGACGCTGCAGGGCCAGTATCTGGGCAAGCTGCCGAACTACGACGAGGACGCCTACATCAGCGACAGCTGGCTGTTCAACGCCTCGGCCCAGTACGATCTGACGGACCACGTGCGGCTGTCGCTGACCGTCAACAACCTGTTCGACAAGGGGCCGGTCAAGGACCCGACCTACAGCGCCTACCCCTATTACGACATCTCCTGGTTCGACTCGGTCGGCCGCAGCTACTACTTCCAGCTGACCTACAAGTTCGGCGGCGAAGGGCTGTAGGCAGGCGATCTGCGGGCCGCGTCTGACGATCGCGGCCCGCGCCCTCGCCGAGGCGGGGCCGCGTCCCGGTCGAAGGGCGCGAGCTCGGACGCGCGCGGCCAGCGGCCGTAAATCTACAGTCCGGCAGGGCGGGTGCGCTCGCCCGCATGGCCCCGTCTTTATAAGCAAGGCCGCTGTTTCGCGCCGCATTGCGCGTTCTGACGCGGCCCGGCCCCTCGTCAACGGCGGGCGACGGTGACGCCGACCGCAAGGTCTTGTGAGCACGGGGAACCGCGACGCCCGTCGCTTTCCGACCCTCTCGACACGAACGCCGCGCTGAGCGGCCCTTGGACCCGGTCAACGCCGTCCGATCAATCTAAATGCATGCGCATGCAATTAGATTGACTCGCGGCTGACGCTATAGTTATTGCATGTGCATGCAGATAGTTGGGGTAGGGCGCAAGCCTGCGCCTCCGGCCAGCGACGAAAGGGAAATGCAATGAGTTGGATGTATCTGGGTATCGCCGTAATCTTCGAGATAGCGGTTGCGATCAGTGCAGGCAAAGCCAAGGGGTTCACGCAGATCGGGTGGACCATCGCCACCCTCGTCAGCGGTGGGATCGCCACCTTCTTCCTTAGCCTTGCGCTTCTCACCTTTGATGTCGGCGTGGGCTACGCGATCTGGACGTCCGCCGCAGGCGTGGGGATCGTCATCCTGGGCGCGCTGTTCTTTGGCCAAAAACTGAACCTTAAGAAGGGCCTCGGGATCGCCCTGGTCATCGGCGGCGTCGTCGGCCTGCGTCTCAGCGGCGCGGCGTAACAGCCGCGTGCGCACTGGAATTCGATCGATCCGGAAAAGGAATTACACATGATGACGACGGCTGAAAAACCCCAAGGCAGCGGGCGGGCGTGGGCCCTGTTGATGCTCGCGAGCGCCTTCGAGATCGGCTATGCGCTCAGCGTCGGAGGCAGTCAGGCGTTCACGGTCCCGAGCTGGTCGATGGCGGCCTTGGTCTTCTTCCTGCTGACCCTTTACTTCCTCAGCGCCGCCTTGCGGACCATCGATGTTGGAATCGGCTACGCTGTCTGGGCTGGCGTGGGCTCCGTCGGCGCCGCTGTCTTCGGCGGCTTCCTGCTCGACCAGCCTCTCACGCTCGGCCAGGCGCTCTGGCTGGCTGTCATCATCGGCGGCGTCGTCTGGTTGAAGCTCGCCGACAGCCCGACGCTGCAAGGGGAAGCCTGACGGCCGTCGATCCTTCAATCCGTTTCACGCGGCTCATGGAGGAGGCGGTCGCTCTTTACCGAGTTCATGACCAGGATGGCGCCACGGGGAAAAGTCGTTGCTTGAGCCAGTGCTTGCATGGGCATACATGTGAGTGAGGTCCCGCTGACTTTTCAACAGGAGCCCGTTCCGGTGGTGTCAAAGAGAAGCGATTCATGGCTCAAGCTGCTTCACGCCGTCACCCATATCGAGGCCGCTTTGGCCAAGGTTCTGCAAGAACGGCATGGGCTTGGTCTGTCGGATTATCGTGCGCTCCTGATACTGTCGCGTTCGCCGGATTCCGAACTTCGCATGCAAGAGTTGGCGTCTCATCTTCGACTGAACCAGAGTTCGGTTTCGCGGATGGTCGAACGTTTGGAGCATGACGGCCTGACCGTTCGCGACCTCTGTCCCGACGACAGGCGCGGCGTCTATACGGTCATCACCGACAAGGGACGTTCAAGGGTCGAAAGCGCGCAGCCGGAGTATGAGGCGGCCTTGGCGGCGGCGCTGAAGGAACAGGGCTGCGAGGAGTTGCTGTCGGTGAAATTCATCAAGAAAGGATAGGCTGCTTCAGGTTGAAGGGGCGGGCGCCGCCAAACCAGCCCCCGAGCAAATTCGCCAGGATGGGCGTCCCCGCCTCGCCCTGATCCACCTGACGGCCCTGTCTGGGATGAGGGCCCTGTCCTGTCCTCCCGCCATCTCCTTGTCGAAGCTTCGCAGTCGTGCAATCTGGACCACCATGCAATGTGACGACGACGGCAAGGGACAGGCGGGCGGGAGCGGCGGCGTTCGCGATGACAGGGCGCGATGGCTCGCCCTGAACGTGCTTCCGCACGAAGCGGCCGTGCGTCGCTGGCTGGACCGGGGACGTCATCTGCCGGCGGATATCGATGACATCATACAGGAAAGCTACGCCAAGCTGGTCGGACTGGCCGACACCAGCCGCATAGACAACGTCCGGGCCTATTTCTTCCGCACCGCCCATTCGGTCGTGGCGGGGCGATTGCGGCGCAAGACCGTCGTCTCCATCGCCTCCCTGGCTGAAACCGAAAGCCTGTATGAAGGCATAGAGGTGCTGACGCCCGAGGACAGCGTCGTGGCCCGGAACGAGCTGCAAATCCTGTCCGACATGATGGGGCGTCTGCCGGACAAGACCCGCAGGGTCTTCATGCTCAGTCGGGTCGAGGGGCTGAGCCAGAAGGAGATCGCCGATCGAACCGGCATTCCCGAAAGCACGGTCGAGAAACACATCGCCAAGGGAATTCGGCTGCTGACCGAAGCCTATGCGCATGGAGGATATGGCGCGGTGATCGCGTCAAGGCTAGACAGAGCCGCAAGTCAGCGGCCGAGCAGCAGTAAGCGAAAAGGCGGATATGTCCCGGGAGGGAAGCCGAGAGATTGAGGACAAGGCGGCCCTGTGGGCCGCTCGGCTGGAACGCGGCCCCTTGTCCGCCGTCGATCAGACGAGTCTGGACGCCTGGCTGGCGGGCGACCCCCGGCGTCTGGGGGCGTTCGCGCGGGCGCGCGCCGTGGCTCTGCACAGCCTGCGCGCCTCGGCCCTGGCGACGTCGCGGCCTGAGGAAGGCCTCGCCGTGCCTGACGCCGACTTCAGCCGCCGTCGCCTCCTGGCCGCCTCGGCCGCCGTCATCGTGGTCGGCGCCTCCGGACTGGCGGCCGCGCGCTGGCGCCGGTCCCAGGCGTTTGAAACCGGGCGAGGCGAGGTGCGGGCGGTGACCCTGTCGGACGGGTCGATCATGACTCTCAGCGCCCTGTCCCGGACCAGCGTCCGTTATGGGCGGGAGTTCAGAGAGGTGGTCCTGACCACCGGAGAGGCCTTGTTCAGCGTTGCCGCGTCCGATCGCCCCTTCCTCGTGACGGCGGGGGGCATGCGTATTCTGGCGGAGTCCGGGCGTTTCCTGGTGCGCCGCATGGACCTGACGCCGGTCCATGTCATGGCCCTGGAGGCCTCGGTGCGGGTTCGGCGCGATGACGGTCCATCCCTGTCCATCATGCCCTACCGGGCGGCGGCCCTGTCCGGCGACGTGGTCGAGTCCAAGCCCGTCGGTGAGATCGAGGCGGCCCGCGCCCTGGCCTGGCGCGAGGGTCGTCTCTCCTTCCAGGACGCGCTTCTGACGGAGGCCGCGGCCGAGTTCGCCCGTTTCAGCGACCGGCTTATCGTCATCACGGACCCGACGGTTCGCGACATGCGGATCACCGGCCTGTTCCCGGCGAACGATCCGGCGGTGTTCGCGCGGGCGGCGGCGGTGAGCCTGAACCTGCGCGTCGCCGTCGGCCCGGACATCATCCGTCTCTCCCGCTGGTAATTTTAATCCTCGGTTGGAGGATTATTTCCCGAACCCGCGTCTTGGCTTTCGTACGGTCCTTGAGGCCGAGGGGAACGATAGTCGGTCGGGGGTGACCATGATCTCTTTCAAGCGATGCCTGGCTGCAGGCGCGGCAGGAGCGGTCCTGCTTCTCGCCACCGGGGCCGCCGCCCAGGTGCGGGATTACAATGTTCCGGCCCTGCCCATCGGCCAGGCCGTGACCGAACTGGCGCGCCAGGCGGGCGTGCAGATTTCCGCGCCGACGAGCCATCTGGGGGGCGTGCGGGCGCCGGCCGTCAACGGCCGCATGGATTTCCAGGATGCGCTCGACCGCCTGATCGCGGGGACGGATCTGGAAGTCGTCGACCGCGAGGGCGCCGTCATCACCCTGCGTCGTCGCACCGAGGCCGATCGCAACGCCGCCCAGGTCGATGACGTCGTGGTCGTCGGCAGCCGCATCGTCGGCACGCGCATCAATGAGGCCTTGCCGGTCACGGTCATCGATTCCGACGAACTGGACGCCATCGGCGCCGTGGACGGCGACGATCTGTTCCGGTCGATCGCCCAGGTCGGGGACGTCGGCTTCAATGACGCCGACACCGACAACGGCGGCATCAACAATGCGCGCGGCGACGTGGCTTCGATCGACCTGCGCTCGATCGGCACCGGCAACACCCTGGTCCTGCTGAACGGGCGGCGGTTGGTGCCGCACCCCGGCACCCAGGTCGAGAGCTTCGTGCCGGTCCAGACGGTCAACACCAACGCCATCCCGACCATGGGGCTGCGCCGGGTCGAGGTGCTGGCGGACGGCGCCGCCGCCCTCTACGGCACCGATGCGGTGGCCGGGGTGGTCAACAATGTGCTGCGCAGCAATTTCGAAGGGTTCACGGCCCAGGCCGGCATCGGCGCCGACCGCGGCGGCATGGAGGAGTATTCCTTCAGCTTCCAGGCGGGCAAGGATTTCAACGACGGCCGCACCAACATCTCGATCATGGGCGACTATCTGACCCGTGACCCGCTCTACATCTGGGAGCGGGACTACGCCACGGTGGCGGGCCGGGTGGCTCGCTTCAACGGCCGCGCGACGGGTCTGGACTACGGCACCTACAGCACCATCACGGCCTGGGCCGAAGGCATCCGGCTGAATCCGACGACCTATCAGCCCGCGAACGCCACGACGCGCGTCAATGGTCAGACCCTGACCGCCGCCGCCGGCACCTTCCATATCCAGCCCAAGACCAATCCGGGCTGCCTGGCCGACGGCTTCATCGCGGGGACCTGTTTCGACAACTCGACCCTGGCGACGACGACGGAGGACAGCAACCTCCGCTATGACCTGGACACCATGCGGACGATCAGCTCGGCCGTGGATCGGGTCAACGTCTTCACCTTCGTCAATCACGAGTTCAACAACGGCGTCGAGTTCTTCGGCGAGCTTGGATACTATCAAGGCACGACATGGTCCCAGCGACAGCAGGATACGCCGCTGGACACCCAGCGCGTGCTCATGTCGCCGACCGCCTACTGGAACCCGCTGGGCGCCGTGGGCGTCACCGCGCGTCTGCCGGGCCTGACCACCGGCACGGGCACGACCGCCTTCCCGGCGGGCGGGGCGGCCGTCCAGATCCAGGATTTCAGGTTCGCCGACCTGGGCTATCGCACGGTCGATGTCGAGAACGTCACGCTGCGTTATCTCGGCGGCCTGCGAGGGGAATTCCGAGGCTTCGACTGGGAGACGGCGGTGCTTTACAGCAAGGCGTCGACGGAAGACGTCATGGACGGCATCAGCATGACCGGCCTGCAGGCCGCGCTGAACATGACGACGCCGGCCGCCTACAATCCGTTCGTCGGCGGTGACCTGAACAGTCCCAAGGACGGCGTCGTCGGCCTGAACCAGCAATCGACGATCGATTCCATGCTGGTCAAGGTCTACCGCAAGGCCGAAACCGAGTTGGCGCTGTGGGACATGAAGGTCTCCAAAGGCGACCTCTTCGCCGTTCCGGCCGGCCACATCGGCTTTGCAGGCGGCGTGGAGGCCCGGCGTGAAACCTTCATGGAGGATCGCGATCCTCGCCTGGACGGGACGATCACCTTCACCGATCTGGCCGGCGGCGGTTCTCAGACCGACGTCATGGGCGTGTCCTATACGCCGGACAGCTCCGGGGCCCGCAATGTCTATTCGGCCTTCGCCGAACTGGCCGTGCCGGTGGTGTCGCCCGAGATGAACATCCCGCTGGTCAAGTCGATCGACATGCAGTTTGCGGCGCGCATCGAGAACTATTCGCTGTTCGGCACGGTCTGGGCCCCCAAGGTGGCCCTGGCCTATCGTCCGACCGACTGGCTGATGTTCCGCAGCGCCTGGTCCAAGGGCTTCCGCGCGCCGAACCTGCTGCAACTGCACCAGCCGGATTTCGAGCGTTCGAACAGCCGTCGTGACTATGCGGCCTGCGCCGTGCAACTGGCCATCGGCGCCATCCCCACCCTGGTGACCAGCAACGACTACTGCACCAGCGAGGATCGCATCGAGCAGCGGACCGGCAACAAGGATCTGAAGGCCGAGGATTCCGACAACCTGAGCCTGGGTCTGGTGCTGGAGCCGACGCTGTGGCCCCGCGAATACGGCAGCCTGACCTTCACGGCCGACTACTGGAAGATTCGTCAGGAGAATCTGGTCGGCATCTTCGGCGGGCACAACCAGCTGCTGATGGACTACTACCTGCGGCAGATCGGTCAGACGAACCCCAACCTGGTCCGCGCAGCGCCCGACGCCCAGCAGATCGCCGATGCGGCCGCGGCCGGCCTGGCGCCGGTGGGCACGCTGCTCTCCATCAAGGACGAGTATGTGAACCTGCAGCCGCGCGAGTCCGAAGGGCTCGACCTGCGGATGTTCTACAGCCTGCGCAACACCCCGGCCGGAAGCTTCCGTCTGTCGGTGAACGCCAGCCAGAAGCTGAAGCGGTTCCAGGAGGCCAGCGAAGCCCACCAAATGCTGCTCGACGCCTTGCAGGATGGCGTGATTTCCGGCGTCACCGTCAGCGGGGTCGAGGATCTGGTGCGGCGCAACGGCCGCCCGGAATGGAAGGTCACGGCGTCGCTGACCTGGAGCAAGGGCCCGTTCACCTCGGGCTGGTACACCAGCTATGTCAGCGATTTCTATGACACCACGGCCAATGACGCGACGACGGGCGACTACTGGATGGTCGAGGAGTGGATGACCCATAACCTCTATGTCCAGTTCGAGTTCGACAAGGGCCCCCTGGCGAACACCCGCGTCCGCATCGGCGCACGGAATCTCTTCGACGAAGACCCCCCGCTGACGGACGACCGTTTCGGTTTCAACGGCAGCGTCCATTCCAACCGCGGGCGCTGGCTGTACGCCACCATCCGCAAGGAATTCTAAGAGCGTCGTCGTCCGAGGCGCCGTTCCGGCGTCTCGGACGCCATCCTGTCGTCCGGCAACCGGGGGCTTCCGATGTCCATACCGTCTCCGACGGCCGCGGGGCCGCTCGATTTCCTGTCGCGCCTGGGCCGGCTCTGGGTCGGCGCGCCGCTGTGGGCCCGCATCCTTCTGGGGCTGCTGCTCGGCGCCGCCGCCGGTCTGGCGCTGGGGGATTCGGCGGCGCAGCTGAAATGGATCGGCGACGTCTTCGTGCGTCTGATCCGCATGCTGGTGACGCCCCTGGTCTTCGTGACCGTGGTCGCGGGCGTGGCCGCCATGGCCGATCCGGCCCGACTGGGCTCGGTCGGAGCCAAGACCCTGTTCCTGTATTTCGCGCTGATGCTCGTGGCCTCGGCGCTCGGCCTGACGCTGGCGACGCTGATCCGCCCCGGCGAAGGGGTGGATCTGGCCGGGGTGGCGCCCCAGGCCGTCGGTTCGCCCGAGCCCCTGAACAGGATGCTGATGGACATCGTGCCGCTGAATCCCGTGGCGGCCCTGGCCGAGGGCGACATGCTGGCGGTGATCTTCTTCGCCCTGATGATCGGCCTGGCCATTCTCACCGTCGGCGAGGAGGCCGGGCCGGTGCGGACGGTGTTCGATTCCGCCTCGGCGGTCCTGATGCGGATGGTCCGGTTCGTGATGGAGCTGGCGCCGTTCGGCGTCTTCGCCCTGATCGCCTGGGTCATGGGGACCAGCGGTCCGTCGGCCTTCGTCAGCATATTCAAGCTGGCGATCTGCGTTCTGGCCGGAGCGGTCATCCAGACCGTCATCGTCCATGGCGGGCTGCTGCGGCTTCTGGCGCGGCTGCCGGTGGTTCCCTTCTTTCGCGACATCGCCGACGCCATCGTCGTGGCCTTCTCCACCTCGTCCAGCGCCGCCGCCTTGCCGGTGGCCATGCGGGTGGCGCAGAAGAACCTGGGCGTCAGTCCCGCCGTGGCCTCCACCGTCCTGCCGATCGGGGTGACGTTGAGCATGGACGGCACGGCCATGTATGTCGGCATGCTGGCCGTGTTTTCAGCCCAGGTCTTCGGGGTGAATCTTGCCCTGGCCGACTATCTGGCCATCATGGCGGTGACGACCCTGGTGGCCATGGGCACGGCGCCGGTGCCTTCCGCCTCGCTCTTCCTCCTGGCGGCGGTGCTGTCGGTGATCGGCCTGGGGCCGGAGCAGACCGCCCTGATCGTCGGCTTCATCCTGCCGTTCGATCGTCCGCTCGACATGATCCGCACCGTCCCCAACTGCACCAGCGACCTGTCGGTCTGCGTCGCCGTGGCCCGCTGGGAGGGCGACCTGGATATAGACGCCTATATGGCCAAGCCGGTCGAGTAGGCGGATGCGCAAGGCCTGACCGGGACCAACGCCCATGTCGTTCTCACGCCGTCTCCCGAACCGCCGCGCCCTGTTGAAGCCTCCTTTGATCCGCCGCCTGGCCGCCGACATCCGGCGCCCGGATGCGCTGATCGCCGTCGCAATGAGGAATTACGAGAGATGAAGACGTCACATCGCCTTGTCGCCGCCCTGGCGACGCTTTCGATCGCCTCCAGCCTGGCGGGCGTCCTGACGGCGGAGGCCCAGGAGGCCGAGGCGGCGCCCGCCGCCCCGGCCGATGTTCGGGGCGAGCGCGTCGTCTTCATGAGCCGTGACGAGGTGCGCACCGAACTGGTCGGCTATCTGTTCCGCCCCACCGCTCCCGTCGAGGGCGCGGCGCCGGCGGTGGTGCTGATGCATGGAAGGGCAGGGGCCTATTCGTCCCTCGCCGACGGCGTCTATGAGGCGCGGACCCTGACCCAGCGCCACCGTTACTGGGCCGAATACTGGGCGTCGCGCGGCTACTACGCCCTGGTCGTCGACAGCTTCGGTCCGCGCGGCCATCCGGGAGGATTCGCGGCCGGGACCTATTCGGAGCGTCCGGCCGATGTGAACGAGGTGACCATACGCCCGCTCGACGCCTATGGGGCGCTGCGCTACCTCCGGACGCTGGACGGCGTGGACGACGATCGCATCGGGGTGATGGGCTGGTCGAACGGCGGCAGCGCCGTCCTGGCGACCATGGCGGACGACAAGCCCGGCGACATGCGCCGCATCGGCTTTCGCGCGGGGATCGCCATGTATCCGGGCTGCGGCCTGCAGAACCGTTTCCGGCGTCAGGGCTACAAGACCTACGCTCCGGTAGAGGTCTTCATGGGCACGGCCGACGAGGAGGTGTCCCATGACAGCTGTCTGCGCCTGACGACGGCCGCGCGCGGGGCTGGTTCGGCCATCGCCTTCCACTCCTATCCGGGCGCGAGCCACACCTTCGACGATCCGGGCCGGCGCCGCCAGTCGGTCCCGGCAAACGCCGCCGCGACGGGAGATGTCCGCGCCCGCGCCGCCGCCTTCTTCGCCGAGGCGCTTGCGCCGCGTTGAGGTCAAGCCGCGCGCCGAGGATCGGCCATTCGTTCGCGGCGCGGTGCTTCCGACCCACGGCTGTTTCTCGGCGCGCCTTTCCACGCAAGGCGGTCTGACTCTGACTTTGTCTTCGCAGAAAGGCGCTCCGAACCGTTCGCCAACGACGTCAGGCAAGGCTGACGGCAAGAAATCAAGCGATTGATTAAAACTTGCCCTCGGCCCTTGCTCCAAAAATCTAATGTCATTAGCCTCGACTTCAGGCCGCGAAGAACGACGGCAGGGAGGTCGCGTTGAAGGGACTGGGTAATGACGCCGCCTATTGGCGCGCGCTGGGCGAGGGGCGGCTGTCCCTGCCCCGGTGCGCAGGCTGCGGACGATGGTGCTGGCCGGCGCCCTTCAGATGCTCGGAATGCGGAAGCTGGGATTTCGATTGGCGGGATGTCGACATGGCGGGCGAGGTCTATGCCTGGACGCGCGTGCATCATCCGTTCGCCGGGGCCGAGGCCCTGGGCCTGCCCTATGTGGTCGCCTCCATCGCCCTTCCTCAGGCTGACGGCATCCGGCTGTTCGGCCTGCTGGAGCCGGGCGACGACGCCGTCATCGGCCTGAAGGTCAGGGGGCGGGTGCGCGCCAACCGCGCCTTCGACCGCGACGTCCTCGCCATCATCTGGAGTCCCGTCCCATGAGCGCGCCGCGATTTCCCGTCAGCACCGCCGTCGTCGGCCTGGGCGTGCGCCAGTACAAGCGCGGAACGGCGCCGATGTCGGAGCACGGCGTGCTGGTCCGCGCCATCGTCGACGCCTGCGAGGACGCGGGCCTGGACCCGGCCGACATCGACGGCTTCGTCACCTATGGCGACGACAAGAATGAGCCGGTGCGCCTGATGAACGACCTGGGCACGAAGGAACTGTGTTGGTCCAGCCAGGTTTTCGGCGGCGGCGGCGGCGGCATCGCGGCGGCCTTCGGCCTGGCGGCGGCGGCCATCATCAGCGGCCAGGCCAGGACGGTGGCGGTGTTCCGCGCCCTGGTTCAGGACAATAGCGGCCGGCTGTCCGGGGCGGTCATGGCCCACCATCTGACCGACTATATCGTCGGCGTCGGCCTGACGGCGCCGGCGGTGGAATGCGCCATGCGCGCCCAGCGGATGCTGGAGCACCACGGGGTGCCGCGCCAGTGCATGGAGGACATGGTGCGCGCCTCCTACTATCACGGCGCGCGCAATCCCAAGGCGGTCGCCTACGGCCAGGAGCTGGACGTCGAGGCCTATCGCTCTTCACGCATCATCGCCGAGCCCTTCCACCTCTTCGACTGCAGCCGCGAGAACGACGGCGCGGGCGTGGCGATCCTGACGTCGGCGGAACGGGCGCGCGATCTGAAGCAGAAGCCCGTCTATCTGAAGGGGGTGGCCCAGGGCACGGGTAAGGGATGGGGCGACCTGCTCCAGAACGACGAAAACTACGCCTCGGCCGGTTTCCAGTCCGTCGCGCGCCGCCTGTGGGAGCAGACCGGCCTGACCCCCGCCGACATCGACGTGGTGCAGGTCTATGAGAATTTCAGCGCCCAGGGCGTCGCGTCGCTGATCGACCACGGCTTCTGCACCTATGAGGACGCCGGCGAGGTCGTGCGTTACGAGAACCTGATCGCGCCGACGGGCCGGCTGCCGGTGAACACCGGCGGCGGAAACCTGGCCCAGGGCTTCATCCACGGCATCGGCACGGCCATCGAGGCGGTAGAGCAGCTGCGCGGGACCTCGGCCAACCCGGTGCCGGGCGCGCGCTATTCCCTGCTGGCGGGGGGGCCGGGCGCGCCGACGGTCAGTTCGGCTGTCTTCTCCGTCGATGCGGCCTGACGCCGTGGCGGGCGAGGGGCCCGGCGAAGGCGTCGTCGTCCGCCGCTATGAGTCCAGCGGCGGGGTGAGCCTCGTCGCCGACGTCGGCGGCGCCGAGCAGGCGTCCACGGTGCTGCTGATGCACGGCGGGGGCCAGACGCGGCACAGCTGGTCGGGGGCCATGACCGCCCTGGTCGAGCGGGGCTATCGCGTCGTCAACTATGACGCGCGCGGCCACGGCGACAGCGGCTGGGCCGAGGACGGCGCCTATACGCTGGACGATCGCGTCGACGACGTGCGGGCGGTGCTGGGCGATTGTCCGGGGCCGTTCGCCCTGGTCGGCGCCTCCCTGGGCGGGGCGACGGCCATGCACGCCGTGGCCTCGGGCCTGGCGGCGAGCGCCGTGGTGATGGTGGACATCGTGCCGGACCCGGAGCCCCAGGGCGTCGGCCGCATCAGGGACTTCATGAACCGGCACAGGGCGGGTTTCGCCGATCTGGAGGCGGCGGCCGAAGCGGTCGCCGCCTACAATCCGGAGCGCGCCCGGCCCCGCGATCCGACCGGTCTGATGCGCAACCTGCGCCGCCGCGACGACGGGCGGCTGTACTGGCACTGGGATCCCCGCATCATGCAGGACCCGACGGGCCAGCAGGCCGTCATTCGGCGCTCGGCCGAGGTCGCCGCGGCGGCCGGCCCGCCGCCGTTCCTGCTGGTGCGAGGCCTGCACAGCGATGTGGTCAGCGACGCCGGCGTGGCGGCGTTTCGGGCCCTGATGCCGGAGTTGGAAGTCGTCGACGTCGTCGGGGCCGGCCATATGGTCGCGGGCGACCGAAACGACGCCTTCAACGCCGGAGTGATCGATTTCCTGACGCGGCGAATGCCGCCGGAGCAAGCGGCATGAGAACGGACCTGACGGGAAAGGTGGCCTTGGTCACCGGGGCCAGCGCCGGGCTGGGGCGTCATTTCGCCCTGACCCTGGCCCGGGCCGGAGCGGCGGTGGTGCTGTGCGCGCGTCGGCTTGAGGCGCTGGAGGCCCTGGCGCAGGAAATCCGCGCCGACGGCGGCCGGGCCTTGCCGCTCGCGCTCGACCTGTCGGACGCCTCGGCCATGCCGGGCGTGTTCGACGCCGCCGAAGCCGCCTTCGGCACGGTGGACATCCTCATCAACAACGCCGGGGTGGCGGATGGAAAATACGCCACCCGCATGACGCTGGAAGAGGTGGATCACGTGCTGGCGATCAATGTCCGCGCGCCCTTCCTGATGGCGACCGAGGCGGCGCGGCGGCTGATGGCGGCCCAGGCGCCCGGCCGGATCGTCAACCTGTCGTCGGTCGCGGCCTATACCTACACGCACAAGAGCGCGGCGGCCCTCTACGCCACGACCAAGGCGGCGGTGGTCAAGATGACCGAGGCGCTGGCGATCGAGTGGGCGGCCCAGGGGATCAACGTCAACGCCATCGCTCCGGGCCTGTTCAGGTCGGAAATGAGCGCCGGATACATCGAGCGGGCGGGGGACTTCACCGGGCGCTTCCCTCGCGGGCGGGTGGGCGAGCCGGAGCATCTGGAAAGCACCCTGCTCTACCTGGTCGACCCGGTCTCCTCCTTCGTGACCGGCACGACCGTCATCGTCGACGACGCCCAGCAGGGACGATAGGCCATGCAGCATTTCGACACCCTGATCGTCGGCGGCGGGCACGCCGGCGCCGGCGCGGCCGCCTCGCTGCGGCAGCTCGGCTATGCGGGAAGCGTGGCCATCCTGGGCGCCGAGCCTGAAGCCCCCTATGAGCGGCCGCCGCTGTCCAAGGACTATCTGTCGGGCGAGAAGACGTTCGATCGTCTGCTGATCCGCCCCGAGGCCTTCTGGGCCGAGCGCGACATCGAACTGCTGCTGGGCCGCACGGTCGAGCGGGCGGCGCCGCTGGAGCATCAGGTCACGACGGCGGACGGGGAGACCTTCAGTTACGGTCATCTGATCTGGGCCGCAGGCGGTCGGCCTCGCCGGTTGAGTTGCGCGGGCGCGGACCTGGCCGGGGTGCACAGCGTGCGTACGCGCGCCGATGTGGACCAGATGGCGGCCGAACTGCCCCAGGTGGGGCAGGTGGTCATCATCGGCGGCGGCTATATCGGCCTGGAGGCGGCGGCGGTGCTGACCAAGCTGGGCAAGTCGGTGGTGCTGCTGGAGGCGCTGGACCGGGTGCTGGCGAGGGTCGCCGGCGAGCCGCTGTCGCGCTTCTTCGAGGCGGAGCATCGCGCGCACGGCGTCGACCTGCGTCTGGGCGCGGTCGTCGATCGCCTCACGGAGGAGGGCGGTCGGGTTGCGGGCGTCAAGCTGGCGGACGGCGAGGTCATTCCGGCCCAGATGGTGATCGTCGGGGTGGGCGTCCTTCCCGCAGTCGAGCCCCTGCTGGGCGCGGGGGCCGCCGGGGGCAACGGCGTCTGGGTGGATGCGCAATGCCGCACCAGCCTGCCCGATGTCTTCGCCATCGGCGACTGCGCCCTGCACGCCAACCGTTTCGCCCAAGGGGCGGACATCCGCCTGGAGTCGGTTCAGAACGCCAACGATCAGGCCAAGGTCGCGGCCAGGGCCATTGTCGGCGATCCGGTCGACTATGACGCCATCCCCTGGTTCTGGTCGGATCAGTACGACCTGAAGCTTCAGACCATGGGCCTGCTGACGGGGCATGACTCCTGGGTGGTGCGCGGCGATCCCGCCTCGCGCAGCTTCTCGGTGGCGTATCTGCGCGGCGATGTGATCTGCGCCATCGATTGCGTGAACGCGGTCAAGGACTACGTCCAGGCGCGCAAGCTAATTCTCGAAGGAGCGTCGATAAATACCGCCCTTCTGGCCGATGTCGGGGTCGCATTGAAGGATCTCGCGGCATCGTGACGCCTTATCTATTGCCATTAGATAAACCTGTGGTAATCGTCTGATTAAATCGGCAGGAAGGTGTTGGCCATGAATCAGGTTTCCGAGCTCACCAAGGCGCCCGAGCGTCAGGTCACGACGCTGGGGTCGTTGAATCCCAATCTCCAGGCGGCCATCCGCCGTATTCCGGCGGAGCGTGACGCCCATACCGATCCTCTGGGGGCGACGCGCCCCAACGCCCTGTTCACCAGCCAGGCCCACTATGACCTGGAGCAGGAAAAGCTGTTCCGGCGGTATCCGGTGCCGGTGACCCTGTCGGCGCTGTTGGCCGAGCCTGGGACGGTGATCGCCAACGACGGCTACGGCGTGCCGCTGCTGATCACGCGGGCGCGCGACGGGGTGGTCCGCGCCTTCGTCAACGCCTGCCAGCACAAGGGCTCCAAGATCATCGAGGACTGCGAGGTCCACAAGCAGGGCCGGCTTTCCTGCCCCTACCACGCCTGGACCTACGCCCTGGACGGCAAGCTGGTCGGCGTGGCGCGCGCCGACATGTTCAAGGATCTGGACAAGGCGGAGCGGGGCCTGAAGGAGCTTCCGGCCCGCGAATGGGGCGGGGTCGTCTATGTGCAGCTCGACGGTCGTGAGCCGGACTGGTCCAATCTGTCGGAGCAGGTCGCAGCCGATTTCGAGTCGCTGGGCATTCCCAAGGCGCACGTCTATGGCCGCAAGACCTTCGATCTGAAGGCCAATTGGAAGCTGGTGCTCGAACCCTTCCTGGAAGGCTATCACGTCCAGCGCCTGCACGCGGCGTCGATCGGCGACCTGTTCGTGGACGCGCCCAATATCGTCGATATTTTCGGACCCAATGTGCGCCAGCTGTCCGGCCGCATCGGCTATGAGCCGTCGATGCTGGACGAGAACCCCGCGGGCAACGTCCACAAGCTGATCACCCACGCCTACACCGCCTTCCCGAACTGCGTGGTGGTCACCAGCCAATACTATATCAGCGTGATGCTGCTGAAGCCGCGGGGCGTCGACCAGACCACGGTCGAATACTTCATGCTCACGCCCGGACCGGCGGACACGCCCAAGGCCAAGGAGGTGTTCGAGCGCTCATACGAGCTGATCATCAAGGTTTTCGGGGGAGAAGACTTCCGCGCCGCCGAAATCAGCCAGGCGGGCCTGAACGCCGGTGTTCCAGAGGAAACCATCTACTGCGGTCTCGAGGAGAACATCGTCCGTTACTACGATCAGCTCGAAAGGCTGATGAAGTCCTAGAGACGTCCTTCCTGATTGGCGGCAGTTCGGATTTGCCTATCGCTATTTAGTTTATCGTCACGACGCGCAACTTCATGCTGGCGGCAGACCGGCTTTTGCGCGTCGTGTTTCTGGGGAGACGCGCATGGCGCAAACACTATCGGACGCGATCGCCTGGTGGGCGAGGGTTCGACCTGAGCAGAAGGCCATCATCATGGACGGCGAGGCGCTGTCCTACGGCGCCTACAAGGCCTGGTCCGACCGCGTCGCGGCGATGCTGATCGCCGACGGCCTGGAGCCGGGCGAGCGGGTCGGCGTCTGCGATCTGAACAGTCTGGCCTATTGCGCCCTGATCATGGGCGTCATTCGCGCGGGCGGCATCGTCAGTCCGGTGAACTCGCGTTTCACCACCCGGGAGATCGCCGACCTGTGCGGCACGACCGAGCCGCGCTTCGTCTTCGTCGGCGAGGACTTCGCGGCCAAGGTCCAGGCGGCGGGCCTGCCGACGCGCCCCATGGCGGAGATCGACGCCCTGCGCGAGGGCGAACCGGCGGTGATCGCGCGCGACGTCGACCCGGAGGCGCCGGTCGTCATCATCGCCACCTCGGGATCGACCGCCAAGCCCAAGGGCGTGGTTCTGACCCATCGGTCGATGACCTCCTATGTCGGCAACTGGGCGCTGGAAGGCACGGGGTCGTCCGCGGGAGCGCGCGTCATCAGCCTGGCGCCGCTGAACACCTCGGCCGGCTTCGTTCAGCTGATCCAGTACACGGTCCAGGGCTGCACCATCTATATGGAGCCGCAGTTCATCCCGGCCAAGACGCTGAAGATGATCGTGGAGGAGAAGATCACCTGCTTCGGCGCGGTGCCGGTCTTCTTCGAGGCCCTGGCGGCCCTGCCGGAGTTCGCCGAGGCGGACCTTTCGGCGCTGAAGCTGGCGACCTGCGGCGGCGCCCGGGTCAGCCCGCGCCTGCTGGAGGCCTACAAGGCCAAGGGCGTCGTCATCCGCCAGATCTACGGCCAGACCGAGGTCGGCGGCAACGCCACCATGATGCCCGAGCACCTGGCGCTGGAAGAACCCGAGAAATGCGGCTGGGGCGGCGCCTATATCGAACTGCGCGTCGTGCGTCCCGGCGACATCGACTGCGATCCGGGCGAGCCGGGCGAGATTCTGATGCGCTCGCCAGGCATGATGAAGGAATACTGGCGCAACCCCGAGGAAACGGCCAAGGCCCTGCGCGGCGGCTGGCTGCATTCAGGGGACATCGGCGTACTCGATGAGCGCGGCCTGCTGACCTACCTGGACCGGATGAAGGATCTGATAATCTCGGGCGGGCTGAATATCTCGGCCGCCGAGGTCGAGGCGGTGGTCTGTGAGTATCCGGGCGTTGTCGAGGCGCTGGTCATCGCCGCGCCCTGCGACAAGTTCGGAGAGACGCCCTTCGCCGTCTATCACGGCCCGGCCGAGGTCGATGTCCAGGGGCTGATCGCCCACTGCAACCTCAATCTGTCGAACTACAAGGTGCCGCGCTACGTCGCCTTCTCCGCCGAACCCCTGCCCCGTCTGGCGACCGGAAAACTGTCCAAGCCGGCCGTTCGCGAAGCCTATGCCGGGGCTCATAACGTCCTCCAGCGCGTCCGTTAGGGGAAACGCCATGGTCGCCGCAGCAACCCTTTCGCCCCAGCCCGATCATGTGCCCGATCACCTGGTCTTCGACTTCGACATCTACAACGATCCGCGCCTGGGCGAGGATGTTCAGGGCACCTACGCCGCGGCTCTGGACGGGGCGCCGGACATCTTCTGGACCCGCATGAACGGCGGTCACTGGATGGTCAAGGGCTTCGACGCCATCGGCGAAGTGGTGCGCGATCCTGAGCATTTCTCGGTGCGGGAGATGCAGATTCCGCGCGTCGAGAACCCGCCCTTCTTCATCCCGCTCAGCCTCGATCCGCCGGACAATCTGCCCTATCGGCAGGCGATGATCCCCATGTTCGGGCCCGTCGCCGTCAAGGCGCTGGAGCCGCGCATCCGCGAGTGGGCGGGGCAGATCGTCGACAGGGTCGCCGCCGGTGGGGCCTGCGACTTCCAGGGCGAGGTCTCCAAGCTGTTTCCGGTCACGGTCTTCATGGAGCTGATGGGCATGGACCTGTCGCGCCTCCAGGAGTTCCGCCATCTGGCCGAGGGCTTCTTCGAGACCCAGAACAACGGCCCCGAGCTGGCCCGCCTCAGCGGCGTCATCATGGGCGTCCTGACCGAACTGATCGCTGAAAAACGCGCCAAGCCCGACGGCAAGCTGATGAGTCACTTCATCACCGTCGATGTCGGCGGCCGCCAGATGAGCGATGACGAGATCCTGGCCATGAGCTTCGTGCTCTTCCTGGGCGGCATGGACACGGTCACCAATGTGACCGGATTCGCTTACCAGCAGTTGGCGCAGATGCCGGACGTGCAGAAACGGCTGGCCGACGATCCGTCCCAGATCCCCGCCTTCGTCGATGAGGCCATTCGCCTGTACGGCGTGGTGAGCACGCCGCGCCTGGTCGTCAAGGACCGCCGGATCGGCGACGCCGATTTCCGTGAAGGCGACATGGTGCTGAACGTCCTGTGCCTCGGCAGTCGCGACCCGAAACGCTATGAGGCGCCCAACGCCTTCAACATGGACCGCAAGAAGGTCGCCCACCTGACGTTCTCGTCGGGACCGCATCTCTGCATCGGCCATGTGCTGGGCCGCACCGAACTGCGGATACTGACCGAGGAATGGTTCAAGCGGATTCCGGCCTTCGAGGCCACGCCGGGGCGCCCTCATCATTTCCGCGTCGGCACGGTGATGGCGCTGGAGACCCTGCCATTGCAGTGGCGGGCGGCCTGACGTCCTGATTTCCTCCCCCTGGGCGGTCCTGCCGACTTCGGCGGGGCCGCTCCTCTTTTTCAGGTTTCAGGCGGCGGCGCGGGGCGCTCGAACAGATGCTCGGTGTCGTTGACTGGTTGCCCCAGGGCGCCCCGACGATAGCGCTCGGCGGCGCCGAGGAAGAACATCCGCAGGGTTTCCTCCAGCAGCTTTTCGTCGTCGGCGAAGGGGTTGTGCCGCAGGGCGCGCGCCACCGCCGGGAAGCGGTCCGGCTTGAAGGCGGGCATGGCGTCCACGCCCCGCGCCCGGGCGGCCGCGCCGAACAGGGCGGAGCCGAACATCAGCTTGTCGGTGCCTTCCAGGATGACCATGTGGAACTGCGGCGGATAGGGATTGGCCTCGGCAGCGTCCTCATAGGCCTGAAGCAGCAGGCGGCGCGGGAAGTACTGCAGGACCAGGACGGCGGCGTTCGGGTGCTTGAGGATGGCGCGCCGGGCGGCCACGCAGAGGTTCACCATCCGCTCCTCGAAGGGCAGTTCGCTGCGTTTCAGTTCCGGCAGGCCCAGCCCGTCCTTCAGCTCTGGAAGCCCCAGGAAAAGCAGACGGACAACCTCCTCAAGGAGTTCGTCCTTGTCCTGAAAGTAGTGGTAGAAGGAGGGGGAGCTTACGCCAAGCTTGCGCGCGACGTGGTTCAGGCTGAAGCGGGCCAGTCCGACTTCATCTATGACGTCCAGGGCCGCCTGCGCCGCCGCAGCGCGACTGATGAGCGGTGTCGAAGGGCGCGCCAAAATCTGTTCCCCAGCTGCAAAAGCCACTCCTTTGCATCTCCTGCCCCGGCGCTCAACCCGCTGTTGACGGCAATCTGGACCGACGACCGCAACGGGTAGTAATCAATCAATCAAATAAATTGACGCGCGAAATTAATTGTGCGGCTATACGGCATCAGAACAAGCCGTCGAAACGGCGAACAGGGAGAGAAGACCATGAGGGGAAAGGCAAGCCTTTGGGCGAGCGTGGCGGGCGTCGCCGTGGTGTCGGGCCTGGGCTTCGCGCCTATGGCCGTGGCGCAGCAGGCCGACGCGCAGGGCGCGACCGCCATCGAGGATGTCGTGGTGCAGGCGCGCCGTCGTGACGAGCGTCTGATTGACGTTCCGGTTGCGATCACCGCCATCGGGGGCGAGGCCCTCAGCGATTATTCGGTGTCGCGGGTCAGCGACCTGGCCACCCTGGTGCCGTCCCTGGTGACGGGCAAGGCGGCCTCGGGGTCGTCGGCCAGCATCTTCCTGCGCGGCGTCGGCTCCACCGCCCTGTCCGCGGGTTTCGACCAATCGGTCTCCTTCGTGATCGACGGCCTGCCGATGAGCCGCGGGCGTGAGATCAGCCTGCCCCAGTTCGACATTCAGAACGTCGAGGTGCTGAAGGGGCCGCAGGCGCTCTTCTACGGCAAGAACACGACGGGCGGCCTGATCAACGTCAACTCGAACAACCCGACGTCGGACTTCGAGGCGGGCGCCAAGGCCGGCTACGGCTTCGAGGGGCAGGAGTGGTACGGCGAGGCCTATGTCTCGGGTCCGATCACCGACACCCTGCGCGCCCGCTTCGCCGCTCGTCTGTCGGACAGCCAGGGCGCCTTCACCAACACCGCCGCCGACACCTATCCCGCCCTGGTGCCGGGTCAGGACGATCGTTATCGCGCAGACGACCATCGCGGCGGCTCGCAGAGCCGCGCGGCGCGCCTGACCCTGGACTGGGACCCGACCGCGCAGTTGTCGGTGCGCCTCAAGGCCGGGATGACCTCGGTCGACGACAACGGCCCCACCGACATCATCGAGCGCATCTGCGGCGGCGGTCGGACCACGCCGTTCGCGGCGAACGGCCTGCCCCCCAGCCCCAATGCGGATTGCGGGATCGACGGCCGCTCCGACGCCTCGGCCCTGCCGGCCAACGTCGCTGCCGCCCGCTATCGCTATGCCCGCGACGGGGTTCCCTATGCGGAGTTCGGCTCGGAGTACGCGGTCGTCACGGCCAACTGGGAAGGTGAGAAATTCGATGTGGAATCGATCACCGGCTACTATCACTTTGACCAGTACGATCTGAATAACGTTTCGGGCGAGGCCTATCCTGCGTCGTTCACGCAGTTCGCCGACTTCACCCAGTATTCGCAGGAACTCCGCTTCGAGACCAAGTTCGACGGCCCGTTCAACTTCTCGGCCGGGGCCTTCTGGGCGCATGGCGAGTTCGAGTTCAACACGGACGCCTACATCCTCCCGCTGCCGCTCGACCCGGTGACCGGGTCCTATGTCACCTTCCGTCGCGACAACGGCTTCGAGTCCGACTCCTTCTCGGTCTTCGCGCAGGGCACATGGGCGATCAACGAGCAGTGGGAACTGAGCGGCGGCGGTCGCTTCAGCAAGGAAAAACGCGACAGCTATCAGCGCTCCCTGAACGCTCACAGCTATGTGGCGGCCAACTTCCCCGGCGGCGTCGAACTGTATGACAAGTATGACGACGACAACTTCTCGCCGGAAGTCACCCTGCGCTACAAGCCGGGCCGGGACTCCACCGTCTATGCGGCCTACAAGCAGGGCTTCAAGGCGGGAGGCTTCAATATCTCGCAGGCTCTGACGCCCGGGGCGTCCGTGGCCATGGGCCGGTTCGGCGCCGAGACCGCCGAGGGGTTTGAAGTCGGCTATCGCACGCTGGCGATGGATCGCCGCCTCAACCTGGGCCTCACCGCCTACCACTACACCTATGATGATCTGCAGGTTCAGTTCTTCGACCCTCTGACCATGTCCCTGACCGCCGGCAACGCCGGCAAGCTGCGGACCATGGGGATCGAGGCGGACTTCAACTATCGGGTGGCCGGCGTCGACGGCCTCAGCTTCCGGGGCGCCGCCGCCTGGAACGACGCCGAATACCAAGACTACATCGGGCAATGCTATCCGGGGCAGACGGTGGCCGAGGGCTGCAACCTGCTGCAAGCCAACGGCGTCTTCAACGGCCAGGACTATGAAGGCCGCACCCCGCCCAAGGCTCCGGAGTTCGCGGCCCGCCTGGGCTCCAGCTTCGACCGCGTGGTGACGGCCTCGGGCATCAGGGTGAAATGGAGCGGCGACCTCAGCTACACCTCGGAATACAACTTCACCGACGCCCTGCGTCCCGACGCCATTCAGGACGCCTTCGCCAAGATCGACACCTCGATCTCGCTGGTGGCTCCGGACGAGCGCTGGACCGTGTCCCTGATCGGCCGGAACCTGACCAACGAGCTGGTCGTGACGGCCGCCAACGACATCCCCTTCGCCGGCGGCACCGGGACGGGGACGGCGACGGGTGTCCTGGCCGACATGTCGGCCTTCGTCGACAACCATCGCGAAGTCTATCTCGAGTTCGCCTGGCGGTTCTGACCGGACGACCGGGCGGCGGCGCGATCCGTCGCCCGGTCTTCCTTCCATTGCGCAGCTTCAGCCTAATCGAGAAGAAGTCGAGAATGCCCCACCTCACCGTGACCACCCGCGACGGCGAGAGCCGCCGGATCGAGGGGGACCCCGGACGCAGCGTCATGGAGATCCTGCGCGATGCGGGATTCGACGAACTGGTCGCCATGTGCGGGGGCTCCTGCTCCTGCGCGACCTGCCACGTCTATGTCCGCGAGGACGACCTGGAGCGGCTGTCGCCGATGCAGGGCGCCGAAAACGACCTGCTCGACAGCTCCGAGCATCGCCAACCCAATTCGCGCCTGTCCTGCCAACTGCGGTTCACCGCCGATCTGGACGGGCTTAGCGTGGCCATCGCCCCTGAAGACTGAGGGAGCCGCGCCGCCCGGCGAAGGCGGCGCCTGATTTCACGAACGTCTCGAGGTCGAGACGAAGACCATCCGATGGAGGCTGTCGTGGCGGATTTTGACTATGTGATCGTCGGCGCGGGGGCCGCCGGCTGCGTCCTGGCCTATCGCCTGAGCGAAGATCCGTCGGTCAGCGTGGCCCTGATCGAGGCGGGGCCGCGCGACACCCACCCCTTCATCTCCATGCCCAAGGGTCTGGCCAAGGTCATGCAGGACCCGGCTCATCTCTGGCTGCACGCCGGCAAGCCCGAAGAGGCCAGCGGCGGTCAGGCCGAGGTCTGGGTGCGCGGGCGGGTGCTGGGCGGCTCCAGCTCGGTCAACGGCATGATGTATGTCCGCGGCCAGCCGGCCGACTTCGACGGCATCGCCGCCCTGTCCAGCGACGACTGGTCCTGGGATCACATCGGCGCGGCCTATCGCGCGCTGGAAAATCATGAGCTGGGCGCGGCGCCGACGCGGGGCGATCAGGGGCCGCTCAGGGTCTCCATGCCGACGCTGCGGGACAGGCTCAGCGACGCCCAGGTGGCGGCGGGGCAGACCCTCGGCTGGTCGGGCAAGGCGGACGTCAATGAGCCGGACGACGTCGAACGCATCGGCTATACGCCGCGCACCATCTACCGGGGCAAGCGTCAGAGCGCGGCGACGGCCTTCCTCCGTCCGGCCGAAGGGCGTCGAAATCTGACGGTCCTGACCGACCGCACGGCCGATCGCGTCCTGTTCGACGGTCGACGCGCCGTCGGCGTCGAGGTTCGCCGCGACGGGGCCGCCGAAACCATCGGGGCCGCAAGAGAAGTCATTCTGTGCGGCGGCGCCATGTCGACGCCGGGCGTTCTGGAGCGTTCGGGTGTCGGGGCCGCGGCGCGGCTGGAGGCCCTGGGCGTTCCGGTCGTCCATGATCTTCCCGAGGTGGGAGAAGGCCTGATCGAGCATCGCGGCATCGTCATGCAGTGGAAGCTGAACGCCGAACTGTCCCAGAACCGCGAGTTCTCGGGGCTGCGGCTGCTCAAGTCCACGGCGCTCTACTATCTGACCAAGGACGGCCCCATGTCGTCCGCCGCCTATGAGATCGGGGCCTGGTTCAAGTCGGACCCGTCGCAGCCGCGCCCGGACCTGCAGATGCTGGCGGCGCCCTACAGCTTCAACGTCGCCAACCGCATGGAGCTGGAGCCCTTCCCGGGCATGAACGTGGTCATCTATCCCCTGCGTCCGACCTCGCGCGGGAGCATCCACATCGAGACGCGCGACCCGGCGGCGCCGGCGGCGTTCCAGCCCAACTATCGTTCGACCGAGGCGGATCGCAAGGCGATGGTCGCGGCGATGCGACGGGCGCGCGACTGGGCGGCCCAGCCCGCGCTGAAGGCCCTGATCGTCGAAGAGACCATGCCCGGCCCGGCCTACCAAAGCGACGCGGAGATCCTGGAGGCCTACGACCGCTACGGGACCTGCGGCTACCATGCCGTCGGCAGTTGCCGGATGGGCAAGGACGCGGATTCGGTGGTCGATCCTCAACTGCGGGTGCGCGGCGTCGAGGGGCTGCGCGTGATGGACACCTCCGTCATGCCGGTCATTCCGTCGGGCAACACCAACGGCCCGACCATGGCCATGGCTTGGCGTGCGGCCGACATCATCCAGCGCGACGCCGCCCCGGCGGCCTGATCGGAGAGCCTGTCATGTCCGAAGCCTTCAAACTGACCGGCGGCTGCAACTGCGGGGCCGTGCGCTACGTCCTGAGCGCGCCGCCGCTGGCCGTCGCCGCCTGCCACTGCGCCAACTGCCGCAAGCAGTCGGGCGCCGCCTATTCGGTCAACCTGGTGGTGCGCGCCTCGACCCTGACGGTCGAGGGGGATCTGGCCGCCTTTTCGGATACGGACACCGAAAGCGGCGCGCCGGTCGAGCGGCAGTTCTGCCGGGCCTGCGGATCGCCGATCCGTTCGCTTCCGGCGGCGACGCCCAAGATCGCGGCGGTCAAGGCCGGCACCCTGGACGACGCCGGCGCCTATGCGCCCCAGGTGCACATCTGGACTCGTTCGAAACTTCCCTGGGTCGAGTTGCCCGCCGGGGCGGTTCAGTTCGAACAGGGCCCGCCCGCCTGAACGCGCTGGATGGGAGACGCAGCATGACGACCGGCATGAGCCTGGAATGGCGCGATCAGATCGCCATTCTGCGGATGGACGACCCCTCGACCCTGAACGCCGTCACCCTGACCTCGGTCGAGGCCTTCGACAGCCTGCTGGACGAGGTCGTGGCCCGGGGACGGGCGATGATTCTGACCGGCGCCGGTCGGGCCTTCTGCTCCGGGGCCAACATCGGCATGGGCATGGAAGGCCGTATGGAGGGGGCGGGCTATGACGCTGGGGAAACCCTGGAAAGCCACATCAATCCGCTGATGACCCGACTGCGGGACCTGCCCCTGCCGTGGATCAGCGCCGTCAACGGCGCCGCGGCGGGCGTGGGGGCTTCGCTGGCCCTGGCGGGGGACATGATCATCGCCGGCGAGAGCGCCTTCTTCCTGCAAGCCTTTGCGCACATCGGCCTGGCCCCCGACGGCGGGTCCTCGCATCTTCTGGTGCGCGCCATCGGCCGGGCGAGGGCGTCCGAGCTGATGCTGCTGGGAGAACGGCTGTCGGCGGCCCGGGCGCTGGAGTGGGGCCTCGTCAACCGGGTCGTGCCGGACGCGGATCTGGCCGCGGCGGCCCTGGCGCTGGCGCAGCGTCTGGCGAACGGGCCCTATTCCCAACGGCTGATCCGCCGGCTGGCCTGGTCGGCGGTTGACGCGGACTGGGAAACCAGCCTCGCCGATGAGCGTGCGGCCCAGCGCATCGCGGGACGCAGCGCCGACCACCGCGAGGGCGTGCGCGCCTTCATGGAAAAGCGGACGCCGGGCTTCACCGGCGCCTGAGACGCCTCCAACAGCAATCCGAGTTGAGATCATGCGTTACAACACCATCCGCTATGAGGTCGAAGACGGCGTCGCCCTGATCACCCTGTCGCGGCCGGACAAGCTGAACGCCTTCACGCCCGAGATGATGCGCGAGATGATCGACGCGCTGGATCGAACCGACGCCGATGACGCGGTGCGGGCGGTCATCTTCACGGGCGAGGGAAGGGCCTATTGCGCGGGAGCTGACCTGTCGGCCGGTACGCGCGGCTTCGTCGACGAGGGTCAGCAGTCGCTGATGAACGCCGACGGATCGGTCAACTACGGCTCGCAGGCCGCGCGGGACGGCGGCGGACTGCTGACCCTGCGCCTGTTTGAATCGAAGAAGCCCCTGATCGGCGCCATCAACGGGGCGGCCGTGGGCATCGGCGTGACCATGACCCTGCCGATGGATATCCGCCTGGCCAGCGACGCGGCCCGTTTCGGCTTTGTCTTCACCCGGCGCGGCATCGTGCCCGAGGCCGCCTCTTCCTGGTTCCTGCCGCGCGTGGTCGGGGTCTCGAAGGCGTTGGAGTGGTGCTACAGCGGCCGGGTGTTCGACGCGCAGGAAGCGCTGGCCGGCGGCCTGGTCCGCTCAATCCATGCGCCCGAGGATCTGTTGCCCGCCGCCCGGGCCATGGCGCGGGAGATCGCCGAGAACAGCGCCCCCGTCTCGGTCGCCCTGACGCGGCAGATGCTGTGGCGAGGGCTGGGGCAGAGCCATCCGATGGACGCCCACCGCATCGACAGCCGCGCCATCCTGTCGCGCACGGCCAGCGCCGACGCCGCCGAGGGCGTGGCCTCCTTCCTTGAGAAGCGTCCGGCCGTCTATCCGGACGCGGTGTCGAAAGACATGCCGGACTTCTATCCGTGGTGGGACGAGCAGCCGTATCGTTGAGACGCCGGGGTCGACGTGGATTTTGATCTGACCGGCGAGCAGGCCCAACTGCGTGACGCGCTTCGGCGCTATCTGGCCGAGGCCTATCCCTTCGCCGCCCATGACGCCGCCAGCCGCCACGGCGCGGGCTGGCGGCCGGAGGTCTGGCGCGCCCTGGCGACGGAACTGGGCCTGCTGGGCGCGGCCCTGCCTGAAGGCCTGGGCGGACAGGGAGGGGGCGGCGTCGAGGTCATGCTGATCGCCGGCGAGCTCGGCGCGGCCCTGGCGCTGGAGCCCTATGTCGAGACGGTCGTGACGTGCGGCGGCCTGTTGCGGGAGGTCGGGGGCGCGGTCGCCCATGATCTGCTGCGCCGTATCATCGCCGGAGAGGCTGTGGCGGCCTTCGGCTGGGCGGAGCCGACGGCGCGCCATGCCTTCGCCGACGCGGCGACGACGGCCGTGCGCGACGGCGACGGCTGGCGATTGAACGGCATGAAGGCGCTGGTGACGGCGGCGCCCTGGGCCGATCGTCTGATCGTAACGGCGCGGACGGGCGGGGCGCCGGGGGACGATGAAGGGCTGTCGCTGTTCCTGCTGGACCCTGGGCGGCCGGGCGTGACGCTGAAGCCCTATCCGACGATTGACGGGCGCCGCGCCGCCGATGTCCTGCTTGACGATGCGCGGCTGGGCGCCGAGGCGCTGCTGGGCGTGGCCGGGCGGGCCCTGCCGATGGTTGAGAAGGTCGCGGACGAGGCCGTCGCCGCTCTTTCGGCCGAGGCGGTCGGCGTCCTGCGCCGGATGCTGCGCGACACCGTGGTCCATACCGGGCGGCGCCGTCAGTTCGGCAAGACGCTGTCGGAGATGCAGGCGCTGCAGCATCGGATGGTGGACATGTTCATGCATGTCGAGGCGGCGCATTCGGCGGTTCTTCTGGCCACGCTGAGTCTCGACGCGCCTGCCCCGAGGCGGGCCCGCGCCGTTTCCGCCGCCAAGGCGACCGTGGGCCGGGCCTGCCGCTTCGTCGGACAGAACGCCATCCAGTTGCACGGCGGCATGGGGATGACGGACGAGCTGCCGCTGGGCCGCTATTTCAAGCGCGCCATGGCGATCGACGCCGAGTTCGGCGGCGAGGATCATCATCTGCAACGTTATGGAGCCCTGGCGGAGGCCTGAACGTCGACTCAGGCCGCCTTGCCCGACTTGATGGTCGTGGCCGTGGTGGCGCCGTCCTTCTCGACCAGCAGGCCGGTCAGCACCATGTCGAGCAGGGTGTCGGTATAGCGGCGGCGCAGGTTGTCGTCGATTTCATCGACCCCGAAACAGTGGTGCAGGATGTGCTGGCCGAAAAACAGATGGTCGCAGGCGCCCAGGACGATGAAGTAGAACAACATCGGATCGATTTCGCGGATTCGACCTTGGGCGACGGCCTCCTGAAGCAGGCGGCGCTGGGTCTGGGCCAGGGGCTTGGAAATGGCTTCCGCCACCTCCTTTGCGGTCTCCGGCGCCTGGAACATGGCGTGGATCAGCCGGTTCACGAACGGATAGCGGAAATAGACGGTGATGATGCCCTTGATGTGAAGCTTCAGCTTTTCGACGGGATCCAGGTCCATCTCGACAAGTTCGTCCATCTGGATGAGGGCGCGGCCGAGGATCTCCTTGACCAGTTCCATCATCAGGCCGTTCTTGCTGCCGAAGTAGTATTTCACCAGGGCGGAGTTCAGCTGCGACTTCTGCGCGATCTCGCTCAGGGAGACTTCGATCGAGCCGCGCTCGCTCATCAGGGCCGCCGCGGCCTGAAGCAGCTGCGTGCGAGACGATGATTTCGTGGCTTCGACGTCAGTCATGGCGGGTCCATCCATTCTGGCGCCATTTAAGCGGTTGGTTAGGGGCGCGGTCAAGGCTTGTCGCCGCCGCTAGATCCTTGAAAAACCTATCTCTGTTAGGCTCCGGAGCGCCTGGCGGTCGAGGCGGGGCGCAGGGCGTCGCCGAATAGCGGGGGGCGGGCGCCGGCTGGGGGGCGCCGCCGACCTCGATGAAGGTCCCGCGCGCCACATTGTGCGGATGCGTCAGCGTCTCCGCCATCGACAGAACGGGGGCGAAGCAGGCGTCGGCGTCTTCCAGCGCCGCGATCCACTGGTCTCTCGTGCGGGTCCTGAACAGGGCGGCCAGGCGCGCCTTCTGCGCGGGCCAGAGCGCCGGGTTCATCTGGTCGTCGAACAGGGCGTCGTCGGCCAGGCCCGTTCGCTGGCGCAGGCGCGCGTAGAACTGCGGCTCGATGGCCCCCAGCGCGATGTAGAGCCCGTCCGCCGTCTCATAGGTGTCGTAGAAGGGCGCGCCGGTGTCGAGCAGGTTGACGCCGCGCTCGTCGCGCCAGCTTCCATTGGCGCGGAAGCCCCACATCATGGCGGTCAGCAGCGCCGACCCGTCGGTCATGGCGCAATCGATGACCTGGCCCGGCCCGCCGGCCCTGACCGCCAGCAGGGCCGAGACGACGCCGAAGGCGAGCATCATGCCCCCTCCGCCGAAATCGCCGACCAGATTGACGGCGGGCGTGGGCTTCTCGCCCTGTCGCCCGCTCATGCCCAGGGCGCCGGAAACGGCGATGTAGTTGATGTCGTGACCCGCCAGCGGCGCATAGGGGCCGGTCTGGCCCCATCCGGTCATGCGGCCGTAGATCAGGCGCGGATTGTCGGCCAGAAGCACGTCCGGACCCAGGCCCAGCCGCTCCATCACGCCGGGCCGATAGCCTTCGATCAGGGCGTCGGCGCCGCGGCACAGCAGCCGCAACCGATCACGGTCCGCCTCGACCTTGAGGTCCAGCGTCACGACGGTGCGCGAGCGCAGCAGAGGGTCCAGCGGATCAGGGACGGCGCCGGGCCGCTCGACGCGGATCACCTCGGCGCCGTGATCGGCCAGCATCATGGCGGCGAAGGGACCCGGCCCCAGGCCGGCCAGCTCGACGATCCTCAGGCCTGAAAGCGGTCCTCCCATGGCGGCTAAAGGGTCTGGCCGTCGTCGATGGTGAAGACGGAGCCCGTCACCTGGGCGCTGGCGTCGGAGCAAAGGTAGAGCAAGGTCGCGTCCAGGGCGTCGGCGTCCATGAAGCGGTGACGCGCGAACTTGGCCAGAAGCGCCTGTCCGGTGCGGGATTCCGCCAGCCCCTCGGTCAGGTCGGTGTGCATGTAGCCCGGGGCGATGATGTTCACATTGATCCCTTTTTCCGCCCAGTCGCGGGCCAGGACGCGACCCATCTGCGTAACGCCCGCCTTGGTGGCGCTGTAGGGGGCCAGGCCCGGCGACACCTGTTGTCCCGTGATGGAGGAGATGAGGACGATCCGGCCGTCTCCGCTGGTCTGGGATCCCTTGGCCATCATCCGGCGCGCGCCCTCGCGGGCGGTGAGGAAGACGCCGCGCAGGTTCACCGCCACCACCCGGTCGAATTCCTCGATCGGCAGGTCGATGGCGCGACCGACGCTGCTCAGCCCGGCGTTGGCGACCACGCTGTGGACCTGGCCGAAGGCCGCCTCGGCGGCGTCATAGGCGGCGATGGTCGAGGACTCGTCGGCGACGTCCATGGCCACCGAGATCGCCCGAACCCCGTCCGCCTCCAGTTCCGACTGGAGTTCCTGCAGCAGGGGCAGACGACGGGCGGCCAGCACCACCTGGGCGCCGCCGGCGCCCAGGATCTTGGCGAAGCGGCGACCGATGCCGGACGAGGCCCCGGTGACGAGAACCGTCCGGCCGCTGAGATCGAAGGCTGGGCGAGGGGTAGGGTTCATGCCGGTCATGGAAGCGCTGCGTCTCCGAAAGAATGAGCGGGCGTCGAGGACAACGCCCTGGCGCCTGGGCGCCTTTCCCGGATTAGGCCCGTGCCCGAGCAGCCGTCAATCGTTCGATTAAATCTGGGACGTCCCGTCTTCCCAAAATTCGTGAGTGCGGGTAGGGGTTCTTAGTCATTCGATTAAATTCGCGCATGCTTGTTCGCCGCCGCAGGCTGGCGGACCAGGAGGTTCCATGACCCTGATCAATCGCAAGTGGGTCCTGATACGGCGCCCGACGGCGTCGCTGGCGGCCGACGACCTGCAACTGGCGCAGGCCCCGGCGCCTTCGCCCCGCGACGGCGAATTGGTGATCCGCAACATCTACCTGTCGCTGGACCCGACCAACCGCATCTGGATGAGCGACCGCGAGCAGTATCTGCCGCCGGTCGGCCTGGGCGACGTCATGCGCGGCACCACCCTGGGCGTGGTGGTCGAGAGCCGGTCGGACCGGTTCGCCCCCGGCGATCTGGTCCTGCCCCCGGACGGCGGCTGGCAGCTCTACACGATCGCCGACGCAAGCCGGACCCGCCGCGTCAACCGTCTGCCGGGCGTGCCGCTGACCGCCTATCTGTCGGTGCTGGGGGTCACGGGGCTGACGGCCTATGTCGGCGTCATGGACATCTGCAAGCCCAGGCCCGGCGAGACCTTCGTGGTCACAGCGGGCGCCGGGGCCGTGGGCTCGGTCGCGGGGCAGATCGCGGCGATCCAGGGCGCGCGCGTCGTCGGGATCGCCGGCGGCCCGGCCAAGACCGCCTGGCTGACCGGCGATCTCGGCTTCGACGGCGCAGTGGACTACAAGAAGGAGGACGTCGGCGCGGCGCTGGATCGGCTTTGTCCCGCCGGCGTCGATTCCGCATTCGAGAACGTCGGCGGGCCGATCATGGACGCGGTCTATGAGCGGCTGAACACGGGCGGGCGCATGGCCGTGTGCGGCCTGATCTCGAACTACAACGACGAGGGGCCGATCCCCGGACCGAAGGACTTCGGCCGGATGCTGATGCAGCGGCTGACCGTCAGCGGCTTCATCGTCATCGACCATTTCCACCGTGCGCGCGACGCCTGGGCCGACATCGGCGGCTGGATCGCCGAGGGGCGGCTGCAGTGGAAGGATCACGTCGTCGACGGATTGGAGAACGCCCCTGAGGCGCTGGGCCTGCTGTTCACCGGGGCCCATGACGGCAAGCTGGTGATCCGCGTTTCCGACGAGCCGGAGGCCTGAACGTGATCAAGATCATCTTCTGCATCCGCAAGCTGCCGGGTCTGACCGACGGGGAGTTCCAGCGCTACTGGCGCGAGGATCACGCCGATCTGGTGCGCGAGGCGGCCGGGCCGCTGAACATCCGCCGCTATGTCCAGAGCCACGCCTTTTCCGATCCGCGCCTGGCCCCGGCCATCGACGCGCGCGGGATCGACGCGCCCCCCTATGACGGCGTCGCCGAACTGTGGTGGGCCGACATCGACGCCATCCTGGCCGCCGGGGCGAGCAAGGAGGGCCGGGCCATGGGGCGGCGGCTGCTGGACGACGAGAAACGCTTCATCGACCTGAAGGCCTCGCCGCTCTTCTATGCGCGCGAGCATGAGATCATCCCGCTCAAGGGGTGAACATGGGCGCCTCTTCGTCTCCCCTCCCCATGGAGGCGAGGGCTCGGCCTAGGGCAGTCGGTCCAGCGCCTCGCCGTCGGCGATGAAGCGAGCCAGGCGGGGCCGCAAGGCGGCCTGGTCGCGCAGCAGTTCGCCGAACGCCAGGACGCTGCCCTCGGCGTGACCGGCGGGCGGGCGGGTCAGGCGCAGGACGGCGGCGACGGCGGAGGCGCTGCGTCCCGTCCAGCGCGCGGCGGCGTCCAGGGCGGCGTTCAGGGCGTCGGGCGCGACGGCGTCCACCAGGCCCTGGGCCAGGGCGGCCTCGGCCGTGACCACGGCGCCCTCCAGCATGAACAGCCGGGCCCGGTGCGGGCCGACCAGGCGCGCCAGCCGTTCCGGCCCGCCCGCGCCGGGAAACAGGTCCAGCCGGATTTCCGGCAGGCCGATGGCCGCGACCGACGCCTGGGCGATCCGCATGTGGCAGGCCAGGGCGATCTCGAAGCCGCCGCCCATGCAGGCGCCGTTGATGGCGGCGATCACCGGCTTGTCGGCGCCCTCGATCATCCGGCCCAGGCGGTCGAAGGGGGCGCCGACGAAGCTGGCGGGCTGGATGGCGCCCGCGTCCAGGGCCTCGGCCGCCCGCGCGATCTGGGCCACGTCGGCATGGCGGATGAAGACGTCGTCCCGGCCGGTCAGGATCAGCGCCCGGATGGCGGGATCGTCCAGCGCGGCCTGAACCGCCTCGGCCAGACGGGCCGCGCCGCCGTTGCTGATCAGGCCGGTCGGGGCGTCGGCGTAGCGGATGACGGCGACGGCGGCGGCCTGCTCGACGGTGACGGAGGCGGGCATGGCTCAGTCGAACCGGACGCCGCCGTCGACATTGACGGTCTGGCCGGTGATGTAGCCGGCGTCCGGCCCCAGCAGGAAGGCGATCGTCGCGGCCTGCTCGTCGGGGCGCCCCTGGCGGCGCATCGGGATGCTGCGGGCCACGGCCTGTTTGACGGCGTCGAAGTCGTTGCGGCTGGAACGGTCGGCCAGGCGGTTGAAGGTGCCGTCCATCATGTCGGTGTCGACCGAACCGGGGCAGACGGCGTTGACGCGAATGCCCAGGGGCGCCAGTTCCAGCGCCAGTTGCTGGGTCAGGCCGATCACGCCGAACTTCGAGGCGCAGTAGCCGCCGTAGTTGGCCATTCCCATGCGGCCCGCCAGCGACGACAGATTGACGATGGCGCCCGGCTTGTCGTCGTCGCGCATGGCGCGACCCGCTGCCCGGCAGACGTTGAAGACGCCGTTCAGATTGATGTCGATGGTGCGCCGCCAAAGACTCTCGTCGATATCGAGCAGGGGGGCGCCGCCCGCTCCGCCGGCCGTGCCCGCATTGTTCACGACGGCGTCGGGCGCGCCCAGTTCGGCGTGGGCCCGCGCGATCATGGCGTCGACCTGGGTCGTGTCCGTCACGTCGCATTCGACGGCGAGGGCCCGACCGCCGCCCTGCCGGATTTCCTCGGCGACCGAGGCGGCGCCGGTCCAGCCGCGGGCCTTTTCCTCCTCGGGGAAGGAGGCGGGGTCGCGAGCGGGGGCGGACACCACGACGGCGGCGCCCTCGGCCGCCAGCCTCAGGGCCGTGGCGCGCCCGATCCCCCTCAAACGGCCCGCGCCGGTGACCAGAGCCACCCGTCCCTGCAATCGACCGCTCATGAGGCGTCCCGTATTATCTGTTCGATTAAGGTCTGACGGCTTGCCATTCCATTTTTCATCGGTCAATTAAAAATGGGACTGAAGACTTGGGGAGCGGCCTTGTGAACCTGTCATTCGATCCGGCCGATCTGGCTTTTCGCGACGAGGTGCGGCGCTATTTCGCTGACGCCTACCCCGCGGACCTTCTGGCGAAGGTGAGGAACGGCGAGCGTCTGGACCGCGCGGATCATGTCCGCTCGCAGCAGGCGCTGAACGCCAGGGGCTGGTTCGGCGTCGGCTGGCCGGTCGAGCATGGCGGCCCGGACTGGACGCCGATCCAGCGCTACATCTTTGAAAGCGAGCTGGAACGCGCGGGCGCGCCCGGCCTGATCCCGATGGCGGTCATCTATATCGGCCCGATCATCTGCGCCTTCGGCACGGATCGGCAAAAGCGGGACTGGCTGCCCGCCATCCTGGAGTCGCGCGCTCTCTGGGCCCAGGGCTATTCCGAGCCGGAAGCGGGTTCGGATCTGGCCGCCCTGTCGATGCGAGCCGAACGGGACGGCGACGACTATGTGCTGGACGGCGAGAAGATATGGACGTCGTCAGCCCATTGGGCGGACTGGATCTTCTGCCTGGCGCGAACGTCCGTCGAGCCGCGTCGGCAGGACGGCCTGTCGATGATCTGCGTCGATATGCGCTCGCCCGGCGTGCAGGTGCATCCCATCATCGGCATCGACGGTTCGCACGAGCTGAACCGCGTCAGTTTCGATCGGGTGCGCGTCCCGACGGCCAACCGCATCGGCGAGGAAGGCAAGGCCTGGACCTACGCCAATGTCCTGTTGAAGGCCGAGCGGCTGTCCTACGCCCATGTCGGCCGCAAGAAGGCCGATCTGGCTCGCATCCGGGCTCTGGCGGGAGAGACGGCCTGGATCGGCGGGCGCAGGCGGAACGAGGACCCCCTGTTCATGGCGCGCCTGGCGCGGCTGGAGATCGAGGCCGAGGTGCTGGAGGTCTCCGTGTTGCGTGCGCTCAGCGGCGAGGCGGACCCTGTCGTCGTCTCGGCGGTGAAGATCAGCGCCACGGAACTGGCGCAGAAGATCACCGCCCTGGAGATTCTGCTGGCCGGTCGCGACCAGATCGCCTTTCCGGCGCGCGAAGGTCCGGATTGGCGAGAGGCGGCGCCGGGGGTGCTGGGCTTCGCGCCGCCGGCTTCGGCCGCCTATCTGTTCGAGCGGGCGCAGACCATCTACGGCGGGGCGACCGAGGTGCAGAAGACCATCATCTGGCGCGCCCTGTCGAAAATGGCGGGCTGAGTTGTAGATAATCAATTGATTAAAATCGCCGCCCCATTATGGTTTTCGCAAAGAGCGTGACGCGCCGGGCCTTTTCCCCGGGCGGGCTGGAACGGGGAAACGACTTTGCATCAAGAGGCTGATCTTCAAGGACGACTCCAGTCGCTGGATCGCTTGTTCAGGCCGCGTTCGATCGCCCTGATCGGGGCGACGGACCGGTCGATCTGGTCCGTGTCGGCCTTCGACAATCTGAAGCGCGCGAGCTTCGAGGGGCGCGTGGCGCCCGTCAATCCCAAGGGGGGCGTCATTCACGGCGTCGAGGCGGCGACCTCCATCGCCGCGATCGGCGAGCCGATCGACGCGGCCTTGCTGATGGTGCCGGAGGCGGCGCTGGGCGAGGCCTTGCAGGACCTCAAGGCGGCCGGCGTCGGCGGGGCGGTCATCCTGTCGGCGGGCTTCGCAGAGACCGGCGACGAAGGCGTTCGGCGCCAGGCGGCCCTGACGGCGGCGGCGCGCGAGGCGGGAATCCGCATCCTGGGCCCCAACTGCCTGGGCTTCGCCAACTTCGCCGACGGGGCGCCGATCTGGACCACGCCGCTGCGTCGTCCCATGCCCAACCCGACCCTGGCCGTGGTGTCCCAGAGCGGCGCCCTGGCCAGCCAGATGGAGCAGTTCGCCTATCAGCAGCGGATCGCCCTGACCCACATGATCTCGACCGGCAATGAGGCCGACGTCACCATCGCCGACGCCATCGAATACCTGGCGCATCGGTCCGAGGCGCGGGCCATCGCCCTGTTCCTGGAGACGGTGCGCGATCCGGCCGCCTTCGCCCGCGCGGTCCAGGCCGCCAACGCCGCAGGCAAGGCGGTGGTGGTGCTGAAGGTCGGGACCAGCGAGGCCGCCGCCGCCGCCGCCCAGGCCCACACCGGATCGCTGGTCGGCGACGACCGGGTGTTCGACGCCCTGTGCCGCCGCCTGGGCGTGGTGCGGGTCAAGTCGCTGGAGGAACTGATCGTCACCGCCGACGTCATCGGCCGCGTGGGCAAGGTGGAGCGGCCGGGCCTGGCCATGCTGGCCATGTCGGGCGGGCTGTGCGAGATCGCCGTCGATCAGGCCGAGGTCGAGGGCCTGGCCCTGCCGACCCTGGCGCCGGAAACCCTGGCGGCGCTGCGCGAGACGCTGCCGTCCTACGCCACGCCGAATAATCCGCTGGACACGACCGGCGCGGCCATGACCCAGCCGGACCTGATCGGCGAGGCCATGCGCATCGTGTCGAACGATCCGTCGATCGGCCTGGTGTCCTTCGTCTTCGACGCCCCGGCCAAGGCCGACGCGCGCGGTTTCGCCGCCCGCTTCATCGAGGCGGTGGGGCAGGGGATCAAGGCCGCCGCCACGCCGGGCCTGATGTTCAGCCACACCTTCTCGCCGGTCAGCGGCGAGGGGCGCGCCATGACCGATGCGGCGGGCGTGGCCTATTCGGGCGGCGGCCTGCGCCATGCCCTGACGGCCATCGGCCATCTGTTCCGCTGGTCCTCGGCCCAGCCGCAAACGCTGGACCTGAACCGGGCCTCGGGCGCGCGGCCCCGGATCGGCGGCGGCGAACGCGGGGTGCTGGATTATCTGGCTTCGCATGGCGTGCCGGTCATTCCGGGCGTGGTGGCGACCAGCGCCGAACAGGCCGCCGAGACGGCGCGCGGCTTCGACGGCCCCGCCGTGCTGAAGATCGCCTCGCCCGACATTCCCCACAAGACCGAGGTCGGGGGCGTCGCCCTGCGCCTCAGCGGCGACGAGGCGGTGGCTGGGGCCTATGCCGATGTCCGCGCCCGCGTGGCGGCGGCCAGGCCCGACGCCCGCATCGACGGCGTCATCGTCTCGCCGATGCGCTCGGGCGGGGTCGAGCTGTTCGTCGGAACCCTGAAGGACCCGCAGTGGGGACCGGCCATCGCCGTCGGCTTGGGCGGGGTCTTCGTCGAGGCGCTGAAGGACACGGCGCTGCGCCTGCTGCCGATCACCGAGGCGGACGCGCTGGAGATGATGGACGAACTGCGCGGCAAGGCCCTGCTGGACGGGTTCCGGGGCGCGGCCCCAGTCGATCGCGCCGCCGCCGCCCGCGCCATCGTCGCCATCGGGGAGGCGACCCTGGCGTTGGGCCCGGACCTGGTGTCGCTGGAAGTCAATCCGCTGCTCGCCGACGGCGACCGCGTCGAGGCGCTGGACGGCCTCGTGATCTGGGAAGACCGTCATGACCACGCCTGAAACCTCGCCTGAAACCACTCCCGTCATCGTCGGCGTCGGCGAATTCATCGACCGCCCGGCGGACGTCGCCCAGGCGCTGGAGCCGGTCGCGACCATGGCCGAGGCCCTGCGCGCGGCTGAGCGCGACGCGGGCGGCGACCTGCTGTCCAAGGCCGAATCCATCGAACTGATCGGCCTGATCAGCTGGCGCTACGCCGACCCGGTCAATCTGTTGTGCGAGCGGCTGGGCATCGCCCCGGCGCGGCGCACCAACGCCAGCATGGGCGGCGAGACGCCGATCCGCCTGGTCCATGAGGCGGCGGTACGGATCGCGCGCGGCGAGCAGAGCGTGGCCCTGATCGTCGGCGGCGAGGCGATGAACGCCCGCAACCGCGCGCGCAAGGACAAGGCCCGGCTGGACTGGACCCCGCAGGTTCCGGCCGAGGCGGCTGTCGCCTTTCCCTCCAGCCGCTACGCCATGAGCGGCCCCGCCAAGGCGCTGGGGATGATGGACCCAGCCCAGGTCTATCCCTTCTATGAGGTCGCGGCCCAGGCGGCCTGGGGCCAGACCCCGGCCGAGGCGCAGGGCGAGTCCGCCCGGCTATGGAGCCGCTACGCCGCCGTCGCCGCCGCCAACGACGGCGCCTGGATCCGCACGGCGCTGGACGCCGAGACGATCGGCACGCCGGGCGCCGACAACCGCCTGATCAACTGGCCCTATACGAAATTCATGGTCGCCAACCCCAGCGTGAACCAGTCGGGCGCCGTCATCGTCGCCAGCCTGGCGGCGGCGCGGGCGGCGGGCGTGCCTGAGGACCGGATCATCCACATCTGGGGCGGGGCGGCGGCCAGCGAGCCGGAAGACTATCTGCTGCGCGACCGTTACGACCATTCCACCGCCCAGACCGCGGCGCTGGAGGCGGCGGTCGAGGTGGTCGGCGGCGACGCCGGGGCCTTTGACCGGCTGGAGCTCTACAGCTGCTTCCCGGTGGTGCCCAAGATGGCGCTGCGCACCCTGGGGCTGGACCCGGAGACCACGGTCCCGACCGTGGCGGGGGGGCTGACCTTCTTCGGCGGGCCGCTGAACAACTACATGACCCATGCGGTCTGCGCCATGACCCGGCAACTGAGGGCGGCGCGCGCGGAGGTCGGCCTGCTCTACGGCCAGGGCGGCTATGTCAACAAACACCATGCGCTGGTGGTCAGCGCCCGCCCGGCGCCGACGCCTCTGGCGCTGGACTATTCGGCGCAGGCGCAGGCCGACGCCGCGCGCGGACCGATCCCTGCGTTGATCGAGACCTATCAGGGCCCGGCGACCATCGAGACCTATACCATCACCTACGCCCGCGACGGCGAGCCCCTGCAGGGGGTGGTGATCCTGCGGACCCCGACCGGCGCGCGGACGATGGCGCGGGTGCTCGCCGGCGACACGGAGAGCCTGGACCTGTTGCGCTCGACCGAACGGTCGGCGGTGGGGGCGGCGGGCTTCGTCCGCGTCGACGCCTTCGGCAAGCTGGCGTGGGAGGCGGGCGACCGGCCCCGCGCGCGTCCGCGCCGCTTCGCCAGGGCCGAGCGCGAGGGGCCGCTGACCCTCGTCACCATCGACCGCGCCGAGGCGATGAACGCGCTGCATCCCCAGGCCAACGCCGAACTGGCCGAAATCTTCGACGACTTCGCCGACGATCCCGATCAGTGGGTCGCCATCCTGACCGGGGCCGGGGGCAAGGCCTTCTCGGCCGGCAACGACCTGAAGGCCACGGCCGTTTCGATGGCGCGCGGCGAGCCGCTGGAGACGCCGGTCACCGGCTTCGCCGGGCTGACGGCGCGCTTCGACCTGGACAAGCCGGTGATCGCGGCGGTCGAAGGCGTGGCCATGGGCGGCGGCTTCGAGATCGCCCTGGCCTGCGACGTGATCGTGGCCGGGGAGGGGGCGGTGTTCGCCCTGCCCGAGCCGCGCGTGGGCCTGGCCGCCCTGGCCGGCGGTCTGCTGCGTCTGCCGCGGCAGATCGGGCTGAAACAGGCCATGGGCATGATCCTGACCGGGCGCCGGGTGAAGGCGGCCGAGGGCGAGCGCCTGGGCTTCGTCAACGAGGTCGTGGCTGACGGAGAGGCCCTGGCCGCCGCCCGCCGCTGGGCCGCCCAGATGCTGGAGTGCAGCCCCATGTCGCTGCGCGCCTCCAAGCAGATCGTGCAGAAGGCGCTGGACACGACCGTCGCCGAGGCCACGGTCGAACAGAACCGCTATCCGGCCGTGCGCGCCCTGTTCCGCTCGGCCGACGTGCGCGAGGGGCCGACGGCCTTCGCCCAGAAACGCGCGCCGCAATGGAAGGGACGCTGATGCTCAAGACCCGTTTCACCGAACTGTTCGGCGTCGAACACCCCATCGCCCAGGGCGGGATGCAGTGGGTCGGCACGGCCGAACTGGTGTCGGCGGTGGCCAACGCCGGGGCGCTGGGCTTCCTCACCGCCCTGACCCAGCCGACGCCGGAGGCCCTGAGCCGCGAGATCGCCCGCACGCGCGATATGACCGACAAGCCGTTCGGGGTGAACCTGACCATCCTGCCGTCGATCAATCCGCCGCCCTACGCCGAATACCGCCGCGCCGTCATCGAGAGCGGCGTGACCATCGTCGAGACGGCGGGCTACAGGCCGCAGGAGCATATCGACGACCTGAAGGCCCACGGCGTCAAAATCATCCACAAATGCACGGCCGTCCGCCACGCCCTGTCGGCCGAGCGGATGGGGGTGGACGCCATCTCCATCGACGGCTTCGAATGCGCCGGCCATCCGGGCGAGGACGACGTGCCGGGCCTGGTGCTGATCCCCGCCGCCGCTGATCGGCTGAGCGTGCCGATCCTGGCGTCCGGCGGCTTCGGCGACGGGCGGGGTCTGGCGGCGGCCCTGGCCCTGGGCGCCGACGGGATCAACATGGGCACCCGCTTCTGCGCCACGGTCGAGGCGCCGATCCACGAGGCCTTCAAACAGGCCATGGTCGCCAATGACGAGCGGGCCACGGACGTCATCTTCCGCACCTACCGCAACAGCGCCCGCGTGGCCCGAAACGCCGTCAGCCAGGAAGTCCTGAGGCTGGAAGCCGAGGGCCGCCCGTTCGAGGACGTGGCCCACCTGGTCAAGGGCGCGCGCGGCCGCGAGGGGCTGATGTCGGGCGATCTGGATCACGGCGTCTGGACCGCCGGCACGGTGCAGGGCCTGATCCACGACGTGCCGACGGTGAAGGAACTGGTCGAGCGCATCGTCAGCGACGCCGAGGCGGTGATCCGCCGGCGCCTGTCGGGCATGTGCGTCGCGGCCTGAGCCACGAAGCCCTCCCCCTCGATGGGGGAGGGGTGCAGGCGGGACGTCGGCGGCTGGTGTGCGGAGACGCCGTTGCGCCTGCCGCGCTTCACGTCTGATGTCGCGCTTCTCACCCCATCCCCAGCCCTTCCCCCATCGAGGGGGAAGGGAGAAGATCCGAGCGCCTCTCAGATACGCTCGATGATGACCGCCGGGGCCATGCCGCCGGCGGCGCACATGGTGACCAGGCCGGTGTTCAGGTCGCGGCGCTCCAGCTCGTCCAGCAGCGTGCCCAGGATGATGGCGCCGGTCGCGCCGATCGGGTGGCCCAGGGCGATGGCGCCGCCGTTCACATTGACCCTGGCCGGATCGAGGTTGAAGTCGCGCATGAACTTCAGCGGCACCACGGCGAAGGCTTCGTTGATCTCGAACAGGTCGATGTCCCCGATGCTCATCCCGGCTTGAGCCAGGGCCTTTTCGGTCGCGGGCCTGGGCGCGTTCAGCATCAGGGTGGGGTTGTCGCCGGCGTTGGCCAGGGCGCGGATGCGCGCGCGCGGCTTCAGCCCGTGGGCGCGCGCATAGTCGGGCGAGGCGATGACGACCGCCCCGGCGCCGTCCACCACGCCCGAGCTGTTGCCCGCCGTATGGACGTGGTTGATCGCCGCCTCGGGATAGGCCTGACGCACCAGCCGGCCGTAGGTCGTGCCCTCATCGTCCAGCGGATGTTCGACCAGGCCGGCGAAGGCGGGCTTCAGCGAGGCCAGGCCCTCGGCGGTGGTTTCGGGGCGGGGGAACTGCTCCTGGTCGATCACCAGGTTTCCGTCCTCGTCGCGCACGGCGATCAGGCTGCGGTCGAAGCGGCCCTCGGCGATGGCGGCGGCGGCGCGCTTCTGGCTTTCCAGCGCCAGGCCGTCGACGTCCTGGCGGCTGAAGCCTTCCATTGTGGCGATCAGGTCGCCGCACACGCCCTGGTGCGGCTGGGGCACGAGGCGGCGCAGGTGGGTGTTACCCGAATCCATGAAGGGCGTCGTCGCCAGGGTCGCATTGTGCGACATGGATTCCACGCCGCCGGCGACCAGCAGGTGCTGGACCCCCGCCATCACGCCCATGGCCGCCAACTGGACCGAGGTCAGGCCCGAGCCGCAGAAGCGGTCCAGCGAGAAGGCCGAACTGCGCACGTCGTAACCGGCGTCCAGCGCCGCCATGCGGGCGATGCAGAAGCCCTGCTTGCCGAACTGGGTGCCGCAACCGGCGATGACGTCGTCGACGTCGGCCGTGTTCAGGGCGTTGCGCTCGGCCAGGGCCTTCAGCACGCTGGACAGGATGCGCTGGGGGTGGGTGTCGGCCAGGGCGCCCTTGCCCGCCTTGCCGATGGCGCGGGGCGTGCGCGCGGCGTCGATGATCCAGGCTTCAGTCATGGGGGGAGTCTCCGGCGCCGGGGCGCATCAAAGTAATCGATCAATTAAATCTATGCGTGGAAGGAGACGATCTCGTCAATGGGGGCTCGGGCGACCTCGAAGCGATTGATCGGCGCGTCCGGGTCGCGGAAGCCCACGGCCAGGCCTGCGAACAACATCTCGTCCTCGTGCGGCGCCAGGTGGGCGTCCACGGTCGCGGCATAGGGCGCCCAGGCCTCCTGCGGGCAGGAATCCAGACCCTCTTCGCGCAGAAGCAACATCAGGGTCTGCATCATCATGCCCACGTCCGCCCATTGCGGCGCGCCGTGGCCGCGCCGGACGTAGAAGAAGATCACCACCGGGGCGCCGAAAGCTCTGTAGTTGTTCAGGAACTGCGCGCGCCGCCCTGCCCTGTCCTCGCGCCCGATCCCCAGGGAGGCGTACAGGGCCTCGCCCGCCTGATAGCGCCGCTCGCGCCACGGCGAGGCCAGGGGCGAGGGATAGATGGGGTAGTCGGCCGTCTCGCCCTCGGGCCGCTCGAGGGCGCGCTGGACCACGGCCGCCTTGATCCGCTCCAGCAGGGCGCCGGCGGCCACGCGCAGCCGCCAGGGCTGAAGATTGCCCCCCGACGGCGCGCGCAGCGCCCGCTCCAGCGCCCGCCGCAGCACCGCCTCATCCACCGGCGTCGGCAGGAAGGCGCGCACCGAGCGCCGGGCGGCCACGGCCTCGGAGACGGTCAGGCTCTTCACAGCGAGCGCGCCACGACTTCCTTCATGATCTCGGAGGTGCCGCCGAAGATGCGGGTGACGCGGGCGTCGCGCCACAGGCGGGCGATCATGTATTCGTTCATATAGCCCGCGCCGCCGTGCAACTGCAGCGCCTTGTCGGCGACCTCGAACAGCAGTTCGGTGTGGAACAGCTTGGCGGCGGAGGCCTCGGCGGCGGTCAGTTCGCCCTTGGCATGACGGATGATGGCCCAGTCCAGATGCGCCCAGCCGACCTGAAGCTTGGCGGCCAGATCGCCCAGGGTGAAGCGGGTGTTCTGCAGGTCGAAGACCGTCTTGCCGAAGGCCTTGCGCTGCTTGGTGAAATCCACCGCCTCGTCGAAGGCGCGCTGGGCCGAGGCCTGGGCCGAGACGGCGATCGACAGCCGTTCCTGCGACAGCTTGCCCATCAGATAGGCGAAGCCCTGGCCCTCTTCGCCCAGGATGTTCTCGTGCGGGATGCGCACGTCCGCGAACGACAGTTCGGAGGTGTCGGCCGAATGCTGGCCGATCTTGTCCAGGTTGCGGCCGCGGGTGAAGCCGGGGCGGTCCGCTTCGACCAGGAACAGGGACACGCCCCTGGCCCCGGCGCCGGGGTCCGACTTGGCCGCGACGATGATCAGGTCGGCCAGCTGGCCGTTGGTGATATAGGTCTTGGCGCCGTTGACGATCCAGCCGTCGGCGTCCTTTCGCGCGGTGGTCTGGATGCCCTGCAGGTCCGAGCCGGCGTTGGGCTCGGTCATGGCGATGGCGACGATGGTCTCGCCGCTGATCATGCGCGGCAGCCATCTGGCGCGCTGTTCGTCCGAGCCGTAGGCGACGATGTAGTCGACCACGATGTCCGACTGCAGCGGCAGGCCGGCCGACGACCCGGCGTAGGCCAGCTCCTCGTCGATGATGGCGTTGTAGCGGAAGTCCAGGCCCAGGCCGCCGTACGCTTCCGGGACGGTGGGGCACAGCAGGCCCGCCGCCCCCGCCGCCCGCCAGAAGTCGCGATCGACGATGCCATCGACCTCCCACTGCTCCAGCTTGGGGTGCAATTCCTGCTCGAAGAACCGCTTCACCTGATCGCGGAACAGGGCGTGGTCTTCGTCGTAGGCGGCGCGGTTGGCGACGGGCAGCATGGCGGCTCCTGGAGCGGAATAAAGGGGTTGAACCGTCTCTGCCGCAAATTCAATCAATCGACTAGATATGTTCTGGAGCCTGCTCTATCTTTTGGATCGACACGCCGGGAAAGGCTGAATGAAACAGCCTTCGGCCTCAGATCACGGGTGAGGAAGCGTCATGGATTTCGCCAGCAACTACCGGATGACGATCGACGGCCAGGCCGTTCCCGTCGAGGCGACGTTCGACGTCGTCAATCCCGCGACCGGAGACGTCTTCGCCCAGGCCCCGGCGGCGACGGCGGCCGATCTGGATCGCGCGGTCGCCGCGGCCCAGCGGGCGCAGAAGTCGTGGCGCGCGACGCCGCTGGAGGAGCGCAAGGCCCTGCTGATCAAGGCCGCCGAGGCGATCGAGGCGAACGCCGACGAACTCGGCGCCCTGTTCATGCGCGAACAGGGTCGTCCCCTGGCCATGGCGCGCGAAGAAGTGGTCGGCGGCGCCGGCTGGTTCCGCGCGACGGCCAAGCTCGACATCCCGGTAGAGGTGACCGAGGACACCAAGCGCCGCCGCGTCGAGGTCCACCATGAGCCGCTGGGCGTGGTCTGCGCCATCGTGCCGTGGAACTTCCCCTTCCTGCTGGCGACCTGGAAGATCGCCCCCTCGCTGATGACCGGCAATACGGTGGTTCTGAAGCCCTCGCCTTTCACCCCGCTGACCACTTTGAAGCTGGGCGAAATCCTCCTCGACGTCTTCCCCAAGGGGGTTCTCAACATCATCACGGGCGGGGATGAACTGGGTCCGCTGATGACGTCCCATCCCGGCTTCCAGAAGATCTCCTTCACCGGCTCGACCGCGACGGGCCGGCGCGTGATGGAATCGGCGGCCAAGGATCTGAAGCGCATCACCCTGGAGCTGGGCGGCAACGACGCCGCCATCGTCCTGCCCGACGTCGATCTGGACGAAGTCGCGATGCAGCTGT
>JAFKFS010000067.1 GCA_017308115.1 Bordetella sp.
CGCCGTCGCCCTGTCGCGCGCCTTCGAGGACGCGCGGGACAGCCGCGCCAGCTGGTTCGCCCTGACCCGGGGCGAGCGGCTGTTCTCGACCGGCGATCCGGCCGACACCCTCTATCTGCTGCGCGCCGGCCGCCTGGGCGTCTTCCGCCGCGACGAAAGCCGGGTTCTGCAGATGACCGCCGTCATCAAGCCGGGCGAGCCGGTCGGCGAACTGGCCATGCTGGCGGGCACTTCGCACATGTCGGACGTCGTGGCCTTGCGCGACAGCGACCTGCTGTCCCTCCCGCGCGAGGCCTTTTTCGACGCGGCGCGCAAGGATCCCCTGCTGATGTCCGAGTTGGGCCAGATCATGCTGACCCGCGCCCGCGAGCGCGGCGGCGGGACCGAGCCCAACGTCTTCGGCTTCGTCTCGGCGCGCGGCAAGCCGATCCGCGCCTTCGTCGAGCGCGTGGCCCGCGCGGTCGAGGCGCAGGGCTGCACCTGCCACGTCATCGACAGCTCGGCCCTGGCGTCGGCCGCCGAATGGTTCGCGCGGGTCGAGGACGCCCACGACTACGTCCTCTATGTCGCCGAGGCGGACGAGCCGAACTGGGCCGCCCTGTGCGCGCGCCAGGTGGACCGGCTGTTCCTGGTGGGGGCCGCCGACCGCGCGCCGCCGCCCGTCCCTCCCGTCGCGGAGGCCTGGGACGACGCGGGCCAGCGCACCGACCTGATCCTGCTGCGCGACCCCCGGATGCCGCGCCCCAGCAACACCCGCGCCTGGCTGGACGTTCTCAAGCCCGGTCGCTGGTTCCACGCGGTCGAGGGCCTGTACGACGACACCGCACGGATCGCCCGACTGATCACCGGATCGTCGGTGGGCGTGGTGCTGTCCGGCGGCGGCGCCCGGGCCTACGCCCACATCGGCGCGCTGAAGGCCCTGCGCGAGGCCGGCGCTCCGATCGACTTCATCGGCGGCGCCTCCATGGGGGCGGTCATCGGCGCCGGCCCGGCCCTGGGCTGGTCCGACGAGGAGCTGGAGCACCATATCCGCCAGGCCTTCGTCCTGTCCGACCCCCTGGCCGACATCGCCCCGCCCATCATCGCCATGACCCACGCCCGCAAGGTCAAGACGCTGATGAAGGAGGCCTTCGGCGAGGTGCAGATGGAGGACATGCCGCTGCCCTTCTTCGCCGTCTCGACCAATCTGACGTCGGGCAAGCTGGAGGTGCATCGCGAGGGCATGCTGCGTCACGCCCTGCGCGCCTCCATCTCCATTCCCGGCGTCATGCCGCCCGTGGTGATGAACGGGCAGGTGCTGGTCGACGGCGCCGTGCTGCGCAACTTCCCCAGCGACGTCATGCGGCGACTGAACGGCGGGCCGATCGTCGGCGTCGATGTGTCGATGACTCGCGGCGTCGATCCCCAGGCGTTGGAGAATCCGCCGTCATGGTGGCGGTGGATCCTGTCCGGGGCCTGGAAGCACGGCCCGCCGATCGTCTCCATCCTGATGCGCTCGGCCACCCTGTCCAGCGAGGCCGAGCGGATGCAGGCGCGCGCCGAGACGGACCTGCTGATCCTGCCTACGCCGGACGGCGTCGATATCCGCGACTGGAAGGCCTATGCGCCCGCCGTGGCCGCCGGCTACGAGGCCGCCCGGGCGGCTCTGGACAGCCTCAACGGGCCGGTCGAGACCCTGCATCGGCGCCGCCGCTCCGGCGCGCCAGAAGAAACAGTCGAGGAAATGGCAGAAGCGTCCGTCCCTCAGGACGGCGGGGGAACGCCTCGCCCAGCACCTGGCCCAGCCGCGCCAGGAAGGCGTCGCGGCTGGCTGGGTCTTCGCAAAGCGCCGTCAGATAAGGCCTGAGGGCCGTCCCCTTCATCCATTCCAGCACGGCGTCGTCGCCGTCCAGGACGTGCAGATAGGTCGTCGCCCAGATGTCGACCTCTCCGCACAGATCCGCCACCGCGCCGTAATAGGCCTCGGCCGCCAGAAGCGGTTGAATCGCGTCCACGCCCTTCAGACGGGCGCTCCACGGGCCGTCCGCCGCCGTCTGGCGCATCAGCGTATGATGGCGTGTCTCCCAGGCCATCGGCATCTGCACCGCCAGCACGCCGCCCGGCGCCAGGGCCCCGGCCAGACGCCGGAACAGCGCCTCATGGTCGGGCGCCCACTGCAGGGAGGCGTTGGCCAGGATCAGATCGACCGGCGTCTCGGGCGCCCAGGCCTCAAGGTCGCCCAGCACCCAGTCCACCTCGTCGGGAAGACTCCGCGCCTGCTCCAGCATGGCCGCGCTCGAATCGAGCCCATGCACCCGCGCGTCCGGCCAGCGCCGCGCCAACAAGGCCGCATGCTGCCCCGTGCCGCAGCCGATGTCCCAGACCTCGCTCGGGTCCAGGTCGCCCGGAAGCTGGGACAGAAGGTCGATGGCCGCGCGATCGCGCTGACGCTCGAAGCGGTTGTACTGCTGGGGGTCCCACGCCGGCGACGTCATCATCGATACTCTCCCTACTGATCGCCGAAGCGATTCGAGGGAGAATGGTACAGCCTCTCAGGATTGAACTGAGGACCTCCGGCTCCACAAACCGGCGCTCTAACCAGCTGAGCTAAGGCTGCACATCTCTGCGCGAGGGCGGTTCTCTAGCGGGCCTCGCCGCCGGGGGCAAGCGGCCTTTTCGCCCTCGCGCAGGATTCTGCGTCTTATCCCCGTCAGTTCCAGCCGCGGCTGGCGATATACTGCTCCAGCTGGGCGATCCGGGTCTGGTCGGACGGGTGGGTAGAGGCGAACTCCGGCGTTCCCGACTGCCGTCCCGCCGCCATGGCGCGCCACAGAGCCAGGGACTCGGACGGCTTGTATCCGGCCGCCGCCATATAATCGACGCCCAGCCGATCCGCCTCGAGCTCATGGCTGCGCGAGAAGGGCAGCAGCACGCCCAGCTGCGCGCCCAGGCCGCCGAACGCCTGGACGGCCTGGCTGTAGTCCCCGGCCCGGCTCTGCACCGCGCCCAGCACCAGGCCCGCCGTCTGCGTGGTCGAGGCCCGCTCCGCCGCGTGGCGCGCGACGACGTGGCCCACTTCATGACCGATCACGGCCGCCAGTTGGTCGTCGGTCTTGGCCATGCCCAACAGGCCCGTCGTCACTCCGATGTGGCCCGACGGCAGGACGAAGGCGTTGGGCGTGGAATCCTCGAACACCGCATAATCCCACGGGCGGTTGGTCAGACCGGCGGCCCGAACGATGCGGTCGCCGACGGCCCGCACGCGCGCGTTCTGGGCGGCGTTGGTCGACACCTTCTGCGTGCGAAGGGTCTCGGCCCAGGCCGCCTGCGACTGCTGGACCAGGGCGCTGTCGTCGATGAAGACGAGTTGATTGCGGCCCAGGGCCTCATTGTAGGCGCAGGCGCCGACTCCGGCGCCCAGGACTGCGGCGCTGACAGCCAGGGCGAGCAAGAACGGCTTACGGGACATCGGACCTCCGGAAATGGCTTCGGCCGTCATAATGCACGGCCTTCCTCCCTGGCTCCACGACAGATTGGCGATCTCGGCGCCGTATCCCGCCCTCGCCCGCGCCGGGCGGCGCCGAGGCGCAAAAAAAACGCCCCGAGGCGAAACCTCGGGGCGCTTCTTTTTTTCGTTCTGCGATCGCTCGCCTTAGTCCAGGTTGAAAGGCACCCGAACCACGAACTTGGCGTTCGTCGCGGCGCCGTCGACCGTGCGGGGCGAAAGCTGCCCGCGTTGGACGATACGGACGGCCGCAGCGCCGAAGCCCATGCCCGACGGCTCTTCCGAGACGACGCGGCAGTCTTCAGGCTTGCCGCTCGGGGTCACCGTACATTCAACGGTGGCCGAACCACCCACGCCGCGATCAAGAGCGCGTTGCGGGAAGTCCCGTTCGGTCGGACGCGGCGGGCGAGCCCACTGCGGGTTGGTGATGACCGAAGGACGCGGCGGCGCGGGCGGCGCCGGCGGAGGCGGAGGCCCCGGGACGATAACGGGCGGGCCCGTATATTCGACGCGGTTCTCCTTCTTCGTCGGCTCGATCGGCAAGGTCACCGGAGGCGGAGGCGCATCCGTGTTGACGACCGGCTCGCGCACCTGAAGCTTCGGCGGCGGAGGCGTGTCCGGCGGCGGAGGCGGCGGAGGCGGCGGCGGAGGCGGAGGCGGCGGAGCCATCAGCTCCACATCCACGGCCTCATCCACATAGTCGAACTCTTTAAGCTCGAACTTGCTCTTGTACAGGTAGACACCCGCCAGGACGTGGACGATCACCGAAATGGCGATCCCGACCATCGCGCCGGCAGAAAGCTTCTTCTTCCTGGGCGCGTCGAGCAGAGGGTCGCGGTGCTCGTGAGGTTCAGCAGTCATGCTTTTGAGTCACGCCCCCTTACGAATGATCTTCGCCAACCAGGGCGACGCTGTAAAAACCATTATCCTGCAAGGCGTTCATGACCTGCATGAAGTCCCCGTAACGCGTATCCTGGTCACCGCGGATGAAGATCCGCTCCTGCTCAGGGTCTCGCGTTCCGATTTGAGACTTCAGATCATCGCCCAAGGAGCCGACGGAGGTCCGGAAGTCGCCAATCCACACTTCGCCGCCATTCTGGATGGAGATGAAGACGGGCTTGGGCGGATTCTGGGCCGGCGGAGCGACGGCGCGTGGAAGTTTCACCGGCACCGACACGGTGGCGAGCGGAGCCGCCACCATGAAGATGATGAGGAGAACCAGCATAATGTCCACGAAAGGCGTGACATTGATTTCGCTGTTCGCCTCGACGGTGTACTTGCCGCCGCCGGAACCGGAAAGTTTGGCGGCCATCCGTCTTACGCCCCCTTGTCGAGTTGACGCGAGATCGAGTTCATCAGCTCGGCGTTGAAGCCGTCGGCGCGAGCGCCGTACGACGCGATGCGGGTGTTGAAGTAGTTGTAGAAGATAACCGCCGGGATAGCCGCGAACAGACCGATGCCGGTGGCCAGCAGGGCTTCAGCGATACCCGGAGCCACGACGGCCAGGTTGGTGGTGTTCGATTCGGCGATGCCGATGAACGAGTTCATGATGCCGTACACGGTGCCGAACAGACCGATGAACGGACCCGAGGAACCGACCGAGGCCAAGAACTGCTGGCCGCCCGAGAGGCGGATGCCCAGACCGCCCTGAACGGCGCCGATGGCGTTGCCCGCGCGGGCGATCGTCGAGTCGCGGTGAGCGCCCGAGACGTCCAGACCGGCTTGACGCGACAGTTCGATTTCGCCGGTGGCCGCGGCGGCCATGTCGGCCAGCGGGTTGCCGTCGAACTCTTCCGAGGTGGCCAGGCGACGGATGTCGGCCAGGTTGCGAGCACCGCGGTACTCTTCCAGGAAGCGGTTGGTCTTCTTGGTCAGCGAGCTGAACTC
>JAFKFS010000019.1 GCA_017308115.1 Bordetella sp.
GTGGCGGCTGGAGATGCTGACGCGCGGCGCCGACGCGCCCGACACCCCGGTCAGGCTTACCGCCCCCGAAGGCGTGGCCGACTGGACCGAAGCTCTCGACGCCCCGCCGCCCGGCCCGGCCCGGCTGGCCCCGCGCCCCGCGCCCGCGCCCCCGGTCGAGCGCCGCCCGCGCAGCCTCTATGTCACCGGGGTCGAGCGCTGGGTCCGCGACCCTTACGCCCTCTACGCCCGCCGCATCCTCAACCTCGAACCGATGGAGCGCCCCGGCGCCTCGGCCGAGGCCCTGGCGCGCGGCAACGCCGTACACAAGGCCATCGAGCGCCTGACCGAGGACTGGCCTGAGCTGCTGCCCGACGATCTCGACGCGGTGATCGAGCGCCTGCTGCTCGAGGAGCTGGGCGCCCACGGCTTCGAGGACGCCGCCATGGCCCGCGAGGCGCCGCTGGCCCGGAACGCCGCCCGCTGGCTGGCCGGGTTCGAGACCGAGCGTCGCGCGCGCGGCGTCCAACTGCTGATAGAGCAGCAGGGTGCCCTGACCTTCGACGCGCCGGGCGGCCCCTTCACCGTCAAGGCCTACGCCGACCGCATCGAGGTCGGCGCCCTGTCGGCCGCCGTCATGGACTTCAAGACCGGCCAGGTCCCGACCGCCAAACAGATCAAGGCCGGCTTCGCGCCCCAGCTGACCCTGACCGGCGCCATTCTGGCGGCGGGCGGCTTCAAGGAGACGAACGGCCCCGTCCCGCCGGAAGAACTGACCTACGTCCGCATCGTCGGCCGCAAGAAGGCGGGCGAGGTCGCCGTGCGGGCGGCGGGGCCGGAGGCGCAGGCCCTGTCCGACGCCGCGCTGGAGGGGCTGGTCGCCCGCGTCGCCCGCTTCGACGATGAAGCCACGCCCTACCTCTCGTGGGCGGCGCCTCATCTGATGGGCAGCTACAGCCCCTACAACCTGCTGGCCCGCGTCTGGGAATGGCACGTCATCGGCGGCGGCGAAGAAGGGGAGGCGGAATGACCCTCCACGTCCGCGACGGCCTCAACCCCCAGACCCGCGCCGCCGACCCGGCCCGCTCGGTCTTCGTCACCGCCAACGCCGGGTCGGGCAAGACCACCACCCTGGTCAGCCGGGTGGCGCGCCTGCTGCTGGGCGGAGCCGCGCCCTCGGCCATCCTGTGCGTGACCTACACCAAGGCCGCCGCCGCCGAGATGCAGGCCCGCCTTTTCGAGACGCTCGGCAAATGGGCCGTCATGGACGACGGCGAACTGTCGGCCGAACTGGCCAGGCTGGACGACAGCGATGCCGCCGCCCTCAATCCCGCCCGCCTGTCCGAGGCGCGCCGCCTGTTCGCCCGCGCGCTGGAGACGCCCGGCGGGCTGAAGATCCAGACCATTCACGCCTTCTGCGAAAAGCTGCTGCGCCGCTTCCCCATCGAGGCGGGCGTGTCGCCGCGCTTCACCGTGCTGGAGAACGAAGCAGCGATCGCCCTGTCCCACGCCGCGCGCGAGGACCTGGCCCGCGCCGCCCTCGCCGACGCCGAGGGGCCGGTCGGCGAGGCCTACAGCCATTTCGCGGTCGAGCTGGACTGGGGCCGGTTCCAGGAGCTGCTGGCCCTGATCGAGGGCAAACGCGCCGAACTGACCGACTATGTCGCCCGCGTCGCCGACGGCCGCGCGCCCGGCCCCTACGTTCTGACCGGCGCCGATCCGCAAAAGACGCCCGAGGACATCGAGGCCGACTTCCTGCGCTGGCTGGACCGAAGCGAGGTCCGCCGCATGGCCGAGCTGATGGCGACCGGCTCCAAGACCGACAAGGATCGGGCCGCCGAGCTGATCCACGCCCTCGACCACGACTGGAGCTTCCACGGCCTGGGCGTCGTCTTCCTGACCGGCTCGGGATCGCCACGCAAGTCGATGGCGACCAAGCAGGCGCCGCCCGACGCCGCGGGCTGGCTGGCCGATCTTCAGGACAAGTTCCTGGCCGCTCGCGACCAGCTGCGCGCCGCTAAGGTCGCCGACGACACCATCAGGCTGCTGACCCTCGCCAACGCCCACGCCGCCCTCTACGAGGCGGCCAAGGCGGCGCACGGCGCGCTCGACTTCTCGGACCTGGTGGCGCGCACGGTCGAACTGCTGACCATCCGCTCAACCGCCGCCTGGGTGCTGTACAAGCTGGACGGCGGCGTCGATCACGTCCTGATCGACGAGGCTCAGGACACCGCCCCCGAACAGTGGGCCATCATGCGCGCGCTGACCGGCGAGTTCTTCACCGTCGAGGGGACGGACCGCACCGTCTTCGCCGTCGGCGACGAGAAGCAGTCGATCTACTCCTTCCAGGGCGCCCGGCCCGAACGGCTGAGGCAGGAAGCGCAGGTCTACGACGGCCTGATCACCGGCGCAGGCGGCGCCTTCGAGGGCGTGCCGCTGGAGACCTCCTACCGCTCGACCGAGGCGGTGCTGACCTTCGTGGACGCAGTCTTCGCCACGCCCGAACGCGCCCGCGCTTTGGTCGGAGAGACGGGCGAGATTCCCCACCACGTCGCCGCCCGTAAAGGCCAGCCGGGCGCGGTCGAACTGTGGCCCCTGTTCGTAGACGAGGCCCCGCCCGAGCGCGACGCCTGGACCGATCCCGTCGATCAGGAAGGAACCGCCAGCGCGCGCAAGCGCATGGCCCAGACCCTGGCGCTCGAGATCAGGCGCCAGGTCGAAACCGGCGCCGTCGTCTTCGCCAAGGACGGCGCCGCGCGCCCCTGCGGCTACGGCGACTTCCTGATCCTGGTCCGCCGCCGGGACGCGACGTTCGAGGAGATCATCCGCGCCCTGAAGGCGGCGGGCGCGCCGGTGGCGGGCGCCGACCGGTTGAAGCTGTCGCAGCACATCGTCTTCGATGACCTGAAGGCCCTGGCCCGCTTCGCCCTCTTCCCCGGCGACGACTTGACGCTGGCCGAGGTGCTGCGCGGCCCCTTCTGCGACGTGGACGAGGACAGCCTGCTCGATCTGGCGGGCCGCGAGAAGCGCGACGGGCTGTGGCGCGAACTGAAGCGCCGGGCGGACGAGCGGCCCGAGTGGGGCCGGGCGCTGGATCTGCTGCGCGCGGCGCGCGACGCCCGCGACCTCGACCCCTTCGGCTTCTTCTCCCGCCTGCTCAACTGGGTGGACGCGACCGGCCAGTCAGGCCGCTCCCGCATCCTGACCCGTCTGGGCCGCGAGGCCGAGGAAGCCGTCGACGAGACCCTCAATCAGGTGCTGGCCGCCGAGGGGCGCGGCGGGACCGATCTGGAGACCTGTCTCGCCCTGCTGGAAGCCGCCGACGTCGAGGTGAAGCGCGAACTGGAAGGCCCGCGCGGCGAGGTCCGCGTCATGACCGTCCACGGCGCCAAGGGGCTGGAGGCGCCGATCGTCATCCTGCCCGACACGACGATGAAGGCGAAGGCGCAGGGGCCCTCGTTGATGCCAGTCGCCACCGAAAGCGGCGAAGCCTGGCTGATGTGCCCCGGCTCGTCGAAGGAGGACTGCCCCGCCTCGGCCGACGCCCGCGCGGCGCGCGAGGCGCGGGTCGGCGACGAATCCCTGCGCCTGCTCTACGTCGCCCTGACCCGCGCGCGGGACCGGGTGATCGTCATGGGGCGCGGCTCCAAACGCGCGCCCGAGGCCGGGGACTGGTGGTCTGTGATTGCCGAGACCTTCGACCGGCTGGGCGACCGGGTGCGCGAACTGGACGGCGGCGTTCGCCGTTACGGCGCCGATCCCGACAGCCTGCCCGCCGCCGTCGCCACGGTTGAAGCCCGCCCTGAGGCCCCCGACTGGGCGCGGACCAACCCGCCGCGCGACGCCGCCGCCCGCTTCGCCTCGCCTTCGCAGATGCAGGAGCAGAAGCGCATCCCCGCCCCGTCGCCGCTGGCGCGCGGCGAAGGCCCCGGCGCGGGTCTGGGCCGCTTCCGGCGCGGCGACCTGATCCACCGCCTGCTGGAGCGCCTGCCCGACCTGCCGTCGCCCGACCGTCCCGACGCCGCGCGCCGGATGCTGGCCCGCGAGCGCGACCTGACCGAGGACCAGCGCGCCGAGATGATCGCCGCCGCCTTCGGGGTGCTGGACGACGCCCGCTTCGCTCCCGTCTTCGGCCCCGGCAGCCGCGCCGAGGTCGCCCTGACCGGGACCGCGCCCGACCTGCCGTCCGGCGTGTCGATCTCGGGCCGCATCGACCGGCTGGTGGTCACCCCCGAGCGGGTGCTGGTGGTCGATTTCAAGTCCAACCGCCCGGCACCCGACCACGTCGAGGACGCCGATCCGGCCTATGTGCTGCAGATGGCCATCTACGCCGCCGTCCTGCGCCGCCTCTATCCAGACCGCGCGGTCGAGGCGGCCCTGGTCTGGACCGACGGGCCGAAGCTGATGGCGGTCCCGCAGGCGCTGATGGACGCCGCCCTCGAAAATGCGCGTTGATTTGTCGGGGATTCGCACCCACATCTGTGCCTGAACGTCGGACCGTCCGGCGCGAAACAATCCGCGCTCAAGCAGCGAGCCGCCGCGCGGCGAGCGATAGCGCTCTTAAGGAGATCATTCATGGCGACTGTGAAAGTCACCGACGACAGCTTCGACGCCGACGTTCTGAAGTCTTCGACCCCCGTCCTGGTGGATTTCTGGGCCGAGTGGTGCGGCCCCTGCAAGCAGATCGGCCCGGCGCTGGAGCAGATCGCCGACGAACTGGCCGGCAAGGTCACGGTGGCCAAGGTCAACATCGACGACAGCCCCATGGTCCCGTCGAAAATGGGCGTGAAAGGCATTCCGACCCTGATGCTGTTCAAGGACGGCCAGATGACCTCGATGAAGGTCGGCGCCATGCCCAAGGGCAAGATCGTCGAATGGCTGGCCGAAGCCGGCGTGAAGGCGGACTGAAAATCCCTCCCCTTCATGGGGAGGGCGGCTGAGCTCGCAGGGCGAAGTCGGGTGGGGGCGGCGTTTCGAAAGAGGCGCCGCCTCTTTCTTTGTTCGCTTTGCCCAAGCCCTCCCCACCCGGTCGCTTCGCGACCACCCTCCCCATGAAGGGGAGGGAGAGGCGGCGCGTTTGCTTATACGGGCCAGGTCTCGCGGCTGGCGCCCAGCACCTCGCCCGCCAGGTACAGCGAGCCGCAGATGACCACCCGTCCGGCGCCCAGGGCCAGGGCGCGGTCCAGCGCGGCGTCCACCGATCCCGCCGCCATGGCGCCGAAGCCGCGTCCCTGCGCGACGGCGGCCAGGGCCTCCGGCTCGGCGGCCGTCCCCTCGAAGCCGACGGTGAAGACCTGGGCGTCGATACCCTTCAGCGCCTCGAAGAAGCCGCCGGCGTCCTTGTTGGCCAGCATGCCGACGATCAGGGCCGTGGGGCGCGGGGCGCGGGCCTGGCGGTCGGACAGGGCGCGGGCCAGGGCGCGGGCGGCGTGGGGGTTGTGCCCGCCGTCCAGCCACAGCTCGGCGTCGGCCTTCTGGGCCTTGTCCGCATAGGGGCCAGCCGTCAGCCGCTGCATCCGTGCGGGCCAGCGCACGGCCTTCAGCCCCGCGGCGACGGCGGCTTCGGGCAGGTCCAGCTCCAGGGCGGCGGCGATGGCGACGCCGGCATTGTCGAACTGGTGCGCGCCGGACAGGGCGGGCGCGGGCAGGTCGAGGAAGCGCTCCTGATCCTGATAGACCAGACCCCCGCGCTCGGCCCAGGCGTCGAAGTCCACGCCCATCACGGTCAGGGGCGAGCCGACCTCGGCCGCGCGGCGTTCGATCACGGCCATGACGGCCTCGGACTGGCGCGCCACGACGCCGCGCGCGCCCGCTTTCAATATGCCCGCCTTCTCGCCCGCCACGCCCTCGAGGGTCGTGCCCAGGAACTCGGCGTGGTCCAGATCGACCGGGGTGATGACGCTGAGCAGAGGCCGGGCGATGACGTTGGTGGCGTCCAGAGATCCGCCCAGGCCCACCTCGACGATGGCCAGGTCGGCGGGCGTCTCGCTCATGGCCAGGAAGCCCGCCGCCGTGGTGCTTTCGAACACTGTCGCCTGGCCGCCGGTTTCCGTCATCGCCGCCTCGACCCGGTCGAGAATGGCGTTCAGGGCCTCGTCCTCGATCAGCTTTCCAGCCAACCGGATGCGCTCGTTGAAGCGGACCAGATGCGGCGAGGTGTAGGCGTGGACTCGCAGGCCCGCCGCCTCGGCGATGGCGCGGATCAGGGCGACCGTCGAACCCTTGCCGTTGGTGCCCGCGACATGGACCACCGGCGGCAGCTTGTCCTGCGGATTTCCGAGCGCGGCGCACAGGGCCCGCATCCGATCCAGCGACAGGTCGATGCGCTGGGGATGCCGGGCGCGCAGGCGTTCCGAGATCGGGTCCATCGGGTCGGCTTAAGCCGCCTTCTTCTGAGCGGTCCCGCCCATCAGCATGGACAGGATCCGGCCCAGCGTCGTCGGCAGATCGCCGCGCGCCACCACCTTGTCGACCATGCCCTTGTCCTTGAGGTATTCGGCGCGCTGGAAGCCCGGCGGCAGTTTCTCGCGGATGGTGGTCTCGATCACGCGCGGACCGGCGAAGCCGATCAGGGCGCCCGGCTCGGCCAGGTGGACGTCGCCCAGCATGGCGTAGGAGGCCGTCACCCCGCCCGTGGTCGGATCGGTCAGCACCACGACGTAGGGCAGCTTGGCCGCCTTCACTTCCTGGACAGCCAGGGTGGTGCGGGCCATCTGCATCAAGCTGAGGGCGCCTTCCTGCATCCGCGCCCCGCCGGCGGCGGTGTAGCAGACGAGGGGGACGTTGCGCTTCACCGCCTCGCGCGCGGCGGCGATGAAGGCCTCGCCCGCCGCCATGCCCAGCGAACCGCCCATGAAGGTGAAGTCCTGCACGATGACCACGGCGGGGGCGCCGCCGATGCGGCCGTAGCCGATGGCCATGGTGTCCTTGCGGCCCGCCGCCTTGCGCGCCGCCGCCAGGCGGTCGCGATAGGGCTTGCCGTCGGAGAATTTCAGCGGGTCTTCCGGCACGTCCGGCGTGTCGATGCTCTCGAACAGGCCGTCGTCGAAGGTGGCCTTCAGCCGCGTCGGCGCGTTGATCCGCATGTGACGGCCCGACGGCGTGACCCACAGGGCCGCCTCCAGGTCCGAGCGGAACAGCATCTCGCCCGTGTCCGGGTCCTTGACCCACAGATTGTCGGGGGTGTCGCGCGGGCTGACGATCTTGCGCACGCCGGGCGCGAAACGCGACAGCCAGCCGCCGCGTGCCTTGTTCTCGGTGTTCTTATCGACCATGGGCGGGGCCTTTAAACGGTTTCCGTCACGGAAGCACTAGCGCGGGCGCCATGAACCGCGTCAGCCAGAGCCTTCACCCTGGCCAGAACGCGCGGCGCGGCGGGTTCGTTCGCCTCGAGAGCGGCGGCGACCTCGTCGACGAAGACCGAGCCGGCCACCACGGCGTCGGCGACGCGGGCGATCTCGGCGGCGCGCTCGGGCGTGCGGACGCCGAAGCCGACGGCGACGGGCAGGCCGGCCGCCCGACGCACGCGCTCGACGGCGGGCGCCACCTCGGCGGCCACGGCCTCCTTCACCCCGGTCACCCCGGCGACCGAGACATAGTAGACGAAGCCCGACGTCCCCTCGGCGATGACCTTCAGCCGGTCGTCGTCGGACGTCGGCGTGGCCAGGCGGATCAGGGAGACCTCAGCCGCGTCCAGGGCGGCGGCCAGCGGCCCGGCCTCTTCCGGCGGACAATCGACGACGATGAGGCCGTCCACCCCGGCCTTCGCCGCATCGCGGGCGAAGGCTTCATAGCCGTAGGATTCCACCGGATTCAGATAGCCCATCAGGATCAGCGGCGTGTCCTGGTCCGCCTTGCGGAAGTCGGCCACGAGGTCGAGCGTGCCGCGCAGGGTCATCCCCGCCTTCAGCCCGCGCAGGGCGGCGCGCTGGATCGGCGGCCCCTCGGCCATCGGGTCCGAAAAGGCCAAGCCCAGTTCGATCAGGTCGGCCCCGGCGGCGGGCAGGCCCTTGAGAATCTCCAGCGCCTCGTCCCGGCTGGGGTCGCCGGTCATGACATAGGGGACGAAGCCGGCCCGGTTCTCGGCCTTGAGCCGGGCGAAGCGGGCGTCGATGCGGGCGGTCGTCACTGGGCCGCTCCTCCCGCCGGCGCCGGATTGGCGGGCGTCGCCGTGCAGACATCGCCCGGAATGACGGCGAAGCCCAGGTAGCCCGGAGCGGCCGCCTCGGCGGGCTTGGACTCGTCATAGAAGGCGACCATCTGCAGGCCGTCGCAGCCGCCGCCGTCGCGGCGGCGCACGAAGATGACGCGGTTGTCGTCGCCGTCCGCCGCCAGCCAGTTCAGGGTGGAGAGGTGCGCCGTATAGGCGTCGGCTAGGGCGCCGATCTGATCCAGCTGGGCCGTCACGCAGAAGGCCGGACTGCGCAGCAGGCCGCCGCAGTCGGCCGCCTCCGTCGCGGGGGGCAGGACCGGCATTCCCGTGGCCGCCGGGCCGGGCGGGACGGCGGGCGCGGTCTGCGTGGGCGTCTGAGGCGCGGGCGCGGCCGTGTTCTGGGCCCTGTTCTGGGCCATGGTCAGGGTCGGCGAAACAGCCGCCGCGATGGCGGCGATCAGGAGAGTCTTCATCCTCACAGCTCCACGTCCAGATGTTTGGCCACAGTGTTGATGTCCTTATCGCCCCGGCCCGACAGGACGATCACCAGATCGCCGTCCTTGCCGATCTGCCTGGCGACGTCCCCGGCGCGCGCCAGGGCGTGCGAGGACTCCAGCGCCGGGATGATGCCTTCCAGCCTGCACAGGGTCTGGAACGCGTCCAGCGCCTCGGCGTCCGTCGCCGACAGATATTCGCCCCGGCCCAGGTCGTGCAGCCAGGCGTGCTCCGGCCCGATCCCCGGATAGTCGAGCCCGGCCGAGATGGAGTGGCCCTCCAGGATCTGGCCGTCGGCGTCCTGCAGCAGATAGGTGCGGTTGCCGTGCAGCACGCCCGAGCGCCCGCCCTTCAGGCTGGCGGCGTGGTCGGGGGTGTCCAGGCCGAGGCCCGCCGCCTCGACCCCGATCAGACGCACGGCCTCGTCTTCGATGAAGGGGTGCATGGCGCCGATGGCGTTCGATCCGCCGCCGATGCAGGCCATGACCGCGTCGGGCAGGCGGCCGATCTGACGCTGAGCCTGGGCCTTGATCTCCCTGCCGATCACCGACTGGAAATCGCGCACCATGGCCGGATAGGGGGCCGGGCCCGCCGCCGTGCCGATGATGTAATAGGTGTCGGCGACATTGGTGACCCAGTCGCGCATCGCCTCGTTCATGGCGTCCTTCAGCGTCGCCGCCCCCGCCGTCACCGCCGAGACCTCGGCGCCCAGCAGCTTCATGCGGAAGACGTTCGGCTGCTGTCGGGCCACGTCGACGGAGCCCATGTAGACAGTGCAGGGCAGGCCGAAGCGGGCGCAGACGGTGGCCGAGGCGACCCCGTGCTGACCGGCCCCGGTCTCGGCGATGATGCGCGTCTTGCCCATGCGGCGGGCCAGCAGGATCTGGCCCATGCAGTTGTTGATCTTGTGCGCGCCCGTGTGGTTCAGGTCCTCGCGCTTCAGCCAGATCTTGGCGCCGCCGAAATGCTCGGTCAGACGCTCGGCGAAATAGAGCGGGCTGGCGCGGCCGACGTAGTGCTCCAGATAGCCGTCCAGTTCGGCCTGGAAGCCGGGGTCCGCCCTGGCCGCCTTATAGGCCGCGTCCAGTTCGTGGATCAGCGGCATCAGGGTCTCGGGCACGAAGCGGCCGCCATAAGGGCCGAAGCGGCCCTCGGCGTCAGGCCAGGCGTAGGAATTCGGTAGGGCGTTCACGGTCTGGGGCACGGTCTGGGGCACGGTCTGGGGCACGGTCTGGGGCACAACGAAAGTCTTCAGGGAGGAAGGCGACGAAATCAGGACCGCGATGCGGCGTCCAGAAAAGCTTTGATCAGGGCCCGGTCCTTAACACCCGGCGCGCTTTCGACGCCAGAGGAGACATCGACCATCGGCGCCCCGGAAATGCGCACCGCCTCGGAAACATTTTGCGGATCCAGCCCGCCTGCGAGGAACCAGTTTGCCGGAAGCGCCCGTCCCTGCATCAGCCTCCAGTCGAACGAGGCCCCCACCCCGCCCGGCAGGTCGGCGCCCTTCGGCGGCCTGGCGTCGAACAGCAGATGGTCGGCGACGCCGGTCCAGTCGGCGACGCCGGCGAAGTCCGCCTCGTCCCGGATCGGCAGGGCCTTGATGATCCCCGCCCCCGTCAGCCGCCGCGCCTCGGCCGCGCGCTGGGGCGTCTCATGGCCGTGCAACTGGATCAGGTCGGGCCGCAGGATCAGGGCGACCTCGCTCAGCAGGGCGTCGTCGGGATCGACCAGGACGGCGACAACCTTCGCATTTCCGCGCGCCCGGTCGAACAGGGTGGCGGCGTGCAGCGGCGGGATGTGACGCGGGCTCCTGGGAAACACCACCGCCCCGACGAAGGCCACTCCGCCGTGAAGCGCCGCATCCAGCGTATCCGGCGTCGTCAGGCCGCAGATCTTGGTGAGGGTCATGGCGGTGAGGTGCGCGAGTGAAGCAGAGAGGTCAAGCACGCCCTTTTCTCCCCGCTCACCCCGGCGGACGCCGGGGCCAGTGCTTTGGCGGCAAACGCGGCGTATGGGGCTCTCACTGGGTCCCGGCGTCCGCCGGGATGAGCGGACTTAGGAGGCGAAGATCGAAGCGATCTCGTCCTCGCTCAGCAGCCGCCATTCGCCCGGCGCCAGATCATCCGGCAGCGCCAGCCCGCCCAGCCGCTCGCGGTGCAAGGCCTCGACATGATTGCCGACCGCCGCGAACATGCGGCGCACCTGATGGTATCGCCCCTCCGTCACCGTCAGCAGGGCCTCGGTCGGCGACACGACCTCCAGAACGGCGGGCGCCAGCGGCTTGTCCTCGCCCTCCAGCACCAGCTCGCCCGAGGCGAACAGCGCCCCTTCCGTCCCGTTCAGCGGCCGCGCCAGGGTCGCGCGATAGACCTTGGCCACATGGCGCTTGGGTGAAATCACCCGGTGCAGCAGATCGCCGTCGTCGGTCAGCAGCAGCAGGCCGCTCGTCTGCTTGTCCAGCCGCCCGATGGTCGAGATCGCCGGGTCGCGCCGCCGCCAGCGGTCAGGCAGGACGTCATAGACCAGCGCCCCGTCCTCCTTGTGCGAACAGGTCATGCCAAGCGGCTTGTTCAGCAGAACGACCAGACCCGGAACCGGGTCCAGCGGCTCGCCGTCGATCTCCATGCGCGTCGGCAGGTCGGGCGTCACCGGAATGCGCTGGGACACATCAGTCAGATCGGCGCCGTCCAGCACGACGCCGCCCGCCTTGCCCAGCCGCGCCATCTCGGCCCGCGAGCCGTAGCCCATCGAGCCCAGCAGCCTGTCCACGCGGGACGTTGGAATCTTCTTGCTCATGCCCTATCGCCCTTCGGGCTGCTTGAGGGCTTATGCCTCGCCCTATCGCCCTTCGGGCTGCTTGAGGGCTTATGCCTCGCCCTATCGCCCTTCGGGCTGCTTGAGGGCGGGATCACTTCACCGCCTCGAAAACCTTGTAGCCGCCCTGATCCACGACCATCCGCACCCGCTTGAAGGCGGCGTCCAGTTCGGCCTCATAGGGCAGGTGGCGGTTGGCGACGATCCAGGCCGTTCCGCCCTTCCTTAGCATCTCGGCCGCCTTGCGGATGAAGGACTGCCCCAGGCGCCGGTCCTCGGCCCCGCCGTCGTGGAAGGGCGGATTGCTGACGATGAAGTCCAGGTCGCCTGTCCCGTCCAGCGTCCGCACGTCGGCCCAGTCGAAGCTGGCCCGCGCATCCTCGACATTGCGCTTCGCCGCCTCGACCGCGCGCCGGTCGATGTCGATCAGCCGCAGAGCCGCCACAGCCGACGACCGCAGCACCACCGTCGACAGCGCCCCGAAACCGCAGCCCAGATCAGCGCCCGCCCCCTTCAGCGGCGGCAGGACTTCGGCCAACAAGGCCGTGCCCGGATCGATCCGATCCCAGGCGAAGATTCCCGGCTGCGACCAGGCCTCCAGCCCCGGAACCACGCGCGGCGCGCCCGCCTCGATCGCGGCCTCCAGCCCTTCAACCGCCTCGGGCCGGATGACGACGCAGCGGCGATGATGCGCCTTGGCCGTCTCGATGACCTCCAGCCCGAAGCCCTTCAGCTCCTTGCCCAGCCGCGAGCCGCCCTTGTCCTTGGGCGCCATGACGTCCAGCCGCCCGCCGGGTTTCAGCGCCCTCAGCGCCAGGGCCAGCGTATAGCGCCGCTCGGCCGCGCCGGGCGGGGCATAGAGCATCACCCCGTCGGCCGATCCGGGCGCGACCGTCTCCAGCGCCGTCGAGCCGGGGATCAGTGGCGAGGTCTGGGTCGCCGTCGACGGCGGATCGAACACCGCAGGCGGGCGGCCGTAGAGAAGCATGGTCATGAGGGCGCTATATCTTTTTCCTCCCTGTTCGCGAAGCGAATGGGGAGGGGGACCACGAAGTGGCGGAGGGGCTTGTGGCGAGCCAGGCCTTGGCGGCGGCGGGAGACATGGCGGCGGAGCCAGGCGGCCCCTGCGTCTCGGCGGCTGTCGCCGCCGATCCACCTCCCCATCGCTCCGCAACAGAGAGGAGAAGCGGGTGACACCCCCGGCCGAATACGGCACAACGGCCGCCATGTTGGACTTCCCCCCGCCCGCAGACTTCTCGCCCACCCTGGACGAAGCGCGGACCCTGCTGGAGCGTGTGTGGGGCCATGCCGATTTTCGCGGACTTCAGGCCTCGGTGATCGAGGAGGTTGTGGCCGGGCGCGACGTGCTGGCCGTGCTGCCGACCGGCGGCGGCAAGAGCGTCTGCTATCAGGTGCCCGCCATCCTGCGCGAGGGCGTCGGCCTGGTGGTCTCGCCGCTGATCGCCCTGATGACCGATCAGGTCGAGGCGCTGAAGCAGCAGGGCGTGGCCGCCGCCCGGCTGGATTCCGGCCTGACGATGGACGAGCGTTCCGCCGTCTGGCGCGCGGCGCGCTCGGGCGAACTGGACCTGCTCTATGTCTCTCCGGAAGGACTGGCCTCGGGGTCCATGCTGGAGCGGCTGGCCGAACTGCCCATCAGCCTGATCGCCATCGACGAGGCCCACTGCGTCAGTCAGTGGGGCCACGACTTCCGCCCCGACTACCGCACCCTGGGCCGTCTGGCCGAGATCTTCCCCCGCGTCCCGCGCATCGCCGTCACCGCCACCGCCGACGCCCGCACGCGCGACGACATCCTGGCCTCGCTGAAGCTGGGCGAGGCGCGCGTCTTCGTCGACAGCTTCGCCCGTCCGAACCTGCAGCTGACCGCCGAGCGCAAGGTCAACGGCTCGCGCGCCCGCACCGACGCCCGCGTGGTCGAGCTGGTGCGCGAGCGACGCGGCCGCTCGGGCGTGGTCTATTGCGGCAGCCGCGACGGCTGCGAGCGGGTGGCCGATGCGCTGCGGGACGCCGGGACCAACGCCATCGCCTATCATGCCGGGTTCGACGCCCGCGAGCGCGACCGGCGGCTGGAGCGCTTCCTGGCCGAGGACGGGACCGTCATGGTCGCCACCATCGCCTTCGGCATGGGGGTGGACAAGCCGGACGTGCGCTTCGTCATCCACGCCGATCCGCCCGGTTCGCTCGAGGCCTATTGGCAGGAGATCGGCCGCGCCGGACGCGACGGCGAACCGGCCGAGGGCATCACCCTCTACGGCCCCTCGGACATCGCCTGGTCGCTGCGCCGCCTCGAGGGCCGCCCGATGGCCGAGGAGGTCAAGCAGGTCCAGACGCGCAAGGTGCGCCAGCTGTTCGCCATGCTGGACGGCGCGACCTGTCGCCCGCAGTCCGTGCGCCGCTATTTCGGCGAGCAGGACGCCGAGCCCTGCGGCGTCTGCGACGTCTGCGGCGATCCGCCCGCCACCTTCGACGCCCTGGTCCCGGCGCAGAAGGCCCTGGCGGCGGTGCAGCGGCTGGGCGAGCGGTTCGGCCGCACGCGCGTCATCGACCACCTGACCGGCCGGACCAAGGACGTGCAGCCGTGGGAGGCGGGCCTGTCGACCTGGGGCGTCGGGGCCGACCTGTCGCTGGTCGGCTGGCGCGACGTCATCGACCATCTGATGTTCGAGGGCCTGCTGGTCGAGGATCCCAACGACGGCAAGCCCCTGATCCGGCTGGGCGACCCTCAGGCCGTGCGCGGCGTCTATCGCGGCGAGCGCGAGGTGCGGGTGCGTCAGGCGCCGATCCGGGCCGCGGCTCTGGACAAGCCGCGCCGCAACGCCGGGCGCAACCTGGCGGTCGAGGGGTTGGACGCCGACGTGCGCGCCCGCTTCGAGGCCCTGCGCGCCTGGCGCCGCGAGCGCGCCGTTGAACAGCGCGTGCCGCCCTATGTCATCTTCCAGGACAAGACCCTGGTCGAGATCGCCCTTCAGGAGCCGCGCGGCCTGGACCAGCTGGCCGTCATCCCCGGCGTCGGCGCGGGCAAGCTGGACCGCTACGGCCCGGCCGTGCTGGCGGCGCTGGAGGCGGTCGCCTGACGGCTTCCATGACCAAAGCGTAACTGGCGAGGCGCCCTTCGCCCTGCCACGCTCGACGCGAAACGGTCGAGGGACGGACATGAAACGAGTTCTGGCGGCGGGCGTCGCCGGCCTGGCGATGGCGGGCGCGGTTCAGGCTCAGGAGGCGCCGCCGCCGATGGATCAGCCGCGCGACTGGTCGGCGACCCTGGCCCAGGACGCGGCCGACCTGCACGACATCATGATCGACAGCCACCCGGGCACGCACGATCCGCTCAACCCCGCCTTCCGCGTCCGGCTGGATGAAGGCCTGGCCGTCGCACGGGCGCGAGCCCGGACGACCACCGACGCCGGCGGCTGGTGGTGGGCGCTGCGGGCCTATGTCGCCGGCTTCGAAGACGGCCATGTCCAGATCGGGATCAAGCAGCCCGGCTATGGTTTTCCCACCCGCTGGCCCGGCTTCCTGACCGTCTATCGCGGCGCCGATCAGGTGGTGTCCGACCGCGATCCGGCCGACGAGACGACCCCGCCTCTGGGCGCGCGCCTGATCGATTGCGACGGCGTGGACGCCGAAACCCTGGCCGAGCGACGCATCGGCCAGTTCCGGGGCCGCTGGTTCCTGGAGGCTCAGCGCGCCCTCTATGGCGACTGGCAATTCCTCAACGCCTCCAATCCCTGGATCGACGAGATGCGCCAGTGCCGGTTCGAGGCCGACGGCGCGACGCGGACCTACGCCCTCGCCTGGCGCGCCGCCCCCGACGACCTGGCCGAGCGGCGCGGCCGACTGGCCCAGCGCGCCCGGCCCGACTTCGGTCTGAAGCATCTGGACGACGGCGGCTTCTGGATCTCGACGCCCTCGTTCAACGGCGATCCAGGCGGGGAGGTCCACGCCCGGCTGACGGCCCTGATCGCCGAGATGAACGCGAAACAGGCGGCGCTGCGCCTGGCCCCCTATGTCGTGCTGGACCTGCGCGGCAACGGCGGCGGCTCCTCGCACTGGAGCGTCGAAATGGCCCGCGCCCTGTGGGGATGGGACTGGATCATGGCCCAGCCCCTGCCCCGGACCGAGGCCGTCGAGTGGCGGGCGTCGGACGACAACCTGGCCGAAATCTCGGCCTTCCGAGACCGGCTGCGCGCCACGGGCGGCCAGGCGGAGCTGATCGCCTGGGCCGAACGGGCCGCGACCGGCATGCAGGCCGCCCAGGCGGCGGGCCGGCCCTACTGGCGCGACAGCGGCGAGGACGAGGCGGCCGAACCCGGCCCGTCCGCCTCCGCGCCCCAGCTGATGGCGGGCCGCGTCTATGTGCTGACCGATTCCGGCTGCGGCTCGGCCTGCCTGGACGCCGTGGACCTGTGGAAGGCGGTCGGCGCGATCCAGGTCGGCCGCGAGACCTCGGCCGACACCGTCTATATGGAGGTCCGCAGCCCGACCCTGGCCAGCGGCCTGGCCGAGATCGCCGTGCCGATGAAGGTCTATCGCGGCCGCGCCCGCGGCAACAACGAGCCCCAGCGCCCCGCCTACCTCATCGAAGGCGACATGACCGACGAGGCCGCCTTACTGGCCGCGATCCGCCGGCTTCAGCCGAACTGACGCCTCAGCGCAGGAAGCGTTCGACCGCCTGCTGGAACTGGCGCGGGCGGTCGATCATGACCATGTGCTCGGCGCCCTCGATCCGTTCGAAGGTCGCCGGGCGCGGCAGGGAGCGATAGCCGGCGCGGAACAGGCCGTCGACCTGGCTGCGCGGGCTGCTGTCGTCGGGGCTCCAGCCATAGACGACCGTGACCGGCGCCTCGATCAGGGGCAGGCGCGCGCGCAGGTCCGTGGTCATCACCTCATACAGGCCCTGGGCCAGGACGCGGCGGTCCCCGCCCTGCCAGCCCAGGCCGCCCATCAGGCTGTCGGCCGCGCCGCCCAGCTCCAGCCCCATGGAGGCCGCCTGGGTGCGCAGGGCCTGGTCGCCCAGCAGCATCAGGCCCTGATAGGCGATGCGGGCCAGGGGTTCGACGTCGGCGGCGGTCGAGCCGGGACTGATCAGCGACGGGAAGAAGGGCGAGGCGTCCACCACCATGACCTTGCCGATCCGGTCGCCCGCGTCGGCGGCGACGCGCAGGGCCACCTGGCCGCCCATGGAGTGGCCGATCAGGGCGGGGCGGCGCAGACCCTGTTCCTCGATATAGCGGCGGATCTCGGCGGCGGTCGGCGCGCCGACCAGCCCCTCGGCGTTGCCCCCGGGCGCCGTCTCGCCGAAACCGCGCACCGTCACCAGATGCACCCGATAACGCCCCTCCAGCGCCGTCGCCGTGCGCGCCCAGACCGCCGAGGTCGAGGCCAGGCCGGGGATCAGCACCACGTCCGGCCCGCGCCCCTTCGCCTCCACCAGAATGCGCGCCGACTGGAACGACGCGGGCCCGGACGCGGCGGTCGGCGGCGCCGATCCCCCGGCCAGGACGGCGGTGGGCGCGCCCAGCAGCAGGGCGCAAAGCAGGGCGAAACGGAACAGGCGGCGCATGAGGTCAGCCTGCCGCGCGATAAGGGCGAAACCTCGACCGGGATGGACGACGCGCCTGACCATTGTCTTTTTCGTTCAACAGGAGTGAAATCCGCTCAATTACTTGGGGAGGATGCGATGAAATCAATCACAGTCACCATTGCCGCCGCCGTCGCCGCCCTGGCGGCTTCGCCCGCCCTGGCCGAAAGCTGGCACATCGTCTCGCGCAGTTCCGCCACTGTCTTCATGCTGGACGTGGATTCCATCGCCGAGGCGGGCGACGCCCGCACCGCCACGCTGGCGCGCGTTCCGGCCTCCGGGCCGGCTGACGACCTGTCCTATTCCGCCGGCGAGATCAACATCCGGTGCGCCGCCAACCAGTCCAAGCCGGGCGTGGAAGTGATCTACGGACCCGACGGCGCCGAGCAGGAGCGCATCGACGACGGCTACGACTTCGACGCCATCGCCCGGAACTCGCTGGATTCCTACGTCAAGGACATGATCTGCGAAAATCAGCGCAGCGCCAGCGTCTATCCGTCGATCCGCGCCTTCATCGAAGCCGGGCGTCCTCGCGCAGACTGAGCCGATATCCAACCGCCCCTGCCGGGGCCGGCGTCTATCGCCGGACCGCAGGGGCGCGTCCCCGTCCGGGCCGATCCCTTCCTCCGCCCTCACCGCCTGAGGCGGCGAAGTCGCGCCATTGAAAAACGGAGTCCCCGTTCGGAGCTGACGGAATGTCGGAATTTGACGCGCTTTTCGCCTTCTACGTCCTGCTGCTCGGACTGGCGGTCGCCAACGTCGCGACCGCCTTCGCGGAAATGTACAAGGTGCGCGGCCGCGTCGTCATCGGATGGACGGTCCCGCTGCTGGGCGTCGTCGTCCTGGGCGCGGCCTGCCAGCAATGGCTGACCCTGTTCCGCGCCCAGGCGGACATGAAGCTGGGCCTCGGCGAGCTTCTCATCTGTCTGGCGATGGCCCTGCCCTACATCTTCATCAGCCAGGTCATCCGGCCCCGTCACGACGAAGCCTCGTCGCTGGAGGCCTATTACGCCGAGCATCGCCGAATCCTGGTCGGGCCCTGCTGGTTCCCGTGCTCGCCAGCAGCGTCGTCAACGTGATCTATGCGGCGGCGCTGAACGACGGCTTCGTCACCGCCGCGCTCGGCTTCCTGATCTATCAGGGCGTCCGCTACGCCTGCATCATTCCCATGATGATCTGGCCGAACGTCGCCGTGCAGCGGGCGGGACTGGCCGTCCTGCTCGCCCACACGGTCCTGATGATGGTCTAGAGTGAAGCGGACCATCGATCTGAAACAGGACTGATCCAGTCCTGATGGTCCGAGTCATAAATGGTGCGAATGCTCTCACTGAAATGACTCGGCTTTCCCGGGCACGATTCACCAAGGATGAGAAGCACCATTCATAATTTCTGAGACCTGACGATCTGCCGCTCAAAATTTATGAGAAACCGGATCGCGAACCGCAATCTCTGAGATTTCGCGGGAGCAACCCCTCTCAGAGCTCGAACAGCGAGCTTTGCTCGGACATAGCGCCTGACGACGTCACCCAGCGTCCCAGAAGGACGTCTGTGTCGAACGACCGCCTGTCCCAGAGTGCATGCACCGGTCTGACGCCCGGCCATACCGGACTCACTTGGAGACGCGCGAGGTTCCTGAACACGCTCGTTGCAGACAACCCGAGCTCGGCGGCCAGCTTCGGCGTGAACACGAACCTCTCAGCAAACGCCAGCACGTCAGCCTCGACGACGGTCAGGACTTTGCCGGTGGCTGATCGACTAGCTGATCGGATGTGCCCGGCATCGACCGCCGCACGCAAGCTGGAGGAGTTAGTTCCTAATATGCCGGTCGCGACATGAACGTAGATCGCTCCCTCGCTGAGCCGCGGACTACCCGAGGGTCTCGCCGGCAACAGCGCCGCTTCGCTGTGCTGCGGTGGCGTGGATGGCCTGCCGCAAGGCAATATGTATTGCGACCTGAAATCCACATCCAGAACGTCGCTACGGCGCCAGCATGCTTGCACACGGGCATTATTCGCGATTTCCAAGATCGGTCGAAGTCCCAGAGATCGCAGCCGTCGCGTCACTGCTGATCCTGCGAGGCCATACTCAGCAGCAATCTCCGAACTGGAGACGTACGTCTTCTGGAATGTCCTGGCTGATGACCGCAGGACGCCACGTAAATGTCCGGCACTGTTGAACTGTGTGGCTGTCAGATAGCCGTTCAGGGCTAGATGACGCAGCGTATCCTTTTCGATTGCAGTCTGCTTGGACAGATCCGCCAGCGAGATATTTCCTTCTGGAATCGAACGACCGTCTCGGAGTTTCAGCCGCTTCATGCCGCTCCGCTTGGGTCTGACGCACAATGTGCCCGACGCCGTGACCCATTGGGTATCGAAGTCGATGTTCTGAAGGTCCTTGCGGGCCCATAGGGCTGCGACTCGAGCCTCAGGATCAGCATTCAGAACCGGGGTTATACCGAGCTGCTGGAGCCGTCGCGTGACTGAGGCTGGGGCCAACCCGAGAGGCCGGGCTACGCCGGCAGACGTCACAAGGTCGGCCTTCCACTCATCGACGGCGCTCTTCGCGACAGCGATGAGAGAGCCCATTTCGCTCCAGTCGGCTCGGGCGTGCTGTTGCTTCACCAGGGCCGCCAGGGTGCGATGGCCTATTCCTAGACGTTCGTTCGCCCGTTTAGCCGACAGCATTCCGTGCCCCCCAGGACCACGAAGCGCTTCCACCTCTGCTGCGGGTACGAACAGATTAGACAATGCATCGAACTCGCCGGCGCCAAACCAGGCCCGAAGGCGACCCGCTTTGATGTCGGCCACCAAATCCACCAGACGATGGCGGTGTAAGTCAGTGATGCGAACGGACCGCTCTGGCTGGGGTAGGTCCTGGCCAGCCAACGCGTGGCAGAACTGACGAAGCGTTTTTGGATTGAAGCGCTTCGTCTGGCTGATGATCTGCTCGGCAATGATAAAGCCGGCTCGGTCCAATTGTCGAAATCGGGTCAGGGAGATTCCCAACGCGTTCGCCGCTTGCGTCGGCGTCAGCAGTGACGCGAAATGGCGACGGAGGGCCTCAACGCCATCAGCACGGATGACGCGGTAAGTACGGCTACCAGCCGATCGCCTGCCGGCCGATAGCTGCCCCGCTTCCACGAACTCCCAGATTCTCTGAACGCGAACGCCGAGCATTTTGGCTGCATCAGTGGCAGGGACGAAACGGGCGACCTTGGGGCCGACACAGAAGTAGCTCTGGCGACGAAACAGGTAGCCTTGCCAGTGATGGGAGAAATAGTTTCTGACTTCGTCGATCACGAATGGGCATTGTTCGGCGAACGTATTCCGCAGGCGCGCAAGCTCGTGGCCAAAATCCCGATGCAAGCCAATCCGAGCGCCTTGGGCTTGGAACCGATCATGGGCCCAGCCGTCAAAGCTCCGCTGCCAATCGGTAATGAAAGGCGCACCCTGAGTTAGCACTTCTACCGCGACGCCAATATCGGCGGCGCAGCGGGCGACCACGCCGCGGCGGCGCGGGTCGGGAAACCCCGAGCATCCGAAGAACCAGACGATGGTGATGAGCCCTGCGAGCGTTCGGCGGGGATCTGCGTCAGTATATGGCGCCGCTTCGGCGAAACGAGACGAAATCTCCACCACGACGGGAGGCGCCTGATCGCCAGAGTCCCACACGTGACCACAATCGCACTGATGCAGTTTTCGCCTTAGCCAGCGGATGGGGCGCGCACAGCCTTCGCAACGATCGATCAGCAGCTTCTCATGGCGATGGCATGCTGCGTAGGCCCGAAGATGCCAGAGACGGTCAACATAGCCTCTCTCTTGCACGCACTCCGGACAAACACGGGCGCCGGCTGTCAGGAAATGTGGGCGAGTGAGCGCGCATCCGTTGAACTGATGCCTTCCCTGCTCAGCGTCAGGTGCAAATGATGCTGTCGCCAGCGCCATCGGATCGGAGGCGCCTAAGCTGGAGAGCAAATCGAAATCCACCGACCGGAACTCATGGCCGATGGGCAAAGCAGCCCTCTTCATCAGGAGGGGCGGGCTGATGCCGTTCGCGTGGCTGAGCCGTGTCACATAGCCCGGCAGACTTTCGTCAGCCTGGATACCGCCCCTCACCACCAATCGCGGCGGCACTACTTCACCAAATGGCTGATCACCACCTGGTTGAGCCGTTTCTTTGACAAGGCCCCTTTCCCTGCGGATTTTTTGGAGCGGGATTTCGCGATCCGGACTTGATAGTCGTCCTCTATCGGCGGGGGCGCGATCGCCACAAAGTCCTCGGAAAACGGATTTTGCATCCCCTCTTCTTCCAGGGGGAACGCCTCTTCGGCCGCCTGCTTCAGCAACGGTAAATCGATTGAGGTCTGGCCGTTGTCCTTCATCAGCCGAGCGCACATCAGAAGGACCTTCTTGACGCCGTCGATCAAACCTCGGGAAAGATAAAAGAACCGGAAGGCGACTTCTTCACTCTCGATATCGAAATCGAACGGAATGGGTGTCAAATCACGGAACGTCGCGAGTAGCGCGATAAAATCGTCTTGCCCCTCCAAGTCGGGGGAGCCATCGGCCCGAAACCAACGGTACGGCTCCAGTCTGATTTCGGCATCCCATCTCCGCCGGATCTGGCGATCAGCTTGGAAAAGATGTCGTAGGCTGCCCAGCCCTAGCAAAATGAACGCCACGGAGTTTGTTTCATGGCGCGATTTGATCCAGTCGATCAGTTTGTCCGAAACGACAGTGCCCGATCGTTCAACGGCGCGTTGCGCCTCGTCGATCACGATCGCACGGGTCCCGTTGGCCGCAATGTAACGATCTACCCGGTCCCCTAGGGTGTATTCGTCGCCCCGGTTCCAAAACTCGTCGCCATAAGCTTTGAGTATCTCGCGAGCCAAGGCCTTCACCGTCGGCGACGATGGCATTCGCACGATGAGGACCTTGAACCTGTCGGTCTTCATCCGCAGGCCGCCTAGAAGCTCGACTTCAGCGCCGTCTTTCACCGGTGGGTGTTCGGCTTTGATGCACTCCCGAAGCGTGGACTTGCCGACACCGGAAGGGCCGCTCACGTGGGCGCACGGTGCTGTCTTCGTGTGCGGTAACTCAATAATATTTCGGACCATCCGCCTCACTCGGGCGAAAGTGGGATGATTGATGAAGATTGCGTCGATCTGGGCAAACGCTTCGTCGGCATCCATGGTCATGGGCGGTCACCTTTCAACGAGTGGTCGCCCTCGAATGTCCGCCGGGGGCGTGGGCGGCTAACTTCCACTTGCTGGTGTCCCAGGGTGGTTGCTGGGTCGGATGACGGTCGTCTGGCCGACCTGTCGTTCGTGGCCCCCAGGGGATGAAGGCTGTCGCCCGCGAAAGGACCGCTCAGCCCTGTAAGCTCGCCGTCGTGATTCAGGTTGTTGAAGATATGCTGCGTGCCGATGCCGAGAGCGCGGGCGATTAGGCTGTTTGATCGTATGCTCAACGCGGCTGGAAGCGCCTCGGCGATAAGCTCATGTAGCCGATCCTGCGCCTTTCGCAGGCTTGCGGCGGAATCGTCACCGAACTGCTCCCGCGCATTGCGCTGATTGAGCTGATGTCGGTGCAGACTAAGGTTCTGGGCGTATGTGGGATCCGTAGCCTCAGCGCGCACCCATCCTGAGTCGCTATCCGGCAAGCGAGCGTGCACGAAGGCCAAGTTGGAGGGATCTACTTTGACCTCCACCGCCAGCTTATCGCCATGCCGACGGCGTAACGCGTGTAACTCTGGCGAATGGTACCGGAGGTTCGCAAAGCGGACGCCTCGATGATCGAGCCGCCCTGTACGCTTGATGCCGAACAGCAGGTCCAAGTCCTGGGATCTGGCCAGGAATGACGGAGGATAGTCCTTTGTCCCCTCCTCCCACAGAGCCGCCGGAGTTTGCATGGAAACGCCCTGTGGTTCCTGCATGAACACATCGACGAGCCAGGCATGGAGGATGTAGAGGAAGTGCCGCAAACCGATGCAGCCATGCACGGCCGGATCGTATTCGTGCATATCCTTTGCCAGAACGAACCCCGGCATTTCTCTCAAGAGGGTCCGGTTCAGGACCTCGAACATGCCTTCGACGCGAGCCTTGAACCAAGGAGTCCGAGGTCGGGTGTAGCTGATCCCCATATCGAGATCGAAAGCGAGTTGCTCAATCGTCCCGCCCCACTGCGCCAAGCCGTTATCGAATACGACATGCCTCGGCAGACCAGCCGGCGCGTATCGGTTCACAATGGTGGGGTATTCTCGAGCGACATAGGCTTTGGGCAAACAGCAATGCCGCAGGGCGCTCGCGATCGTCAGGTCGCTCGGGTTCTCGAAACCCAGGTAGATTCCGACGGGCGCTGTCGAATAAACGTCTATGTACCAGGTGAGCCAAGGTCGTCCCAACGGGACGCCTAGGCGTTCGTCGAAAAGGAACATCGGCACGCGCGTTTCGTCGTACTCGGTCAGGTCCAGGCAGGCGCGTGGCCTTGAACCCCCCCGACCGCCCCGAAACAGATGAGCCGCTTCGACTTTGCCGACGATGGCGATCGCGCGATCTTCCGCCGGCAACTCGTTCCACATCCGGTTGAACGTGGACTCTGAAGGAACGGTGAGCGGCGGATCGGGAGCGCCCAACGCCAAGCGCGTCTCATTTTCCGCAGTGATCAGCTTGGAAGCCGTCATATGCATGGCCTTCAAGGTAGCTACGGGGGCGACGCCGATCTTGCGGGTCTGTTTTGCAGCGACGATTGTTTCCAGCATCACCTGTCTGCAGATCGCAGCGCCGCTGACGCGTCGTGTCCGTGGGCCGGTCTTTCCGCCGACAAGAGCCATCTTCCCGCCCTTGAGGGCTGCTGACTTCCACCGATAGTAGGTGGCGATGGACCGGGGCTTCGATCCAAGCTCGTTGGCCGCCTCGTTCAGCACTGCGGCAAGCGCCGGCCGGGTTAGACCGCGTTTTAGTCGTGGTTCGACCGCTTCGAGAAATGCCAGTCGCGCCTGCGCCTTTTCGCGTTTCTCTTGGGAGACATCAGCGATGGAGCATCTCCCTGATGTGTTACCCGTCCCTCCAATTGGCACGAGGATCAGATGACCCTCTTCGTACGCCGCACTGATGTCGTCCCATGGCCAATTCGTGAGCACGCCGCTCTCGACATCGACGGCCTGCCAATCGCCTCCGGGTAGCTTTGCGACCAGGCGATACCGCCGCCCGTCAAAGTCAAAGAGCGCATCGATGGCGAAACTGACCCGCTTCACAAGCGCCGGCCCGGAGCATTGGGCAGACGGAGCAGCGACTGACCGGAAAGCGGAATATCAAGGTTGGTGCTGATCCATCCCTCCACCAGCCCTCTGTAGACGCCGGACAAATCTATTCCCGGTAGCAACGAGAGGATCTCGTCCACCGAAAGGGAGCCTTGGCGAAGGACCGCCCTGATGCTGTCCTTCAGCGGATCACTCAGCGGTTCAGCGCGCCTGAAACGCAGCAACTCAGCTACGTTGTCAGCGTTGGGCTTCCGAAGAATGTGCCGCTCCGTCAAAACCTCATATCGAAAGCCGAGTGCATTGATGGCCGCTGCGATGGCAGGCCATCTGATCTCGTTCTTCGCCTTGCGAGCATCCGCTTCCCACTTCACCTCGACGAAGGAGCGGATGGTGGCCGTTTCGTAATAGAAATCAGGCGTGTGCTTCCTGCGAACGCCTTCCCTATCGAAATAGGTGATCGTGATGGGCTGTTCGCAGTACCGAGTGATATCCCCATCGACCTCGCACCGCTCAAAAGCGCGCTGTTCTAGGAGCGATCTCGCGCGAACCGTGCGTTGGAGCTTGCGGCTTGGGAGTTTGGCCTGCCAGCCTCGAGAAGCACTCCTGCTTCGCCGCGTCTGAAACGTCTCTTGTACATCGGGAAGTACGTCGTCGAATAGATTAGGATGCCGAACTACCTTGTCAGGATAGACATGACTTCCCGCATCGCCCCATATCCGATTGATCGTAGGAAGCTGGAACGCCTGCCTCGGCGCAGGCATGCCGCCGACCACAGCCCTCAGCCAAATAGGATCAACGTCGTTCATTATAACGCCCCCTCAGGTGACGCCACGATGTTTTTTTGATTCTAACCTATAGTCAAATTGCAGATAACCTACCGGACCTGAGCGGCGCGAATATATATGTTTTACTATATATTTTGACTGAGTGATGTCGGCGAGCCTCAGGAGAATCTCTGAGGCGCGAGAGCAAGACCCTTAAAGCTCGAAAATCGAGCCCCGCACGGAGACGCGATGCATCTTGGGCGAAAGGACAATGTTCCAAGTGTCGATAGCCTGCTGTGACTCCAGACGCTCTAAAACCAGAGCCTGCCAGATGCGATCGCACCCGGTAGGAGGGAGATCATCACGACGCTCATTACAGCCGCGGTGCTTGAGCAGGCCATTGATCAGGGTTCGCGCACCGCCCCGGCACTTGGGGATCACGTGATCGAAGGTCGGATAAGTTGCGCGGGATTTCGGGGCGCGACCGCTCAGGTTTACCGAACGGCCGCATCCCGCGCACAGACCGTTCTGAGCCCAATGTAGGACCGTCCGCTGACGATGCCGCATTTTGCCCTGCTTTGACATCGCTGAAGCCTCCCTCCCCTTGCGTTAGACTTGGCTTTGCGCCAGCACAGACGCTGACCTCCCCCTGAAAGCGGCCCCTCATCCGGCCGAAGGCGGACGTTAGCGTACTGCGTCGCCAATGCGCCAGAGCAACACCGACTCGCGATAATCCGCTCCTCGACGAACTCTTCCTCGAAGGATTCGCCGAGGGCCTGCCTTGCCCAACCACGATCGCAAAGTGCGGCCCAGCAGGCCCTGCTCTCGACCGCCACGGTGCGGGTGAATTAGGTGGACCTCAAAGTGTCCCTGAGTATGGTCTACGGCACGCTCGACAACCGGAAGTTCCCACCCAGTGCAAGTAGACCTGCAGGACCTCACGCGCCGTCTTTTCCAGACGGCGAACCAGTTGTGGACCAACACCGACCTGCGCCCAGACCAGTACGCCCAGCCGGTTCTTGCCCTGATCGCTCTGCGGCAGATGGAGGCCAAGTTCGACCTGGTCCACGCCGAGCTTTCCAAGGCAATGACAGGCCGCCTGAAACCCACGCCGGGGGATTACCACGGCCACGGTGCCGTCTTCCTGCCCGAACATGCCCGCTTCTCCTACCTGCTGTCCCTGCCGGAGACGGAGAACCTGGCGGACGCTCTGAACGAGGCCATGAAGGCCATTGCGGAGCACAATCCGGACCTGGCGGGCGTGATGCCCCAGGGCTACGGATCGCTGCCCAACAGCGTCCTCAGGGAGCTGCTGCGCCTGCTCCAGCCGCTCAAGCTCGACGGGGACGCCTACGGCCTGATTTTCGAGTACTTCATGGGCGAGTTCGCCTCGTCGTACATGCAGAAGGGCGGCGAGTACTTCACGCCCGGCTCGATCGTGAAGCTGATCGTCGAGGTGCTGGAACCCTATCACGGCAAGATTTTCGACCCGGCCTGCGGTTCGGGCGGCATGTTCGTCCACTCCGCCGAGTTCGTGAAGCGCCACCATAAGAACCCGACGCGCGAAATCGGCATCTACGGGGCCGAGAAGATGTCGGACACCCAGAAGCTGTGCCGCCTGAACCTGGCGGTCCACGGGGTTTCAGGCGACATCAAGATCGCCAACAGCTACTATGAAGACCCGCATGGCATGGTCGGCCAGTTCGACTTCGTCCTGGCGAACCCGCCCTTCAACCAGTCGGAGGTCGACCGTAGCCGTCTGGTCACCGAGGCGGGCCATGTGGACGCGAAGTTCTCGCTCGGCATCCCCACCAGCAACAACGCCAACTACCTTTGGATCGGCCTGTTCAACGCCGCCCTGAACGAGACGGGCCGCGCGGGTTTCGTGATGGCTAACTCGGCCTCGGACGCGGGCGGGTCGGAGCGCGAGATGCGCCGCAAGCTGATCGAGAGCGGGGCGGTGGACGTGATCATCTCCACCTCGCCCAACATGTTCTTCACCGTCACCCTGCCGGTGACCCTGTGGTTCCTCGACAAGGCCAAGGCGAAGGGTGATCGGGCCGACGAGGTGCTGTTCATCGACGCCAGGCACATTTTCCGACAGGTCACCCGCGCCCACCGCGACTACACGCCCGACCAGGTCGAGTTCCTGGGCAACATCGTGCGCCTGTGGCGTAGCGAGGAGAAGGAGCTGGAGGCGGGAAGCGGCGAACGCATGACCCAGACCTTCGGCGAGGACGGCTACAAGGACGTGCCCGGCCTATGCAAGGTGGCGACCCGCGCCGAGATTGCCGCCCATGGCTGGAGCCTCAACCCCGGCCGCTATGTTGGCGTGGCACCGGGTGAGGAGGTGGACGACGTCGATTTCAAGGGGCGGCTGGAAGCGCTTCAGGAGCAACTGGAGGTACTGAATGCTGAGGCGTCAAGACTCCAGGCCGTGGTCGCCCTGAACGTCGCAGAGGTGCTGGAGGCATGACGACTCTTCGCCCACTACTGCTCGACACCCGCGACGGTGAATGGGGAAAGGGTGAACCTGCAGAAGGACGTGTAGAAATGCACGTCATCAGAGGAACGGACTTCGCTGCAGTTCGTGAGGGCCAAACTGACGGTGTGCCGGTGCGTTACCTTGAGCAGCGACATGCCGACCGTAAGCGCCTGCAGCCCTGGGACATCGTATTCGAGACTGCCGGCGGCAGCCCCGACCGCCCGACTGGACGTTCCATTCTAATGACGCCGAGGGCTTTCGAGTTACTTGGCGACGAGGTTACTTGCGCGAGCTTTGCCCGGTTTCTCAGGGTCGACCCGAAGCAGGCAGACCCCGCTTTCGTCTTCTGGATGCTCCAACACCACTATGAGTGCAGGGACCTGCTTCAGTATCACACGCAGCATACTGGCGTGGCACGTTTCCAATTCACCACCTTCTCCAACACATTCGATTTCGACCTTCCCCCGCTCGACACCCAACGCCGTATCGCGTCGATCCTGGGCGCCTATGACGACCTGATCGAGGTCAACCGGCGCCGGGTGGCGGTGCTGGAGGAGATGGCGCGGGGGCTGTTCGAGGAGTGGTTCGTCCGCTTCCGCTTCCCCGGCCACGAGAGCGTCCCCCTCGTCGCCACCCCAGACGGCCCGCTGCCGCAGGGGTGGTCTCGTAACATCGTCGAAGAGGTAACGAGCTTCATCAATAGAGGGATCGCTCCGAAATATTCGGATGATAGTGAGACCCTCGTTGTCAACCAGAAGTGCATTCGTGACGGTCGACTGAACCTTGCGCTAGCCAGGCGTCAGACGAAAACGCCGCCAGCCGCCAAGCTGGTTCAGGTTGGCGATGTCCTCATCAACTCGACCGGTGTGGGAACACTTGGTCGTGTGGCGCAGGCTGAAGAGGTCCCCCAAGGCCTGACGGTCGACAGCCATGTCACGATCGTTCGCCCTGCGTGCCAGGACGATCGGGACTACCTCGGGCTACTTTTACTGAGTATGCAGCAGACGTTTGAGCACCTTGGTGCTGGCTCGACGGGGCAGACCGAACTTTCCCGGCAAGCGGTCGGAGCGCAGGTGGTGCCGTGGGCGCCTAAAGGACTGCGGACTTCTTTCGGCGCGGCTGTTCGCCCTATGCGAGCTTTGGTCGTGAAACTCATAAGGCAAAACGAGCGGCTTGCTGAATCCCGTGACCTCTTGCTCCCCCGCCTCCTCTCAGGACAGCTCTCAGTCGAAGCCGCTGAGCGGGACCTGGAGCTGGCCGCATGACAGTGAAACTGGGCAAGGTGATTCCGGTCGACGTGCGCAAGGCCTGGCCAAACGAGGCCGCGCACTTTACCCCCTGGCTGGCCTCTCCTGACGGCCTGGAGCTGCTTCAGGACGCCCTCGGGATGGACCTAGAGGTGGAGGCCATGGAGCAGTTCGTCGGCCCCTTCCGGGCAGACATCCTGGCGAAGCGCACCGACACGCCCGACGAGCACTGGGTGTTAGTCGAGAACCAGCTGGAGAAGACCGATCACCGCCACCTGGGCCAGCTGCTGACCTATGCCGCGGGCCTCAAGGCCGCGACGATCGTCTGGGTCGCCCAGGACTTCGCCGAGGAGCACCGCGCCGCGCTCGACTGGCTGAACGAGATTACAAGCGACGCCTACCAATTCTTCGGCCTCCAGATCGAGCTGTGGCAGATAGGCGCTTCCGACCCCGCGCCCATGCTCAATGTCCTGGCCGAACCGAACGAATGGTCGCGCGAGGTCAAGCAGTCGGCCGAAGGCGGCGTGTCCGACCTCAAGCAACAGCAGTTGGCCTACTGGCAGGCTCTTCGGACCCGATTGCTGGAGCGAAAGAGCAAGGTGCGCCCCCAGAAGGCCCATCCGCAGTCCTGGACCACGTTCGCCATCGGGCGCGCGGGAACCTGGCTTGGCGCCTGCGTACATTCCCAGAAGAAGTATGTCTGGGCTGAGTTCTGCTGTCGGGGGCCTGCTGGCAAGGTCTGGTACGACGAGCTGTTCGCGCAGAAAGAGGCCATTGAGGCGGAGTTTGGCGCCCCGCTATCGTGGGAGCGCCTGGACGGGAAAAAGCAGAGCCGCATCGCGATCTATCTGGAAGGCGCGGATCCGACCAGCGAGGCGGACTGGACCCGCCAGCACGAGTGGCTGATCCAGCAGCTGGAGAGGATGCGCCCCGTCTTCCAGACACGTGCCCTCACTTTGAGCGACGGCAACGGCATGACTATGACCGAGGCCGATGATACCGGCCATGATGAGCCGGAAGAGGCTTGATGGCGCCCTCTCTCACCGGAACCATCGCCTCAGAGGACGGCATCGTCGAGCAGCCCGCACTGGCTCTCCTGCAGGAGCTGGGCTGGACGCACGCCAACCTCATGCATGAGCAGCCGGGCCCGGCGAACCCGACAGGCCGAACGAGCTTTCGTCAGACCTGGCTCCCGGCGCGTCTCCAGAAGGCCTTGGCCAAGCTCAACCCCGGCCTGCCCCCCGAAGCCTTGAAGCTGGCCGAGGAGGCCCTGACGAAGGACCGCACCGGCGCCCTCGCGGCCAACGCCAACCGCGAGGTGCACGCCTTCCTGGTCGACGGCGTGCGCGTCCAGGTGCGCAAGGACGACGGCGCGTTCGAGGACCTGACCGTCCGCGTCATCGACTGGAAGGACCCGCTGGCGAACGACTTCTTGGTGGCAAGCCAGGTCTGGGTCGGAGGCGTGCTTCACAAGCGCCGCCCCGACACGATCGGCTTCGTCAACGGCCTGCCGCTGCTGCTGGCGGAGTGGAAGGCGCCCACCTGTCCGCTGGCCGACGCCTACGAGAAGAACCTGCGGGACTACCGGGACACCGTGCCCCGCCTGTTCGACGCCAACGGTTTCGTGTTGCTCTCCAACGGCCTGGAGTCGGTCATGGGGGCGAGCCATGCCCCCTACGAGTTCTACGCCCCCTGGAAGAAGCTCGACGAAGACGGGCCCGAGGACGCAAGCCTGGAGACGATGCTGCGGGCGACCTGCGAACCTGCCCGCTTTCTCGACCTGATCGAAAGCTTCATCCTCTTCGACGAGGTCCCCGGCGGCCTGCGCAAGATCATCGGCAAGTACCACCAGGTGCTGGGGGTCAACCGCGCCATCCAGGCCATGGAGCACATCGCGGACAACCAGGGAAAGCTCGGCGTCTTCTGGCACACGCAGGGCTCGGGCAAGAGCCTGTCGATGGTGATGTTCGCCGAGAAGGTCCTGCGGCGGCTGGGCGGCAACTACACCTTCGTCATCGTCACCGACCGCACCGAACTGGACGACCAGATCGCCGGTCAGTTCGCATCGGCCGGCACCCTCACAAAGAACATCGACCAGGTTCAGGCCGGCAGCCGGGATCACCTCAAGACCCTGCTGTCGGGCAACGAGCGCTATGTCTTCACGCTGATCCAAAAGTTCTCGACCGCCGAGCGAGAGCCCATGCTGGTCCTTTCCGACCGGTCGGACATCATCGTCATCACCGACGAAGCCCACCGGAGCCAGTACGACCAGCTCGCGGCCAACATGCGGGCGGCCTTGCCCAACGCGGCCTTCATCGGCTTCACCGGGACCCCGCTGATCAAGGGGGCGGACAGCAAGACCCGCGAGGTCTTCGGCGACTATGTGTCCATCTACGACTTCGCCCAGTCGGTCCGCGACGGCGCCACGGTCCCGCTGTACTACGAGGCCCGCAAGCCCGAGCTGCAGATGGACGCCGCCGCCCTGCGTGAGGAGCTGGACGACCTCCTGGATGAGGCCATGCTCGACGAGGAGCAGGAGAGGAAGCTCCAGCGCCAGTTCGGCCGCCAATACACGCTGATCACCGCGCCCGATCGTCTCGACAAGGTGGCCGACGACGTGGCGCTCCACTTCGCCCAGCGCGGCTATCGGGGCAAGGCGATGTTCGTGGCGATCGACAAGGCAACTGCCGTCGCCATGCACGACCGCGTGAAGGCGTCCGTAGCCCTGCGGATCGCCGAAGACGAGATCAAGCTCAAGAGCGCGCATGAGGCGGAAGGCGCGGCGATCGTCGAACGCCTACAGTGGCTACGTGAGCTCGACATGGCGGTTGTCGTCAGCCAGGGCCAGAACGAAATCGACGACCTGAAGAAGAAGGGCCTCGACATCCTGCCCCACCGAGAGCGGATGCAGAAGGAGGACCTGGAAGCCAAGTTCAAGGACAAGGACGATCCGCTGCGGCTGGTGTTCGTCTGCGCCATGTGGATCACGGGTTTCGACGTCCCTTCGATCGGCACCGTCTACCTCGACAAGCCGATGAAGAATCACACGCTCATGCAGACCATCGCCCGCGCCAATCGCCGGGCCGAAGGCAAGACGGCGGGGGTGATCGTCGACTACGTGGGCGTGTTCAACAACCTCCAAAAGGCGCTGGCGGTCTATGCAGGGGGTGGAAACGGCGAAGGCGGGCGTGAGCCGATTGAAGGCAAAGAAGCTCTGGTAGGCGCCCTTGAAGACGCCTTGAGGGCCGCACGTGCCTTTGTGGAGCCGTTGGGCGTCGACGTGGACTCGATCGGTGGCGCTTCACAGAAGAGCTTCGACAGGCTCAAGCTCATTTCAGCCGCCGTCGAAACCCTGGTGGCGCCAGACGACCGACGCAGGGAATTCCTGCGCCTGACGGCGGCGGTCATGACGGCCTACAAGGCGATCTTGCCCGACGAGCGCGCCGCGCCCTTCATGAAGCCCGTGGCGGTCCTGCACACCCTTTCTGACGCCGTGAAGGCCAAGTTGGGTCCAGTAGACATCTCGGCCATCTCCGACCGCATTGCCGAGATTATCGACGAGCGGCTCGAAGGCGTTGCGATCCTGACCCCGATCGTCGAGGGCGACACCCCGGAGGGCCGCGTGGACCTGTCGGGTATCGACTTCGAGGCCCTTGCCCAGCTCTTTGAACAAAGCCCCAAGGTCACCGTCGAGCGCATGCGCGAGGAGGCTGAGGAGCAAGTTCAGAAGATGGCCCAAGCCAACCCCACGCGCCTCCCACTGGTCGAGCGCCTTGAGAAGCTTATTGCCGATTACAACTCGGGTGCGATCGACCCCGAGCGCTTCTTTGAGGCCCTCCAGGCGTTCATCGCCGGGCTGAACCAGGAGCAGGAGCGTGCGGCCCGTGAGGAGCTGTCAGAGGAGGAGTTGGCCATCTTCGACCTGCTCACGACCCCAGAGCCCAAGCTGACAAAGGCCGATGAGGCCCAAGTCAAAGGCGTCGCCAGACGTCTGTTGCAGCGACTGGAAGACCTAGTCGAGGCTGTGAACTGGACCGGCAATCAGCAGTCACGCGGCGCGGTTTGGTCTGAAATTCGCGTGAAGCTGAACGATCTGCCTGAGGCCCCGTACCCTCAGGACCTCTGGGATGCGAAAGTCCATCAGGTATGGAACTTCATCCTCACGCGTTATGCAGCGGCGCAAGGCTCGCGCTCCAACTGAGGCCTCATTTCCAATTGCGGCTGCAGGTATAGGGTGGCGATCGCCAGCAGACGCCCGTGGTGTCGAAACAGATTCTTCCACGCGACTTCGTCGCCCTGCCAGGCAACATCGCGATAGCCCTCCATCGGATCGTTAAGTTCGGAGGCCGTGGAAAAATAGATCTCCTGCCGTTCCAGCTCGTGAAACCCATCGAGCAAAGCGTAGGCGGGCCGAAAGCGATACATCGGGGGCGATATCATGGGCGAGTGAGGATCAAGATGGTCCGTCTCTGCGAAACGGGCGGGGCTCAAGCTTTTGCAACACCCGCCCCTGGGGCGGACACCTTGCAGGCGACCACATTGCGGACGAAGCGATGAGCGGCGTTCCGCGCCGCAAACATCACAAGCAGGTACCCCACGGCACAAACGCCTGTCAGCTTGAATGCGCCCGGCCAGGTCTGGACATCCACAAGCCCCAGAACGGGGCTGAGCAGGGTCAACAGGGCCAAAAGGACAGTGCAGTCCCGAAGCGCCAGATATCGGCGATGCGCATCAGTGATCGAGGGTTCCGACTCGACCTCTTTAAACCAGCGATACCAAAGCGCGTTCTGTTGCGCCCCAGTATCCATTGCGGGCGGCAAAAGTGACGTCAGGCGATCGGCGTCAACGCGGGGATCTTTGAGCGCATGAAGGGTAAATGCACGATGCCCGGGCAGAATTTCTCTGATCCGCCAGAAGACCAACGCCCCTTTGACCGAGGGCGGCGCGAGATCCTGAAAGACCAAAATGATCAAGCCAGCCACTCCGGCGGCTGAGACATGCTGGACGACGTTCCGAACAAGATCCGCATCGGTCGGACCGATCAACGCAGCGGCAACCGCATAGAGGCTGAGGATTGGCAGCAGATAGCGGACCCCCAGGCCGGTTTTCAAAGTCTCCGCCATCAGCCGATCCTCAGATGCGCTTGCAGATCGCCGTCTGCGACAATGACCATGAGCGTCGGCCTCCGCAGAGGTTCGTCGATCTCATGGCACGCCATCATGGTTTTGTAGTCCCGCCCTGACAGCCCAGCAGCCCCGTCCGGGTGGCTATGCCAAGAACCGCACAGATAAAGCCGTCCGCGCGTTTTGCGGTCGAGCCGCCGCTCACTAGCGGTAGCGCCAGCCGGACCTAGCTTGAGAGATACGTCGTCGGCCGTCGTGTCAGGCGGTTGCTCCCCCGCGAAGACGATGGTGATGACCTTCCGCATTGGGTCCCAGGCCCCGTAAAGGTAACCGCCCGTCTCCGCTGGCAGAGCCGCCTCACGACGCTCCGCCAGCTGCGCGGCTACATCCTCGCTCAACCGGACGGTCCATTCCGGCTCGGTCGGCGGTTTGAGTTCCCGGAACGGAGCTACGGGTCGCCACGACCAACCACTCGGAAGCCCACGCGCGTCCACCGGGTTGAGTGCGACGCCTGATCCTTCATCGGGCGTGAAGATCATCGCAGCCGTGACCGAGGCATGCTGTTCGACCCAGTGGTTCGGCAAGCGGGTGGTTTGAGACGTGCAGCCGAAGCCATACAGCAGAGGGTCTGGTCCGAGCGGATATTGGTTCTCGTGATCCAGCCAAGCGGCGATGTTCGCATCTTCGGTTGCCGACGCGTAAAGACTGACCAGCAGGTCGGCCAAGTTCGGGCCGTTGGGGCGGGAAACGAAGGTCACGCCCAACCGCCCATCATGAAAAATCTCGCTGCGGACGATCGTGCAATCGCCCCTGACAGCCCGATCGTCGAGCGCGACACGAACACGTTCATCCGCCGTGGCGTCCACGACCAGGCGGCCTCGAAGACGACCCGCCATAACCTCAGATGGCGTAACGACTATGTCTTCGTCATGCGTGACACAATCTGCGCCGCTGATGTCTGATACCAGCCCAGAAGCCTGCATCACCTTCTTCCGGTACCCATCGGAAATACGGGCGATGTTGCGTGTGAGGTTGTGGGCGCGCAGATTGTCTTGGTCTTGCAGCAGAAGATCACTCGCACCGCTCCGAACCAGGTTGTTCAAGATGGAGCCGCCAAGGGCGCCCACCCCAAGTAGCGCAATCGGGGGCAGCATCGGCGCGCCGGACACCCATCGAAACAGCTCGGGTTCCGGCGGATGATCGCCGATCACGGTCCGGACCTCGGCTTCGGCCACCGGAAGTGTCTGAACAGATGGCCAAGACACGATCAGCGCCCGAAGTTCCAAGCGTCTTGCCCGCGGATCGTCTGAATAGCCGAAAAAGCTATCCATAATGGGCGCAGGCCGCCAGATGCCGACGACGACGACAACAGACTTGCGGCCATGTTCATGGTGATGGGCGAAGTCGCATCCGGCCCCGAGAAGTTCACCCACCGCTGTATCGTAGGCCTGGAGCACGCCGACCTGCTCAAGGCCGGCGCGCATTTCTGCTTCGGTTCGCCAATCCGCGAAGATGGGATCGGTCTCGACGACGGATGGATCTCGCCACAGGAACACCCACGGCACGCCGCGACGCTTCGCCCCGTCGCACTGAAGCCCGAGGGCCTCCCGGATGTGTTCGATCGACACAGCGCCGGGGACAAGCAGCACCGCGCGGTCCACATCGTCTTCGCGGTTGATCGCCACGCCAAAGGCATGCCCGCCTTGGGGATGGGCTTGAGCATGTTCCTGGAAAAACTTCGGCTGAACTTGGCCGAAGCGAAACTGCTGCTGGAAGCCGAACGGCACCGGCTCCCATCCATCAGCCATGAGCGATCCGGTCTTGGCGTCGCGCATGAAGGTCCGGAGCCGTTCCAACAGAGCCTCGATCCCGCCGCGTTCGTAGATCGGCTGCATACCCCCCAAGGCCAGACAGGGCGCCGCCGCGCAGCCGGGAGGCCCGGAGCAGAGATGCCCGACGTTGCGTGGGAAATCGTCGCGATCACAGAGGACGTTTCGGGGCGCGGTCGCCCCGAAACGCGCCCCACCGGCGTAGACGAAATGGACGGTCTCGACGTCCCTCACATCCACGCTCGAGGGTTCGGCCGTAGGCTCAGTCTGAATGTCGAACGTCAACATCGCCTCGCCATCCTGACCGGTCGTCAGGCGAACACTCTCCGGCACCACCGCACGTGAACTTCGAACACGGAGCAGCTCAAGCTCGTGCAGAAGGTCGCGGACAATCGGGGTTTCAACGCCGTCAGCCATAGGAACCGCCTCCGCCCACGGCAGCACCACTCCCGCCAAGGCCGATCTTGGCCGGAGCGCCGCTCGCTGCGAGGCTGGGCCCCAGAACGGTCAGGTTGAACTGGACATGGGCCGGCTTGTCGGTGGCGTCGTTGCCGCCGGTGCACCTGAAACGCGCCTTGACCTCATCGTCGATGGTCCCCCCGTTCGCCAGAATACGCAGATAGCGCTGCTTGGCATGCCAGGACGGCGGCGTATTGCCGCCGCGAACGACGCGGCGAGTGCTGGCGACCACGAAGCCCTTGCCCTGCTGTTCACCCAATGCCTTCAGCGCTTCAGAGGACTCTTCGAACTCCTCGTCCACACAACCGCCATTCCACACACGACCGATCGAGCGCCTTGAGCAGTGGTGCGGGGCCACAAGAACATGCCACGCCAGGTGATCGGGATTCTTGGCGTGAACTTCTTTCTCCAGCCGCTCGAGAACCTCGACCGAGGTGTCGCCGAGGATCAGGAATTGGTTGATCCCCCAGTTGCGCTTGATCGTCCACTGGATCACCAAACTGGTTGGGTTCGATGACGTGGGCGGGCACCCTTCCGGCGCCTTGGCGATATCCCATTCCGCCGGGGTCGGAGCCAGAAGGCGCCAGCTGAACCCCGTTGCCAGTTCACCACTCACGTGAGTGGTGGTGTCCATGACGACCAGGCGATTGCCGGCCCGAGACGCCTCAGCCGTACCCTGGAGCCGCTGGCGACGCTTGATCTCATCCACCAACGGTTTGGCTTGGTCCGTCACATAGTGAGGATTAGCCCCGTAGGGCGAGCACCAGATTTCATCGACGATGATCTTCGGCTCATCGTCCTCAGGGTCCGGGTCCCAGTCGTCGGGATGTCCGCAATGAAAGATCTCACAGAAGCCGCCGACATGATCCTTGTCCGGGTGCGTGGACACGAAGACGTCAAGGTGGTGGTCGCCACACGCCTTGCGAATGTCGGGAGCGAAATCCGGCACGTCGTCGTTACCCGTATCTTGGGCTTGACCGCGACGATAGTGAATGTCGGTCATCACCACCTTGCTGTGCGCTTCCAGCATGATCGCGTCGCCGCAACCGGCCGCGAAAACGGTCGCTTTGAAATCTCCCCTCATCGCGCGACCTCCCTAAAGCTCAGGCGTTTGCGGGTACGCGGGCGCCCGAAGGCGCCCGCGATTTGCTTCAGTTCAGTCATGCCTGTCTCCGTCAGCGCGAGCTGTCAGGCGTGCGGCGCTCGCGCCGCCACGTCGAACCGGGCATTTGCGTCGGCGGCAGGGTCCGACCATCAGGCACTGTCGCCCAGTTGTCGTGCTTGCCGCCGCGCGGACCGACTTCGCGGTAGATACCGCCATCCTTGCCGGCGGATTCGCCGGGCTTCTTCTCGTTGCTCATTCTCTTACTCGGTTTGAGCAGACGACCTTGAAAGCCGAAGGACGAGCCGTTACTCCGTTTTTTGCTGAGGTGGAGTTTCTGGCTTCATCTACCGGCGCCGCCCTGGCCGTCTGCGGTTGGGTGTGGGCGTCACGTAACTTCAAGGGCGGGCCTTCGGGCTCGCCCTTTTTCATTTCCGGCCTTGCGCGACCGGTAGTCGCAACTCTCCCTTTGGTTAAAGCGGGAGATGTAAGTAGGAGCGAGGCTTTGCAATGTCAATGTAAGTAGGTTATTCGCGATGATAATTGTTGCGTATGTGAGGTACGAAATTGCTCCTCTCTGAAATTGCTGAAGTTTTTTCTGGGCGTCCGCCACAGAAGGTCGACGAAGGGGCAGCGACGACCGAAGTTCCGATTGTTGCGATGAGGGACGTGGGGGTGCGAATCGCCCCGCGGGACGTTTTGGAAACAGTGGAAGTGGGCGGCGACCCCGATCCAAAGCGGCGCCTTCAAGCCGGCGACATCCTCGTCACCAGTCGGGGGCGGGTGCGGGCGGCTGTCGCCAAAGATGAACATGTCGATGTCCTAGTGGGGCCCAATCTCATGCTGATCCGGCCGATTGGCGATTATCCCTCATCTCTTCTCGCCGCCTTCCTCCGCCATCCAGCGATCGAAGCTCGCCTGCTCGACCTGACCGCGACTTCCGGAACACCGGGCTTCACCATGGATGACATCAGGTCTCTGGAGCTTGAACCCGTGACGGCCGAACGGGCTAAGCAGCTCGCCGAACTTGTCGAGGAAACGGATGCCTATGTGCGCGAAATCCAGGTGGGCGCCGGCCGCCTGAACGCCGCCGCCGTAGAAGCCGTGTTTTCGCATCTGGACGTCGAGCCGACGTCGTGACTGATACAGCCACATCAACTTTCGATTTCAGACCCGCCACCGCCGCTTTCGAGCGCATGCTCGTGAGGCTTCGCGCCGTCGATCACTTCGCCATAGGTAGACGTGTCCTCACACTGGTAGCGTTAGCGCGCTACAACACGGTGATGGCCATGGTGCTGCGTGGCGTCGCCGGGTCGGGATCGGACACCGCACGTCATTTGGTTATTCGCCAAATTCTCGAACAACCGATCGATGCGCCGGCCGCCGTTAAAGAAGCGTTCCAGTCAGTTCTCATTCCAGACGTGATGCAAAGTCGTTGGGAACAGGGTGTCGACTACGCTGCGGCCATCTTGACGGAATTGCCTCTGTCGGTTCCGGATCGCCATTTCGGAGAATGGTTCAGCGAGAGACTGGACCAGATTGTAAGCGCCGGCCCCTTGGCTCCAGAAGTGAGCACGCCTCTCTACCTGGCAGAGTTCATGGTACAGCTCGCCAGCATCAAGCCTGGCCAATACGTCTTTGACCCTTGCTGTGGGCAAGGCGGACTTCTCGCTGAGGCGTGGAAACGTGAACCAAGTGCAGCGTTGCGTGGCTCGGACATTCACCCGATTTCCGCCGCCCTGGCCCAGCTTCGTTTCGCGCTGCTTCAGGTTCCAGCCATCATCCAGCGAGAAGATTCTCTCCTGGAACTGCAGCTGGAACAGTTTGACCGCGTCCTGTGCGACCCGCCGCTAGGATTCTATGGTGAGTTTGCGGGTCAGCGGAGCGCCGACACCAAACGATTGGAGACTCTCTTCCTGGAGCGTTCAGTTGACGCCCTCGCGCCAGGCGGGCGTGCCGTTGTATTGGTCACCCAAGCTGTTCTCGCACGTCGAGGCGCTGAGCAGATACTGCGTAATCGCATTCTGGAAGCGGGTCTGCTTGAAGCCGTGATCGCGCTGCCGGCGAGCGCCGTGCCCAGGGCCTCAGTAGATATGGCGATACTGATCCTGTCGCGGAACGAGGCGAATACTGCTGTCCGCATGTTTGATGGCGGGCTGGTCGCAAGTACGCGCGCGGTGCGAGGTGGACATGTGTTCGCCGCCATTCGTTCGATCTTCGAGGCTGGGGATTCTGATGGGTGCCGCAGCGTTGACTACGCGAACTTACGAGAGGCGGACGGTTGGATTCCGCGGCGTTACATCGCCCCCCCCGTCAAGGGACGGGATCCCTCGCTTTTGCGAACCGAGGCTCACGCCTACCTTGAACGGGCCGCTGAGCGTCTTCCTCGGATTCTGGCGTTGTTCGATGAAGTCCTTCCGAAAGACACTTAGCGCCCAAGCTATTCCCATCGCCCTACAGCCAGATCATTTCTCAACGTAGGCGGACGCCTGTGAGCCTCTCTACCGGCAATGAATGTCCGCAAATGGCACTTGTGAGCCTCTGACGGCACAGGCCTTCAATCGCGTTTCGGGGCTGCTTTGACGCAGGAAGGCCAGCATATGCTGGCCTTCGGTCACGCTTCTCGATTGGATGGCGGAAGGCAACCGCTCGTCACCTGAAGGATCAGAGCCTGATCGCCCGCATTGGGTGGCCTGCGGAAGATTCCCATCAATTATGAGCTGGTTCTCACTAATTGTGGCTCAGTTCTCATTAATTGAGACCCGGACCACCTGATCGATAATGGTCTAGGCGTCGACGGCGGCGTCCAGGGCGTTGTCCTGGATGAACTCGCGGCGCGGCTCGACCACGTCGCCCATCAGCTTGGCGAACAGGTCGTCGGCGTCGTCGCCGTGCTCGACCTTGACCTGCAGCAGGGTGCGGGCGTTGGCGTCCAGCGTCGTCTCCCACAGCTGTTCCGGGTTCATCTCGCCCAGACCCTTGTAGCGCTGGATGGCGATGCCCTTCTTGCCTGCATCCAGCACGGCCGCCAGCAGGTCCAGCGGGCCGCGGATGGTCGTGGTCTTGTCCTTGCGGCGATAGACGGCCGGGGATGCGAACAGGCCGTCGAAGGCGGCGGCGCGCTCGGCCAGGCGGCGGGCGTCCAGCGAACGCCCCAGCGCCTCGTCCAGCACGATGGTCTCGCTGACGGCGCGACGGACGCGGTTGAAGGCCACCCCGCCCTGGGCGGCCGGTTCGCCGCTCCACGGACCGTCGCCCTCTTCGGCGTAGAGGTTCAGCCGCTCGGCCGCGCGGGCGGCGCGGGCGGCCAGGTCGTCGCCCTGTTCGTTGAACAGGCCGGCCAGGGCGCCCTGTTCGATGGCGAAGGCCGGGGCGCGGGCCGCCAGGCGGTCGACCAGGGCCTTGAACGCCTTGGCCTCGCGGACCAGGTCCTGCAGGTCCATGCCGGCGCGCACTTCGCCCGAGCCCAGCTCCAGCGTCGCCTCGGCGCTGCCTTCCTCGATCAGATAGGCGTCCATCTCCGCCTGATCCTTGACGTAGCGGTGCTGCTTGCCCTTGGAGACCTTATAGAGCGGCGGCTGGGCGATGTAGACGTGGCCCCGCTCGATCAGCTCCGGCATCTGGCGATAGAAGAAGGTCAGCAGCAGGGTGCGGATGTGGGCGCCGTCGACGTCGGCGTCGGCCATCAGGATGATCTTGTGGTAGCGCAGCTTGTCGGCGTCGAAGTCGTCGCGGCCGATGCCGGTGCCCAGGGCCAGGATCAGGGTGCCGATGGTGTCGGACGACAGCATCCGGTCGAAGCGGGCGCGCTCCACGTTCAGGATCTTGCCGCGCAGGGGCAGGACGGCCTGGTTCTCGCGGTTGCGCGCCTGCTTGGCCGAGCCGCCGGCCGAGTCGCCCTCGACGATGAACAGTTCGGACTTGGCCGGATCGCGTTCCTGGCAGTCGGCCAGCTTGCCGGGCAGGGAGCTGATCTCCAGCGCCGACTTGCGGCGCGTCAGGTCGCGCGCCTTGCGGGCGGCTTCACGGGCGGACGCCGCCTCGATGATCTTCGAGACGATCATCCTGGCTTCGACCGGGTGTTCCTCGAACCAGGTCGACAGACCTTCCGAGCAGAGGTTCTCGACCGCCGGGCGCACCTCGGACGAGACCAGCTTGTCCTTGGTCTGCGAGCTGAACTTGGGGTCCGGCACCTTGACCGACAGGACGCAGGTCAGGACCTCGCGGGCATCCTCGCCGGTCGGCGCGACCTTCTCCTTCTTGGCCAGGCCCGAGCTTTCGATATAGGCGCCCATGACGCGGGTCAGGCTGGCGCGGAAGGCCGACAGGTGGGTGCCCCCATCCCGCTGCGGGATGTTGTTGGTGAAGCACAGCATGGTCTCGTGGTAGCTGTCGTTCCACCACAGGGCCAGGTCCAGTTCGATGCCGTCCTTCTGGCCGCGGATGACGATGACGTCCTTCAGGATCGGCGTCTTGGACTTGTCGAGGTGGCGCACGAAGGCTTCGACCCCGCCCTCATAGTGCAGCATGATCTCGACCGGCTCGGCGCCCCGATGGTCGCTGAGCTTGATGACCACGCCCGAGTTCAGGAAGGCCAGCTCGCGCAGGCGGTGCTCCAGCGTCTTCAGGTCGAAGTCGATGTGGCTGAAGGTGGTGACGGACGGATAGAAGGTGACTTCGGTGCCGGTCAGCAGACGGCCCTTGTCCTCGCGCATCGGCGCCTCGCCGACGACGGCCAGGGAGCGCACCGTCTCGCCGCGCTCGAAGCGGACGCTGTGCTTCTTGCCCTCGCGATAGATGACCAGTTCCAGCCAGTCGGACAGGGCGTTGACCACGGACACGCCCACGCCGTGCAGGCCGCCGGACACCTTGTAGGAGTTCTGGTCGAACTTCCCGCCCGCGTGCAGCTGGGTCATGATGACCTCGGCGGCGGAGATGCCTTCCTCGGCGTGGATGGCGGTGGGAATGCCGCGTCCGTTGTCGGTCACGGTGACCGAGCCGTCCTCGTTCAGGGTGACCGTCACCAGGTCGGCGTGGCCGGCCAGGGCCTCGTCGATGGCGTTGTCCACCACCTCATAGACCATGTGGTGCAGGCCCGAGCCGTCGTCGGTGTCGCCGATATACATGCCGGGGCGCTTGCGCACCGCGTCCAGGCCTTTGAGAACCTTGATGGAATCGGCGCCGTATTCCGGCGAGGGAGCAGTCTGTTCGGTCATGAAAACGTCGGCTCAGAGTCCGCGGACGGACAGGGAAGAGGCGACGCGGAAGCCGCCCGTTTCAGGGCCGCAAATCAGCACGTCCCGAAGTCTCCGATATATAGGAAATTCGACGGGAAAAGCCACTCCCTCCCCTTCTCCCCTTGTGGGAGAAGGTGGGCGCCGCAGGCGCTCGGATGAGGGGTGTCTGCGCGAGGTTTCAGTGGAAGGGCTGGCGGCTCGGGAAAACCGGCAAGGTCCCGCCGTCACCCCTCATCCGTCGGGCTCCGCCCGCCACCTTCTCCCTCAAGGGGAGAAGGGTTTAGACGCGCTAACGCCTTCGGCTGCTTGAGCGCCGTCTCCCTCAAGGGGAGAAGGGTTTAGACGCGCTAACGCCTTCGGCTGCTTGAGCGCCGTCTCCCTCAAGGGGAGAAGGGTTTAGGCGCGCTAACGCCTTCGGCTGCTTGAACGCCGTCTCCCTCAAGGGGAGCGGGGGAAGACAGCCCGCCGCCCTCCACCGCCACGAACTGCGCCCGGCCTTCCAGCGCCGCGAACAGCCCCCGCTCCGTCCCGGTCATGAAGGCCTGCAGCTTCAGCGCCTCGATCTCGTCGAACAGGGCGGCGCGGCGGGCCTCGTCCAGGTGGGCGGGCGCCTCGTCCAGCAGCAGGATCGGCCGCGCCGGCTGATCCGCCAGGCGCGCCACCTGGGCCAGGATCAGATTCAGCACCAGGGCCTTCTGTTCGCCGGACGAGCCTTCGGCGGCGGGCCGGTTCTTCTCGCGGTGCAGGGCCGTCAGGTCCGAGCGGTGCGGCCCGAACAGGCTGCGCCCCGCCGCCGCGTCGCGGGCCCGCGCCCGCACGAAGCCCTCGCCCAGCGCCTCCACGATGTCCGCCTCGTCCGCGCCCGCCGCCGCCATCGCCTCGGCCGTCCCGGCCAGCCCCAGATCGGCTTGAGGGAAGGGGCGATCGGCGCGAGCGTCGATCCCCGCCTGAAGCGCCTTCAGCGCGGCGGCGCGCGCCACGGCCGCCCGCGCCCCGCTCTCGGCCAGCCGGGCCTCCAGGGCGTCCAGCCACAGGGGGTCGGGCGGGCGTGTCTCGTCGGTCAGCAGGCGCAGCCGCTCGCGCAGGGCCTTTTCATAGGTCGAGACGACAGCGGCGTGGTCAGGATGGGCGGCGAAAACCAGCCGGTCGAAGAAACGCAGCCGCTCGGCCCGCGCGTCCGAGAACAGCCGATCCTGCTCGGGCGTGGCCCAGACCGGGCGCAGATGATCCAGCAGCCGTCCCGGCGGCGCCGTCTCGCCGTCGATGCGCACGATGCGTCGCGCCGAAGGGCCCATCGTCTGGACGCCGGTGCCGAGGCGAACCTCGTCGCCGTCCGGCCCTTCAAGCGTCGCCGCCACGGCCCAGGGCCGCCCGACCGCCTCGCCCGGCTCGCGCCGCCCCATCTCGGCCGCCGTCGCCCCGCGCAGCCCCTTGCCGGGGGTCAGCAGGCTGACGGCTTCCAGAAGGTTGGTCTTGCCCGCCCCGTTCGGCCCATGCAGCACCACCGTCCCGCCGGAAACCGGCAGGGTCGCGCCCGCATAGGAGCGGAAGTCGGTGAGGGCGAGGGAGGTGAGGCTCAATCTATCCGCTCATCCCGGCGGACGCCGGGACCCAGTGCTTTGGCCGCAAGCGGCGCGGTTCAAAGGAGCGTCTCGAACAGATCAGCCCATTCAGGGTTCATACGCTCGATCAGGTCCAGCTTCCACTCGCGCCGCCATTCCTTGATGCGCCGCTCCCGAACAAAGGCGGCCTCTCGAGAGTCATGGACTTCGTACCAGACCAGGCGGGAAACGGCGTATCTTTCAGTAAACCCGCCGCGCAGTTTTTCACGATGCTCCGCCACCCGTTTCAGCAGGTCGTCGGTCGAGCCGGTGTAGAGCGTGCCGTTGCGGCGGCTGGCCAGGATGTAGACGTAGAACATCCGACCGACCGCCCCTGGCTCTCACTCGGTCCCGGCGTCCGCCGGGATGAGCGAGAAAAGCAGGCGCAAGACCCTACACCCGCAGCGGCATCAGCACGTACTGCACGCCCACGTCCGCCGGGTCGAGCACCAGGGTCGGGCTGGCCGGGTCGGCGAACTTGAAGCAGGCGGTCTCGCCGGTGATCTGGCCGGCCACGTCCAGCAGGTAGCGGGCGTTGAAGCCGATCTCGAACGGCTCGTCGGAATAGCCGATCTCGACCTCTTCCTCGGCCTGGCCGGCCTCCATGTTGCGGACGGTCAGCTTCACCCGGTCGTTGTCGAAGGCCAGCTTCACCGAGCGGCTCTTCTCGGCCGAGATGGTGGCGACGCGGTCGACGGCCTTGGCGAACAGGCTGTTGTCGATGTCGGCCTGCTTGTCGTTGCCCTTGGGAATGACGCGCAGATAGTCGGGGAAGGCGCCGTCGATGACCTTTGAGGTCAGGCTGGCCTGGCCGAACTCGAAGCGGATCTTCTGGGCCGAGACCTGGACCTCGACGGGCCCTGCGCCGTCGTCCAGCAGGCGGCGGACCTGATCCACCGTCTTGCGCGGCACGATGACGCCGGGGCCGCCCGCCGCGCCTTCGGGCGCCGGGGTCTCGGCCAGGGCCAGGCGGTGGCCGTCGGTGGCCACGGCGCGCAGCAGCGGAATGCCGCCGTCGGCCACGGTGTGCAGATAAAGGCCGTTCAGATAGTAGCGCGTCTCCTCGGTCGAGACGGCGAAGCGCGTCTTGTCGATCAGGCGGGCCAGGTCTTCCTTGGGCAGGGTGTAGCGCGCGCCCGAGGCCTCGGTCGACATGACCGGGAAGTCGCCCGCCGGCAGCACCGGCAGGTTGAAGCGCGAGCGGCCCGCCGCCACCACCAGGCGCGGATCATCGCCCGAATAGGTCAGCGACACCTCGGCGCCGTCCGGCAGCTTGCGCACGATCTCATACAGGGTGTGGGCCGGGGCCGTGATCTGGCCCTCGACGTTCACCTGGGCCTCGGCCTCGTCGACCATCTCCATGTCCAGGTCGGTGGCGGCGAAGGACAGGCGGTCGCGCCCGGCGCTCAGCAGCACGTTGGACAGGATCGGAATGGTGTTGCGACGCTCGACCACGCTCTGGACGTGCCCCAGGGCCCGAAGAAGCGCGGAACGTTCGATGGTCAGCTGCATATGGTCTCGCCCGGTCGCGACCCCGCCGAAGCGGCGTCGCCGTAAATATGGGCAGGAACACTAGCGCATTGAGCGCAAGGGGCAACGGCCAGAGGCGTCCGCGCGCCGTCTGCCCCCGATTTCCACAGGCCGGAGCCTCTGAAATCCGCTCATTCCGGCGCAGGCCGGAATCCAGATGCAAGCGTCGCGGCGGGCCATAGCGGCGAACCGGCGCCCTGCAACAAGATGGCGAGCCCTACAATCTGGGTCCCGGCCTTCGCCGGGAGGAGCGGCGGGAGGGAGGCCTAGCCCCGCAGCTTGCGCGTCGCCTTCCTTCTAGCCGCGGAGCTTGCGCGTCAGGGCCTCGACGTCGCGGGCGATCTGGTCGTCCTTGGGCATCAGCTCCTCGATCTTGCGGACCCCGTGCAGGACGGTGGTGTGGTCGCGCCCGCCGAAGCGGCGGCCGATGTCGGGATAGGAGCGGGTGGTGTGCTGCTTGCACAGATACATGGCGATCTGGCGCGGGCGGGCGATGGCGCGGGTCCGGCGCTCGCTCAAGAGGTCGGCCTGCTTCAGGCTGAAGTGCTCGGCCACCGTCTTCTGGATCTCGTCCACGGTGATGCGGCGCTCCGGCCCGGTGCGCAGGGCGGCGCCCAGCAGGGACTGGACCTCGTCCACGCTCAGGGCCGACAGGCGGGCGCCCGCGACGGCGGCCAGGGTGTTCACCGCGCCTTCCAGCTCGCGCATGGAGCCGGGGGTGCGGTCGATCAGATGCTCCAGCACCTCGGGTCGGGCCTCGCCCGAGACGACGCCCAGCTGGGCCAGGGCGTTCAGGCGCGCCTCCGCCACGGCGACCTTCAGATCGCGGTCCGCCGCCTCGACCGGGCAGGTCAGGCCCGCGGCCAGGTGGCTGCGCAGGCGCGGCTCGACGTCGGTCAGGGCCACCGGCGCCCGGTCGGCCGACAGGACGATGCGCTTGCCGTCCTCGATCAGGGCCGTGAGGGTGTTCAGCAGCTCTTCCTGGGTCGAGGTCTTGCCGCCGACGAACTGGACGTCGTCCAGCAGCAGCATGTCGGCCGAGCGCAGGCTCTCCTTGAAGGCGGCGGTCGAGCGGTCCTGCATGGCGCGCACGAAGGTCGACAGGAAGCGTTCGGCGGTCAGATAGACCACCTTGGCGTCCGGGCGCAGGCGCTGCGCCTCCCAGGCGATGGCGTTCAGCAGGTGGGTCTTGCCGTAGCCGTAGGGCCCGCAGAAGAAGACGGGGTTGAAGTGGCCGTCGGCCCAGGTCGCCACCTGTTTGGCGATGGCCAGGGCGAAGGCGTTGCCGTGGCCCTCGACGAAGCTGTCGAAGGTCAGCCGCTCCTGCAGGCCGGCGGCGCGCACGGCGCGGGCGCCGTCGGCGGCCGGGGCGAAGGCGGGGGCGGCGGCAGGCGAGGCGGCGGCGGCGCTGATCGAGGCCAGGCGCGGTGCCTCGCGCGAGGCGGCGGCGGGCGGGACCGAGCCCATTTCGGCGCGGCAGCGCACCTCCAGACGGCGGGCCAAGCCGTCCAGGCCCAGCCACAGCTCGTTCATCCGGCGCAGGGCGTTCTTGCGCACCCAGTCGCGCGCATAGGCGGTCGGCGTCACCAGGATCAGATTGCCCTGGGAGTCCACGCGCACCGCGGAGGGCGCGATATAGGAGCTGAAGGGCCCGTCCCCGATCTCAGCCTTCAGGCGGTCCGCCGCCTCGGTCCAGATACGGTTGGGATCCGTCATTCCCGCCATCGCCGCGCCCCCGATCATTCCGAACACCCGCCACAAGAGTTATCACCGACGAACACCCTTCGAGAGGCCTGATCCAGGGACGACTTCTCTCGCCTCGCGAAGCCGGGCTTCGCAAGCGGGATCGTACTCACGGACAGACATCTCGCGCCGAAGGAAATCATTGATTTCCCTCGTCTTCATCCAGAAAGGACGGAAGTGCGTTACCCCCTCAACTTACCCTCGGAGCGGCGGAGATCAACGCTGATTCGAGTCGAGATTCGCACTTAAATTGATTGACTCCGGCAAACCTCGGCAGGGCTTGGGAAAATGGCGATTTCGCCTCATTCCCGAACGTGAATCGACCAGCTCCACTTAGCCGCAGACAGCAAGACGGCGAGGGAGCTTTCGCTTCCTCGCCGTTGAATTTATTCTGCTTTTTTAAAAAGCGCCGGTTACAGGCGCTCCGCCGTCGTCGCATTGCGCCGCGTGACGAAGCCGTGAAGACCCGTCCGCGCGCCCTGGCGAAATCAGGCGGCCGACAGCTTCTTCAGCTGGGCGGCCAGACGGCTGACCTTGCGCGAGCCGGTGTTCTTGTGAACCACGCCCTTGGACACGGCGCGCATCAATTCCGACTGGGCGGTGATGAACGCGGCCTTGGCGGTTTCCACGTCGCCGCCCGTGACGGCTTCCTGGAACTTGCGCAGATAGGTGCGCACGCGGGTGCGGCGGGCCTTGTTCACTTCGGTCCGCGCTTCGATCTTGCGGATCGCCTTGCGGGCGCCTGCATTGTTGGCCATCGGGTAAAAACCTTCGAACGTAAACGCCGCAGACCCACGTCCACGGCGAGGAAATCTCAAGAGCGCGCGGCTATAGCGGAAAGCCCCCGGCCGGTCAACGCGACCCGGCCGGAATTGAGTCGGGGCCGGGGTTTGCGCCCCATGCGATCCGGCCCCGACGCGGATTCAACGGCCGGTGAAGGCGGGCTTCCGCTTCTCGACGAAGGCGGCCATCCCCTCCTTCTGGTCGTCGAAGGCGAACAGGGAGTGGAACAGGCGGCGCTCGAACACCACCCCCTGCGCCAGGGTCGTCTCGAAGGCGGCGTTGACCAGCTCCTTGTTGGCCATGACGGCCAGGATCGACTGTCCGGCGATCCTGGCGGCGGCGGCGCGCGCCTCGTCCAGCAGGGCGTCGGCGGCGACGACGCGCGAGACCAGGCCCGAACGCTCGGCCTCGGCCGCGTCCATCATCCGGCCGGTCAGGCACATGTCCATCGCCTTGGCCTTGCCCACGGCGCGGGTCAGGCGCTGCGAGCCGCCGATGCCGGGCGCCACGCCCAGGTTGATCTCGGGCTGGCCGAACCTGGCCGTGTCCGAGGCGATGATGAAGTCGCACAGCATGGCCAGCTCGCAGCCGCCGCCCAGGGCATAGCCCGACACCGCCGCGATGATCGGCTTGCGGAAGCCCGCCACCCGGTCGTGCGCCCGCGCGAAGAAGTTGCCGCGATACATGTCGGCATAGGCCTGGTCCGCCATCTCCTTGATGTCGGCGCCCGCCGCGAAGGCCTTGGCCGAACCGGTCAGGACCACGCACCGGACGGAGTCGTCGTCGGCCACGCTCTCCAGGAAATCGCCCAGTTCGCCGGTCAGGGTGGTGTTCAGGGCGTTCAACGCCTCGGGCCGGTTCAGGGTGACGACCGCATAGCCGTCAGCGTGCCGTTCGATCAGCAGGGTGGAATAGGCGTCGGCCATCGGGCGCTCCTCTATAGATGTCGCAGGGAGGTCTAGCGCCTCAGCCCTCCCACTGGAACACCTCGCCGAGCTCGACGCCGAAGACCTGGGCGATGCGGAAGGCGGCTTCGAGGCTGGGCGAGTATTTGCCCTGCTCCATGGCGACGATGGTCTGGCGCGTCATGCCGATGCGGGCGGCGAGGTCCGCCTGGGTCATTTCGTTCGCGTGAAAGCGCAGTTCGCGGATGCGGTTCCTTATAGGCGGCGGCGGCTTGCCCATCAGCGGCCCCGGCGCAGCAGGGCCAGGGACAGGCCCCAGCGCGCCAGCTCAGACAGCATGATGCAGCCCAGCACCGCATTAGCCGCCAGCACCAGGCCGTTGCCGGGGATCATCCAGCGTGCCAGCGCATCGGGGCGGGCCGCGCCCCAGAAACCGACGCCGTAGGCGACCGCCGACACCGTGACCAGCAGAATAATCAGCGCCATCAGCGACACATGGCTGGCCTGCAGCGTCGCCAGTCCCTCGCGCTCGTCCCGCGCTCGCCGCTCGGCCTTGGAGGTGGTCAGCATGGCCAGGGCCGTCAGTCCGCTTTCCAGCACCACCACGGCGATCAGGCCGAGCACGAACAGCCCGCCCATGTCGGCGGCGAAGTCCGCCTGCTTCAACCCGCCGCCCAGCACCCGCTCGCCGAACCGCCAGGCGTAGGCGCCCCAGACCAACAGGCCGGCGATGATGGCGACCCACAGGTGCTTCTCGCGAAAGGTCATCACGCGCTCCTCGGCTGCTGTCTCGGAGCAATGTCACATCAAGCGGATTTAGTGTCCATTATTTTTTACATGAAGTCGAAATTTTACGACACATCACTTTTTCTGGCAGACCGGGCAGAAGAAGGTCGAGCGGCCGCCCTGGACGATGCGGCCGACCACGCCGGCGCAACCTTCGGTGCGGCACGGCTCGCCCTCGCGCCCATAGACGTCGAAGCGGTGCTGGAAATAGCCCTGGCCGCCCTCGACGTTGGCGAAGTCCTTGAGCGTCGATCCGCCCGCCGCGATGGCGTCGTGAAGGACGTGGCGCACCTCGGCCGCCAGCCGCTCCAGCCGGGTGCGGCCGACCTTGCCCGCCGACGTCAGGGGCGAGATGCGCGCGCGATAGAGGGCCTCGCACACATAGATGTTGCCCAGGCCCGCCACTATGCCCTGGTCCAGCAGGCTGACCTTGATGTTCTGGGCCTTGCCCGCGAAGGCCTCGGCCAGAAGGGCGCCCGAGAAGGCGTTGCCCAGCGGCTCCGGCCCCAGCCTGGCGAACCAGGCGTGACCCTCGACCGCCTCGGTCGGGATCAGGCCCATGAAGCCGAAGCGCCGCGCGTCGGCGTAGCCCAGCCGCGTCAGCGCCCCGCCCCGATCGGCCGTCAGGCTCATGTGCTCATGCTTGCCGACGACCGGCGCCGCCGTCTCGAACCGCCCCGGCGCCGCGCCCTCCAGGGTGAAGCGGCCGGTCATGCCCAGGTGCGTCACCCAGGTCTCGCCCGTCGACAGCGGGAACAGCAGATATTTGGCGCGCCGATCGAGCCGCAGCACCGTCGCCCCCTCCAGCCGTTCGACGAAACGCTCGGGGAAGGGAAAGCGCAGGTCCGGCCGGTTCTGGCGCGGCGCGGTCAGACGCGCGCCCTCCAGCACGGGTTCAAGACCGCGACGGACGGTTTCGACTTCAGGCAACTCAGGCATGGACAGAGAGGTAGCGGTTGGGAGGTCGTCAGAGAAGAGGCGCGCCCCGTTGTCACGGCCCGGCTTTCAGGCTTAGCCTCGCCGCGATTTCCAAGAGGCTCCCGCATGACGGACAAACCCGCCGGAACCGGCAAACGCATCGAACTGACGCTTCGCGCCCTGATCCTCGGGTGTCTGCTGGCGGCGGTCTTCACGGCGGCCAACACCTATCTGGGGCTGAAGGTCGGCCTGACCTTCGCCTCGGCCATTCCGGCGGCGGTCATCTCCATGGCCCTGCTGCGGGCGTTCCGCGGCTCGACCATCTGGGAGAATATGACGGTCCAGACCGTCGCCTCGGTCGGCGGCTCCATGAGCGCCATCATCTTCGTCCTGCCCGGCCTGGTGATGATCGGCTGGTGGATGAGCTTCCCCTTCTGGGAGTCGGTGATGATCTGCGTCCTGGGCGGTGTGCTGGGGGTGACCTTCTCCATACCCCTGCGCCGCACCCTGGTCGTCCAGGGCGGCCTGCCCTATCCCGAGGGCGTCGCCGCCGCCGAGGTGCTGAAGGTCGGCTCGCCCGGCGCGGACCAGACCGAGGAGGCGGTGCGCGAGAACCGCTCGGGCCTGTTCGTCGTCATCGGCGGGGCGGTCGCCTCGGCCTTCTTCGGCTTCCTGGCCGCCGCGCGCGTGTTCGCGGCCGAGACGGCCGCCTTCCTGCGCCTGCCTGCGGCCTTCGGCGGCGGGGCGACCGGGGTCGGCTTCTCCATGCAGTTCGCCCTGCTGGGCGCCGGGCACCTGATCGGTCTGGCGGTCGGCCTGACCCAGCTGTTCGGCCTGGTCCTGGCCTGGCTGATCTTCGTGCCTGTCCTGACCTCGCCCGAGTTCGTCGCCTGGGCCGCCGCCCACGGCCTGCCCTCCATCGCCGCGGGCGTCCCGGCCGAGGCCGGAGCCGAGGGGCTGGCCATGACCGTCTGGGCGCGCGAGGTCCGCTTCATCGGCGCGGGCGTCATCGGCGTGGCCGCCCTGTGGACCCTGGCCAAGCTGGCCCGCCCCCTGGCCGCCGGCCTGGCCTCGGCCGTCGCCGCCCAGGCCCGCCGCGCCCACGGCGAAACGCTGGAGCTGGCCGAGCAGGACATTCCCATCAAGCTGGTCGGCCTGATCTCGGTCGCCGCCCTGGTCGGCATCGCCGTCCTTCTGGCCGTGGTGGCCCAAGGCACGGCCCTGGCCGGTTCGGCCCCGCTGCTGGTCATCGGCGGCCTGGTCTATGTGGTGGTCATCGGCTTCGCCGTGGCCGCCATCTGCGGCTATATGGCCGGTCTGATCGGCTCGTCGAACAGCCCGGTGTCGGGCGTCGGCATCCTGGCCGTCATCATCGCCTCCCTGTTGATACTGGGGGTCCTGGCCATCGCGGGCGTGCCCGCCGATCCGTCCATCGTCGCCTTCGCCCTGATCGTCACCGCCGTGGTCTTCGCCGTGGCCGTGATCGCCAACGACAACCTGCAGGACCTCAAGACCGGCCAGCTGGTCGAGGCCACGCCCTGGCGGCAGCAGGCGGCCCTGCTGGTCGGCGTCGTCGCCGGCGCCCTGGTCATCCCCTTCGTGCTGGACATGATGAACCAGGCCTTCGGCTTCGAGGGCGGGCCGCCCGCCATCGTCCAAGGTTCGCAGACCCTGGCGGCGCCCCAGGCGACCCTGATCTCGGCCCTGGCCAAGGGCGTCATCTCGGGCGACCTGCGCTGGGACCTGATCGGCCTCGGCGCCGTGGTCGGCGTCCTGGTCATCATCCTCGACGTCGTCCTGCGCCGCACGACCAACGACCGGATCAAGCTGCCGCCGCTGGCCGCCGGCATCGGCGTCTATCTGCCCGCCGCCGTCACCACCATGCTGGTCGTCGGCGCCGTCTGCGGCTGGCTGTACGACCGGGCGGTCAGGTCGACCCGCTACGCCGACGTGGCGCGGCGCATGGGCGTGCTGCTGGCGTCGGGCCTGATCGTCGGCGAGAGCCTGTTCGGCGTCTTCACCGCCGCCGTCATCGTCGGCGCCAAGAACGAGGCGCCCTTCGCCCTGCTGCCCGCCGACAGCGGCTGGCCCGCCATGGGAGCGGGGCTGATCGCCTTCGCGGCCCTGACCTACGCGCTCTACGCCTGGGTGCGCCGCCGCGCCGCCAAGGTCTGAGGCGGCTAGGCTTCAAGCCGGCTACAGGGCGGCGGCGAAGGCCTCCGCCGCCCGACTGGCCCCGCGCTCGCGGTGGCGCAGCCGATAGAAGGGCCGCTCGGGCAGGTCGAGCGGCAGACGCACCAGCCGCCCCGCCTCGATCAGGGACCGGGCGGCCAGTTCCGAAATCGCCGTGACGAGGCCGCCGCCGTCCCCGGCGCCGGCCGCGACCGCCGTCAGGATCGCCTCATTGGACGGCAGGACCAGGGCCGTCTTCAGATCCGACGCCGCCATGCCGCGCGGCAGGGCCGCCTCAAACTCGCTGCGGGTGCCCGAGCCCGCCTCACGCAGCGCCCAGTCCAGCGCCTTCAGCTCGCCCGCGCCCAACGGCCGCGCCCGCTCCGCTAGCGGATGGCCCGGCGCCGCCACCACGATCAGCCGGTCGGCGCCGATCCGCGTCCGCTCCAGCCGGGGCGCGTCCTCGGCGCCCTCGATCAGGCCCAGCTCCGCCTCGCCCGCCAGAACGGCCTCGACCACCTGATGGGTGTTGCCGATCGACAGGTGGAGGTCCACGCCCGGATGGCTCCGGGCGAAGGCGGCCATGCGCGGCGGCAGCCAGTAGGCGGCGATGGTCTGGCTGGCGGACAGCCGCACCGAGCCGCGCTTCAGCCCGGCCAGTTCGTCCAGCATCCGCTCCGCCGCCTCGGCCCGGCCCAGCACCGCCCGGGCTTCGGGCAGGAAGGCCGCCCCAGCGGCGTTCAGGGCCAGGCCCCGCCCGACCCGGTCGAACAGCCGCGCCCCGTGCCGCGTCTCCAGGGCGCCGACTGCGGCGCTGACCGCCGACTGGGACAGATGCAGCGCCTCGGCGGCCCGCGTCATATGCAGGCGTTCGGCCACGGCGACGAAGATGCGCAGCTGTTCCAGCGTCATGCGCTATTGATCGATCAGATCGATTGTTAAGTCCACAACTAGGCGTTGGATCGATCAGATGACGGCGCGGATAAGGGCCGCATGGCCCTCGCTCTCGACCCTGCCGCTTCACCTCGTCGCCTGACGGGTCCGGCGCGCCTGCTGCCCGGCGCGGCCCTGGCGGCCGCCGTCGGCGCCCTGGCCCATGGGCTCCAGAGCGTCGAAGTCCGGCTGTTCGGACAGGCCTGGATCGAGGGCCTGGTGCTGGCCATCCTGATCGGGGCGAGCCTGCGTCTGGTCTGGACGCCGTCGCCGCTGTGGACGCCGGGCGTGAACTTCAGCGCCAGGACCCTGCTGGAGATCGCCGTGGCCCTGCTGGGCGCGACCGTCTCGGGCGCGGCCGTGGCCGCCCTGGGGCCGTGGCTGCTGGCGGCCATCGTCGGGGTCGTCGTCCTGGCCGTCCTCGGCGGCTATGCGCTGGGAAGGGCCTTCGGCCTGCCGCCCGCCATGGCCCTGCTGGTCGCCTGCGGCAACGCCATCTGCGGCAATTCGGCCATCGCGGCCGTCGCCCCCGTCATCGAGGCTGAGAGCGAGGACGTGGCCGCCGCCATCGGCTTCACCGCCGTCCTGGGCGTCGCCGTGGTGCTGCTGGTTCCCCTGGTCGGCGCCCTGCTGGGCTATGACGCGACGCGGGTCGGGGTGCTGGCGGGCTTGACGGTCTACGCCGTGCCCCAGGTGCTGGCCGCCGCCGCGCCGGCCGGCCTGGCCGCCGTCCAGACCGGCGCGGTGGTCAAGCTGGTGCGCGTGCTGATGCTGGGGCCGGTCTGCCTGACGCTGGGCCTGATGCGTTCGAGCAGGCGCGGAGCCGGGCGCGGACCGAGGCTGCATCAGATGGCGCCCTGGTTCGTCCTCGTTTTCCTGGCGCTGATGGCTCTGCGGTCGCTGGGCGGGCTGCCCGAGGCGATCCTGCCGCCGCTGCAGGTCTCGGTCTCGGCCCTGACGCTGATCGCCATGGCGGCCCTGGGCCTGACGGTCGATCCGCGCGCCGTGCTGCGGGCCGGACCGCGCGTGGCTGCGGTCGCCGCCCTGTCCGCCCTGCTGATCGGCGTTCTGGGCGTCGGCGTCATCGCCGTCCTGCCGCTGGGCTGAGTCGAGATTGAGCACCGGACTGGCGTTTCGGCCCGCATCCCTGTAAGAGGCGCGCCGAACCCTTCCCTTTTCTGCAATCTTCTTGCAGCGGCGCGGCCCTTCCGTGACCGAACACAGTCCGCCCGAGCCCGAAATGAACCTGCGCAACATCGCCATCATCGCCCACGTCGACCACGGCAAGACCACCATGGTCGACGCCCTGCTCGCCCAGTCCGGCATCTTCCGCGCCAATGAGGCGACCACGGAACGCGCCATGGACTCCAACGACCAGGAGCGCGAGCGCGGCATCACCATCCTGGCCAAATGCACCTCGATCCTGTGGAACGGCAAGGCGGGCGAGACGCGCATCAACATCATCGACACGCCCGGCCACGCCGACTTCGGCGGCGAGGTCGAGCGCATCCTGGGCATGGTGGACGGCTGCGTCCTGCTGGTCGACGCCGAAGAGGGCGTCATGCCCCAGACCAAGTTCGTGCTGACCAAGGCGCTCAAGATGGGCCTGCGCCCCATCCTCTGCATCAACAAGGTCGACCGCGCCCACGCCGATCCGGACCGGGTGCTGAACGAGACCTTCGACCTGTTCGCCGCCCTGGGCGCCACGGACGAGCAGCTGGACTTCCCGGTCATCTACGCCTCGGGCCGTTCGGGCTGGGCGACGCTGGACCTGGCCCAGCCGAGCGAGAACCTTCACCCGCTGTACGACCTGATCGTCGACCACGTCCCGGCCCCGGCCGCCCAGGCGCGCGTCAACGAGCCGTTCCAGATCCTGAACGTGCTGATCGAGAGCGACCCCTTCCTGGGCCGCCTGCTGACCGGCCGCATCCACTCGGGCAAGGCGGTTCCGGGCATGGCCATCAAGGCCCTGTCGCGCGACGGCAAGACCATCGAACAGGGCCGCATCACCAAGGTCCTGGCCTTCCGCGGCCTGAAGCGCCAGCCGGTCGACGAGGGCGCCGAGGCGGGCGACATCGTCGCCATCGCCGGCATGTCCAAGGCCACCGTGGCCGACACCCTGTGCGCGCTGGACGTGACCGAGGCGCTGGACGCCCTGCCGATCGACCCGCCGACCATCTCCATGACCGTGGGCGTGAACGACAGCCCCCTGGCCGGCCGCGAAGGCGACAAGGTGCAGTCGCGCGTCATCCGCGACCGCCTGCTGAAGGAGGCCGAGGCCAACGTCGCCATCCGCATCACCGAGACGCCGGGCTCGGACGCCTATGAAGTCGCCGGCCGCGGCGAACTGCAGCTGGGCGTGCTGATCGAGAATATGCGCCGCGAGGGCTTCGAACTGTCGATCAGCCGCCCGCGCGTGGTCTATCAGACCGGCGAGAACGGCGAGCGCATGGAGCCGATCGAGGACGTGGTCATCGACGTCGACGACGAATTCTCGGGCGTGGTCATCGAGAAGCTGTCGGCCCGCAAGGCCGAGCTGACCGACATGGGCCCCTCGGGCGCCGGCAAGACCCGCATCCAGCTGAAGTGCCCGTCGCGCTCGCTGATCGGCTATCAGGGCGAGTTCCTGACCGACACGCGCGGGTCGGGCGTGCTGAACCGCGTCTTCAGCCACTATGAAGGCCACAAGGGCGCCATCGACGGCCGCCTGAAGGGCGTGCTGGTGTCGAACTCGGACGGCGACACGGCGGCCTACGCCCTGTGGAACCTGGAGGAGCGCGGCGTCATGTTCGTCGGCGCCGGGGAAAAGACCTACCAGGGCATGATCATCGGCGAGAACAGCCGCTCCGACGACCTGGACGTCAACCCGATCAAGGGCAAGCAGCTGACCAACGTCCGCGCCTCGGGCAAGGACGAGGCCGTGCGCCTGACCCCGCCGCGCAAGATGAGCCTGGAGCAGGCCATCGCCTATATCGAGGAAGACGAACTGGTCGAGGTCACGCCCAAGTCGATCCGCCTGCGCAAGGAAGTCCTGAACCCCTCCTTCCGCAAGAAGCGCGTCCGCGCCGACTGATCCCGGCGACCCGCCGAAACGAAGAAGGCGGCCCCTGCGGGCCGCCTTTTTTGCGCCTGGCGGTTACTTCTTCAGCCCCAGCAGGCCCAGCCAGCCGCCGCTGGTCAGCAGGGCCACGTCCAGCAGGGCCAGGGCCAGGGGCGTGGTCGTCGGCGCGGCGATGAATTTGGGCCGCCAGACGGGGCCGAACTTGGCCTTGTAGGCGCGCAGGCCCTGGAAGCCGTAGACGGCGCCGCCTTCCTCGAACACCAGGGCGCCGACGCGGGCGAAGACCGGGGCCATGCGGCGGTCCTCCAGGCCCGACAGGGGCGCCATGCCCAGGTCCAGCCGCTCCATGCCCTGGTCGCGCGCCCACTGCGCCGTGCGGGTGAACAGATAGTCCATGATCCCGTGCGGCCCCTCGGGATCGTGGCGCATCAGGTCGATCATGGCCTCGCGCCCGCCCGCCCCGACCAGCAGGTTGGCGAAGGCGACGACGCGGCCGTTCTCGCGCGCCACGGCCAGGGGCGAGCGGTCGAGGTAGTCGATGTCGAACCGGCCCAGGGAGAAGGCCTTCTCCGAGCCGTTGTGATGCCTGAGCCAGGCGTCGGACACGGCGCGCAACTCGGCCTCCAGCGGCCGCGCCGCGCCCGGCGGCAGGACCTCGAAGTCCGCGCCCTCGCGCTCGGCCCGGTTGACGGCGGTGCGCAGGTTCTGCTTGCCCTTGCCCTCGGTGGAGAAACGGGCCGCGTCGATCACCGCCGCCTCCCCGACCTTGCGCACCGCCAGGCCCAGGGTGGCCAGGTCGGCCAGCAGCCCCTCGCCCACCGAATAGAAGACCGCCGCGCCGCCGTAGCTGTCGGCCATCTCGGCGAAGGCCCACAGAAGCTCCAGCCGCTCCTGCGCCAGTCCGGCCGGTTCGCTCATGGCGATCCAGCGGCGGCCGCGCACGCGATAGGCGATGAAGCTGCGGCCCGAGGGGCTGAACAGCAGGGCCTTGTCCCCCAGCAGCGCCAGGCCGGCCTCGGGCGTGGCGATCTCGGCCGTCTCCAGCGCCTGGCGGGCGCGCTCGACGTCGGCGGGGGCCGCCGGACCGTGGCTGCGCGCGCCCGGCGCCGTCAGCAGGGAGCGCACCGCCGCCGCCAGGGTCAGCAGGGCCAGCACCGCCCCGGCCCGCAGGAAGCCCGAGGCCTGCTTGTCGGTCAGGAAGGTCCACCACAGCTCGTCGGTGTAGGCGGTGTCGCGATAGGCGAAGAAACCCAGCCACAGCATGGCCGCCACCGCCGCCGCCAGCATCAGCAGCCAGCCCGGCCGCAGCGGCTCGCCCAGGCGCGAGCGGCGGTTGAAGGCCGCCCGGCACGGGGTCAGCAGGGTCGCCGCCAGGGTCAGCTCGATCGCCTCCTCCCAGTCCAGCCCCTTCAACAGCGAGAAGACCGCGCCCACCAGAAGAACCGCCAGAGCCGCGTAATAGGCCCCGCGCCGCCGCCGCCACAGCCCCGCCGAGATCAGCAGCAGCACGAAGCCGGTCACGCTGGCGGCGAAGTGGGACAGGTCGATCAGCAGGGGAGGATAGAAGCGCCCCAGCGCGCTGAGCCGGTCGCTGAAGGCGGGCGTCACCGCTGACAGCAGCATCACCCCGCCCAGCAGGAAGGTGGCGACCGCGAACATCTGCGGCGTCAGCTCATAGACCAGCCCCGCCAGGCGTCGCGTGATCCGCCATGGGTCTTGTTTTGCGCCCGGCTTGGTCAATAGCCCTCCGAAGAGCAAGAATCGGTCGTTTGGGGCGAGTAGAAGGTCATTTCAGGGCAGGCGAAACCATCAGGCATCACGGGGGGTTCATTTTTTCGCGAGCGCCGGGCTCGCCCTTCCAGGAGTTTCTCATGATCCGCAAGACCGCCCTGCTGACCGGCATCGCCGGCGCCTTCCTCATCGCCGCCCCTGCCTTCGCCCAGGACGCCACGACGCCGCAGACGCCCGAACCGGCTCCCGCTGAGGCGGCCGCGGCTCAACCCCAGAGCCTGACCCTGACGCCGGGCTCGACCGTCAAGAGCAGCGACGGGACCGAGATCGGCAAGCTGGTCGGCGTCCAGAACGGCGCCAGCGGCCAGGAGCTGACCGTCCGCACCGCCGACGGCCAGGTTCGCCCCGTGCCGCTGGCCGGCATCCGTCAGGACGGCGCCGACATCGTCGTGGACGCCTCCGCCTCGGATGTCCAGTCGGCCCCGCCGATCCCTTCGGACACGGCCGCCCCGATCCCGGATGCGGCGACGGATGCGGCGACGGACGCCCCGCCCGCCGATGAGCCGACCGGCGACGAGCCGAAGAGCGACGAACCTCACTAAATCGTCTGGTTCGACGGCAAAAGGGGCGGCCCGACGGGCCGCCCCTTTTTTCCGGTCCGATGAAGCGGTCGCTCAGGCCCGCCGCTTCACCAGGCCCAGAAGGAACAACAGAACGACGGCCCCGATGGTGGCGACGATGACGCCGACGATCCAGTTGCCCGCGGCGTCCACGCCGAGAAGGTTATTGGCCAGGAACCCGCCGATCAGCGCGCCGACCACCCCGACGATCAGATTGGTGAAGAGACCGTGATCCCGCTTCATGATCTTTTCCGCCAGCCACCCGGCGACGATGCCGATGATGATCCAGGCGATAAATCCAAATCCACCCATGCTTCTTCCTTCCTGAAAGGCTGACTGCCTTGGCCGTTAATGCGCGGGGGCGTATCGGGTTGCGCCTCGCCCCCGCCGCTCGCCTCGCCCCTCGCCTCTGGGGAGAAAACGGCACGTCGCTTGCGGCGACGTCTCGCATCCGTGCCGATCCGGCACAGGTCGAGGAAGACAGGAGAGTCGTCATGCCCGCCGAGATCGACCTGCATCTGGGTCGTCGTCTGCGCCGCCGCCGCCGCCTGCTGGGCCTGACCCAGCAGCAGCTGGGCGACCGCATCGGCATAAGGTTCCAGCAGATCCAGAAATACGAATGCGGCGCCAACCGCATCTCCGCAGCCCGTCTTTGGGAACTGGCCGAGGCGCTGCAGACGCCGGTCAGCTATTTCTACGACGGCGCCGGCGAAAGCCCCGACAGCAGCCAGCCCCGCCCCGGCGACTCCCTGGCCGCCGCCGCCTGATCGCCCCGGCTCCCCAGAGCGTCCCTGGGCGTCGTTCAGCGGACTTGGGGGCGGAGCCAGGCCATAGCCTCTGGGCCATCACGGCCCCGTCGGTGTATGGCGGGGCATGACCGAACTGGAAACCTTCGCCGTCGAGCTGTCGCATGAGGCGGCGCGCGTCGCCCTGCCCTTCTTCCGGGGCGAGTTCGCGCAGGAGGACAAGGGCGGCCCCGGCGCTTTCGACCCCGTCACCGAGGCCGACCGCGCCGCCGAGGCGGCTGTGCGTCGCCTGATCGCCGCCCGCTATCCCGACCACGGCGTCATCGGCGAAGAGTATGGCGAGGACCGTCCCGACGCCGATCACGTCTGGGTTCTGGACCCGATCGACGGCACCCGCGCCTTCATCGCCGGCCTGCCGCTGTGGACCACCCTCATCGCCCTGCGCCGCGAGGGATCGCCCGCGATCGGCGCCGTCGGCCAGCCCTATCTGGGCGAGGTCTTCCTGGGCGGCCCCTCGGGCGC
>JAFKFS010000068.1 GCA_017308115.1 Bordetella sp.
TGACGGCGCACACGTTCCGGTCACTGTGCTCCAGCTCGACGGCTGCCAAGTCGTCGGCCAACGTACCAAGGAGCGCGACGGCTACGTCGCCCTTCAGCTGGGCGCTGGCGTTAAGAAGGCCAAGAACACGGCCAAGGCTCAACGCGAAGCTTTCGCGAAGGCCGAGGTCGAGCCGAAGGCCTATGTAACTGAGTTCCGCGTGGGTGAAGACGCCCTGCTGGACGTGGGCGCCGAGCTGTCGGCCGACCACTTCGTCGCCGGTCAGAAGGTCGACATCCAGGGCGAGACCATCGGCAAGGGCTTCGCCGGCGCCATGAAGCGCTGGAACTTCGGCGGTCTGCGCGCGTCGCACGGCGTGTCGATCTCGCACCGTTCGCACGGTTCGACCGGCCAGCGTCAGGACCCGGGCAAGGTCTTCAAGGGCAAGAAGATGGCCGGCCATCTGGGCCAGGAAGTCGTCACGACCCAGAACCTGACCGTCGTCCGCGTCGACGCCGAGCGTGGCCTCATCCTGATCAAGGGCGCTGTCCCGGGTCACGACGGCGCCTACGTCAAGGTCCGCGACGCCATCAAGAAGGCCCGCCCTGCGGACGTCCCGTTCCCGGGCGCCGTGAAGTCGGCCGCTGCTCAACCCGCTTCCGCGCCGGCTCAAGAAGCCCCGGCCGCTGAAGCGACCGAAGGCGGTGAAGCGTAATGAAACTCTCGGTCATCAAACTCGACGGCAAGGCTGCTGGCGACGTTGAGCTGTCGGACGCCGTCTTCGGCATCTCCGACATCCGCGGCGACCTGCTGGCCCGCTACGTCAACTGGCAGCTGGCCAAGCGCCGCGCCGGCACGCACAAGGTTCAAACCCGCAACGAGAACTCTCGTACGGGCAAGAAGATGTACAAGCAGAAGGGCACCGGCGGCGCTCGTCACGGTTCGCGCCGTGCGCCGCAGTTCGTCGGCGGTTCGCGCGCCTTCGGTCCGGTCGTCCGCGACCACGGCTATTCGCTGCCGAAGAAGGTCCGCGCCCTGGCCCTGCGTCACGCCCTGTCGTCCAAGGCCAAGGCCGGCGACCTGGTCGTCGTCGACAGCGTCTCGGTCAAGGAAGCCAAGACGGCCTCGCTGCGCGAGACCTTCGGCAAGCTGGGCTGGACCAAGGCCCTGATCATCGCGGGTCCGGAAGTCGAAACCAACTTCGGCCTGGCCGCCCGCAACATCCCGCACATCGACGTGCTGCCGAACGCCGGCCTGAACGTCTATGACATCCTGCGGGCCGACAAACTGGTGCTGACCAAGGCCGCCGTCGAGGCGATCGAGGCGCGCTTCGCTGAGAAGGAAGCCGCATAATGGCCGCCGCTCAACCTACCGCCAAGCACTACGACACCATCCTGGCTCCGGTGATCACCGAGAAGGCCACGATCCTGTCGGAGCAGAACAAGGTCGTCTTCCGCGTCGCCGGCACGGCGACCAAGGACGAGATCGCCGCGGCGGTCGAAAGCCTGTTCAAAGTCAACGTCCTCAAGGTCAACACCCTGGTTCAAAAGGGCAAGACCAAGCGCTTCCGGGGCATCCTGGGCCGTCGCGTGGACATCAAGAAAGCGATCGTGACGCTGGCCGAAGGTCAGTCGATCGACGTCACGACGGGGCTCTAAGACCATGGCTCTGAAGCATTACAATCCGACGTCGCCGGGCCGCCGCGCCCTGGTGCTGGTCGACCGCTCCGAGCTGCACAAGGGCCGCCCGGAGAAGTCGCTGACCGAAGGCCTGACCAAGTCGGGCGGTCGTGGTCAGGGCGGTCGCATCGCTGTCCGCTTCCGCGGCGGCGGCGCCAAGACCCTGTACCGCAAGATCGACTTCAAGCGTCGCAAGTTCGACGTGGTCGGCACGGTCGAGCGTCTGGAGTACGACCCCAACCGCACCGCCTTTATCGCCCTGGTGGTCTATCCGGACGGCGAGAAGACCTACATCATCGCGCCTCAGCGCCTTCACGCCGGCGACACCATCGTCGCGGGCGAGAAGGTCGACGTGAAGCCGGGCAACGCCATGCCGCTGCGCTCGATCCCCGTCGGCACCATCATCCACAACGTGGAGATGAAGCCGGGCAAGGGCGCTCAGCTGGCCCGTTCGGCCGGCGCCTACGCTCAACTGGTCGGTCGCGACCAGGGCTACGCCCAGATCCGTCTGGGCTCGGGCGAGCTTCGCATGGTTCTGGACGGCTGCATGGCCGTGGTCGGCGCCGTGTCGAACCCCGAGCACATGAACCAGAACCTGGGCAAGGCGGGCCGCAAGCGTCACATGGGCTGGCGTCCGCACGTCCGCGGCGTCGCCATGAACCCGATCGACCACCCGCACGGTGGTGGTGAAGGCCGGACCTCTGGCGGCCGCACCCCGGTTACGCCGTGGGGCAAGGACACCAAGGGCACCCGCACCCGCAAGAACAAGGCCACGGACAAGTTCATCATCCGTAGCCGTCACGTGAAGAAGGCTCGCTAAGAATGGCCCGCTCCTCCTGGAAAGGCCCGTTTGTCGACGGGTATCTGCTCAAGAAGGCCGACGCCGCTCAATCGTCGGGCCGCAAGGACGTGATCAAGACCTGGTCGCGCCGCTCCACCATCCTGCCGCAGTTCGTCGGCCTGACGTTCGGCGTCCACAACGGCCAGAAGCATGTGCCGGTGTCGGTCTCCGAAGAAATGGTCGGCATGAAGTTCGGCGAGTTCGCCCCGACCCGGAACTTCCCGGGCCACGCGGCGGACAAGAAGGCCAAGAGGAAGTAATCCATGGCCCAGACCAAGAACCCCCGTCGCGTTGCGGCGACCGAGGCCCGCGCCAAGCTGGTCAACGTCCGCATCAGCCCGCAGAAGCTGAACCTGGTGGCCGCCTCGATCCGCGGCCTGCCGGTCCAGAAGGCGCTCAACGAGCTGGAATTCAGCCGCAAGCGCATCGCCGGCGACGTCCGCAAGGTCCTGTACTCGGCCGTCTCGAACGCCGAGAACAACCACAACCTCGACATCGACAACCTGGTCGTCGCCGAGGCCTTCGTGGGCAAGAACCTGGTGATGAAGCGTTTCGCGAGCCGTGCTCGCGGCCGTTCGTCGCGCATCCTGAAACCGTTCAGCGAAATCACCATCGTGGTTCGCGAAGCAGGTGAGGCCGCCTGATGGGTCAGAAAATCAATCCGATCGGTCTGCGCCTCGGCGTGAACCGCACGTGGGACAGCCGCTGGTTCGCCGGCGGCGCCGACTACGCCAAGCTGCTCCACCAGGACCTGAAGCTGCGCACGTGGCTGAAGGAACGCCTGTCGGCCGCCGGCGTGTCGCGCATCATCATCGAGCGTCCGCACAAGAAGTGCCGCGTGACGATCTACGCCGCCCGTCCGGGCGTCGTGATCGGCAAGAAGGGCGCTGACATCGAGAAGCTGCGCAAGGACATCTCGGCCCGCACCGAAGGCGAAGTTCACCTGAACATCGTCGAGGTCCGCAAGCCGGAGACCGACGCCCAGCTGATCGCCGAGAACATCGCTCAGCAGCTGGAGCGCCGGATCGCCTTCCGTCGCGCCATGAAGCGTTCGATGCAGTCGGCCATGCGCCTGGGCGCCAAGGGCGTCCGCATCAACGTCTCGGGCCGTCTGGGCGGCGCCGAAATCGCTCGTATGGAGTGGTACCGCGAAGGTCGCGTGCCGCTGCACACCCTGCGCGCCGACATCGACTACGGCTTCTATGAAGCCAAGACGACCTACGGCATCATTGGCGTGAAGGTCTGGGTGTTCAAGGGTGAGGTGCTCGAGCACGACCCGATGGCCCAGGACAAGCGCTGGGCCCAGGAAGCCTCGGGTCCGTCGTCCAACGAAGGCCGTGAGCGCGGCCCCCGCGGTGATCGCGGTCCGCGCCGTGGTCGTGAGGGCTGATAGGCCATGTTGCAACCGAAAAAGACCAAGTACCGCAAGGCCTTCAAGGGCCGCATCCACGGCTCGTCCAAGGGTGGTTTCTCGCTGAACTTCGGCTCCTACGGTCTGAAGGCCGTCGAGCCGGAGCGCATCACGGCGCGTCAGATCGAAGCGGCTCGCCGCGCGATCACCCGTCAGATGAAGCGTCAGGGCCGCGTCTGGATCCGCATCTTCCCGGACGTGCCGGTCTCCGGCAAGCCGGCCGAAGTGCGGATGGGTAAGGGCAAGGGCGCGGTGGACCATTGGGCCGCCCGCGTGGCCCCGGGCCGCATCATGTTCGAAATCGACGGCGTGCCGGACGACGTGGCTCGTGAAGCGCTGCGCCTCGGCGCCGCCAAGCTGCCGATCCGCACCAAGGTGGTCACCCGCCTGGACGCCGGCATCGTTACGGAGCAAGCCGCCTAATGACCAAGATCGCCGATCTCCGGTCGCAAACCGTCGACCAGCTGTCCGACGAGCTGCTGAAGCTCAAGAAGGAACAGTTCAACCTGCGCTTCCAGGCGGCCACCGGCCAGATGGAAAAGACCCATCGGGTCTCGGAAGTGCGCAAGGACATCGCCCGCATCTCGACGCTTCTGCGCGAGAAGCGTGCGGCCTCGTAAGGAAACACCGATGCCCAAACGTATTCTTGAAGGCGTGGTCGTCTCCGACAAGGGCGACAAGACCGTCGTCGTGAAGGTCGAGCGCACCCTGCTGCACCCGCTGCTTCGCAAGACGGTTCGCAAGTCCAAGAACTATCACGCCCACGATGAGGCCAACGCCCTCAAAGTCGGCGACATCGCGCGCATCATCGAATGCGCCCCTAAGTCCAAGTTGAAGCGCTGGGAAGTCGTTTCCCCGGCTTCGGCTTCCTAAGAAGAAGGATCGGATCCCATGATCCAGATGCAAACTAACCTGGAGGTCGCCGATAATTCGGGCGCTCGCCGGGTCATGTGCATCAAGGTGTTGGGCGGCTCCAAGCGCCGCTACGCCTCGATCGGCGACACCATCGTCGCCTCGGTGAAGGAAGCGATTCCGCGCGGCCGCGTGAAGAAGGGCGACGTCGTTCGCGCCATCGTCGTGCGCACCGCCAAGGACATCCAGCGCAAGGACGGCTCTGTCATTCGCTTCGACAAGTCGGCCGCCGTCATCGTCAACAAGCAGAACGAGCCTGTCGGCACCCGTATCTTCGGCCCGGTTCCGCGCGAGCTGCGCGCCAAGAACCACATGAAGATCATCTCGCTGGCTCCGGAGGTTCTGTAACCATGGCCGCCAAGATCAAGAAGGGCGACAACGTCGTCGTCCTGACCGGCAAGGACAA
>JAFKFS010000069.1 GCA_017308115.1 Bordetella sp.
ATCCAGTCGGGCGCGCCGGGCGGATATTATCAGGGGCCGCCGCTGGATGGCTCGCGGCCGGGCGCCTACTACATCAACCTGCGCGACAGCGGGAACTGGCCGAAGTTCGCCCTGCCGACCCTGACCTATCACGAGGCCTCGCCGGGCCACCACCTGCAGGTGGCGCTGCAGCGCGAGTCGGGCGATCTGCCGCAATGGCGCCGCGCGGGCGGCTTCTCGGCCTATAACGAGGGCTGGGCCCTGTACGCCGAGGCGGTGGCGGCCAACGACCTCGACGCCTATGCGACCGATCCGCTGGGCCGGGCGGGCTTCCTGATGTCCTATCTGTTCCGGGCGGTGCGTCTGGTGGTCGACACCGGCATCCATTCCGAGCGCTGGAGCCGCGAACGGGCGGTCGAATACATGGCGGCCTCGGGCGCCAAGCCGCTGGACGCTTCGAACAGCGAGATCAACCGCTATTCGGTCTGGCCGGGCCAGGCCTGCGCCTACAAGGTCGGGCACACGGTGATCGCGCGCCTGCGCAAGGAGGCGGAGGGCCGTCCGGGCTTCGATCTGCGCGCCTTCCACGACAAGGTGCTGGGCAGCGGCTCCCTGCCGCTGGCGGTGCTGGAGGCGCGGATGCGCGCCTGAGGCGCTGGGGAGCCCTGAAACGCAACACGGCCCGGACGCTGGCGCGTCCGGGCCGTTTTCACGGCGGGCGGCGTACGGCTTTCGTCCCCTTTGCACCCGAGCCCGCGCTCGCTATACCCCCTGCACGATTTCCTTCCCTGATTGAGAGACAGAGGCGTAAGCATGGCCAAGATCAAGGTCGCCAATCCCATCGTGGACATCGACGGCGACGAAATGACCCGGATCATCTGGCAGATGATCAAGGACAAGCTTGTCTTCCCCTACCTGGACCTCGAACTCGACTATTACGACCTCGGCATGGAGAGCCGTGACGCCACCGACGATCAGATCACGATCGACGCGGCCCACGCCATCCAGAAGCACGGCGTCGGCGTGAAGTGCGCCACCATCACTCCGGACGAGGCGCGCGTCGCCGAATTCGGCCTGAAGAAGATGTGGAAGTCGCCGAACGGCACCATCCGCAACATCCTGGGCGGCGTGGTCTTCCGCGAGCCGATCATCTGCTCGAACGTGCCGCGTCTGGTGCCGGGCTGGACCCAGCCGATCGTCGTCGGCCGCCACGCCTTCGGCGACCAGTACAAGGCCACCGACTTCCTGATGCCGGGCGCCGGCACCCTGACCATCAAGTTCGTCGGCGACGACGGCCAGGTCATCGAGCACGAGGTCTACAAGTCGCCGGGCGCCGGCGTCGCCATGGGCATGTACAACCTGGACGCCTCGATCCGCGAGTTCGCCCACGCCTCCTTCGCCTATGGCCTGCAGCGCAACTACCCGGTCTATCTGTCGACCAAGAACACCATCCTGAAAGCCTATGACGGCCGCTTCAAGGACATCTTCCAGGAAGTCTTCGACGCCGACTACGCCGAGGAATTCAAGAAGCGCGGCCTGACCTATGAGCACCGCCTGATCGACGACATGGTCGCGGCCGCGATCAAGTGGTCGGGCGGCTTCGTCTGGGCGTGTAAGAACTACGACGGCGACGTGCAGTCGGACATCGTGGCCCAGGGCTTCGGCTCGCTGGGCCTGATGACCTCGGTGCTGATGACGCCGGACGGCAAGGTCATGGAGACCGAGGCCGCCCACGGCACCGTCACCCGTCACTACCGCCAGCATCAGAAGGGCGAGGCCACCTCGACCAACTCGATCGCCTCGATCTTCGCCTGGACGCGCGGCTTCAAGCACCGCGCCAAGCTGGACGACAACGCCCAGCTGGCCGAGTTCGCCGAGACGCTGGAGCGGGTGGTCGTCGACACCGTCGAGTCGGGCTTCATGACCAAGGACCTGGCCCTGCTGGTCGGCGATCAGCAGTCCTGGCTGACGACCGAAGGCTTCCTGGACAAGGTGTCCGAGAACCTGAAGAAGGCCCTGCCGGGCATCGGCTGAGGCTTTCTAGTCGGCCGAGGTCAGAAGGCTCGGCCTTCTCGACCCGACGCGGCCTGACGCCGACCAGACATCAAGGCCCGCCGGATCGCTCCGGCGGGCTTTTTTGTGCGTCGGCCAAAGGCTCCCCCCTTCCCCCTTGATGGGGGAAGGGCAGGGGATGGGGGTGTGGACGCGAGGTCTGAAGACGGGCGCGAGAGGCGGCGTCTCCACGCCCTCAGCGATAATGTCCGCCTGCACCCCCGCCCAACCCTCCCCCATCAAGGGGGAGGGCTCCGTGGCCGGTGCATGAAAACACGCATTGACCCGCCTCTCTTCCCTGTCCCTAATCCCCTTGGGGATTTTGACGCCGTTTCGTCGTCGTCCCGTCGCGTTCGTAGGGCAGGGGAGGGCCGATGGACCGCAAGCTGATCATTCGTCTGGGGCTGGCGGCCGCCGCCGTCTTCGTGCTCGCCTACGCCGCCTCGCCCCTGCTGGCGGCGCGGGCGCTGGTCCAGGCGGCCCGGACGGGGGACGAGAAGGCGCTCGAGCGCCAGGTGGACTTCCCCACCTTCCGCGCCAGCCTGAAAGACGAGCTGAACGCCCGCATGATGGCCGAGATGCGCAAGGACCCGCGCATGGCCCGCAGCGGCCTGTCGGGGCTGGGGATGCTGCTGGCGCCGGCGCTCGTCGGCGGCGCGGTGGACGCCTTCGTCACCCCCCAGGCGATTTCGATGATGGTGCAGGAGGGCCGCGCGCCCAGGCCCGCCCCCGCGGTCGAGGCGCGGCAGGAGGTGAAATCCGACGGCAACCGGGTGCGCCAGTCCTGGAGTTATCGCGACCTGGACACCTTCGCCGTCACCCTGACCCGAGACGACCGGCCGGACGAGCAGGTCGCCCTGCTGATGAAGCGCCGCAACCTGTTCGGCTGGAAGCTGGCGGGGATTGATCTGGGGGCGCCGGAGTAAAAATATCCGCTCATCCCCGCGGAGGCGGGGACCCAGTGCTTTGGCTGCAAGCACAGACGGCCAACGATGGCGTGCGAGGCTCTTGCTGGGTCCCCGCCTCCGCGGGGATGAGCGGGTGGGGGCAGTCCAAGAAAAAGGGCGACGCATCCCGTGCGCCGCCCTTTGTCGTTTCCGCTTAAGGGCGATCAGCCCTTAAGCGCCGCCCTGATGGCGTTCAGGCCGTCCTCGGCCTTCGATCCGTCGGGCGCGCCCCCCTGGGCGAAGTCGGGCTTGCCGCCGGCGCCCTTGCCGCCCATGGCGATGACGGCGTCGCGGGCCAGGTCGGCCGCGTTGACCTTGCCCGCCATGTCCGGCGTCGCGGCGACGGTGATGGCCGCCTTGCCGTCGGTGACGCCGACCAGGGCGACGACGCCCGAGCCGATCTGCTTCTTGAAGTCCTCGGCCACGCCGCGCAGGCCCTTGCCATCGACGCCGTCCAGAACGCGGGCGATCAGCTTGATCCCGCCGATCTCCTCCGGCGCCGCATTGGCGCCTGCGCCGCCGCCCAGGGCCAGCTGCTTCTTCAGGTCGGCGACCTGCTTCTCCAGGGTCTTGACCGAGGCCTGCAGGCCCTCGACGCGGGCCGGAACCTCGGCGGGCTGGATCTTGAAGCCCTGGGCCAGCGAACGGGCGACGTTGGCCTGATCCTGCAGATAGCGGCGGGCCGCGTCTCCGGTCAGGGCCTCGACCCGGCGCACGCCGGCGGCCACGCCGCCTTCGGACACGATCTTGAACAGGGCGATGTCGCCGGTGCGGAAGACGTGGGTGCCGCCGCACAGTTCGACCGAATAGGCGCCCGGACCATTCAGCGCGCGGCCGATGGTCAGGACGCGGACCTCGTCGCCGTATTTCTCGCCGAACAGGGCCACGGCGCCCGCCGCGATGGCGGCGTCGGGCGTCATCAGTTCGGTCGTGACCGGGACGTTCTGGCGGATGACGGCGTTCACCTCGTCCTCGACGCGGGCGATCTCCTCGTCCGTCATCGGGGCGTTGTGGCTGAAGTCGAAGCGCATGCGCTCGGCGTCGACCATCTGGCCCTTCTGGGCGACGTGGGGGCCGAGCACGTTCTTGACGGCGGCGTGGAACAGGTGGGCGGCCGAGTGGTTGGCGCGGGTGGTCGGGCGCGAACCTTCCTCGACCGTGGCGGTCACGACCGCGCCGGTCGCCAGCGAGCCCTGGGTCACTTCAACGGTGTGAACGTGCAGGTCGCCGCCGTGCTTCTTGGTGTCCAGGACGCGGCCTTCGCCGCCGCTCCAGACGAAGGCGCCCTTGTCGCCCGCCTGACCGCCGCCTTCGCCGTAGAAGGGGGTCTTGTCCAGCAGGACCTCGACCGTCTCGCCGGTCGCGGCCGACGGGGCCTCGGCGCCGTCCTTGACGATGGCGATGACCTTGCCCTCGCCGGTCTCGGACTCATAGCCGGTGAAGTCGGTGCCGCCGTGCTGGTCGCGCAGGGCCAGCCAGGCGCCGGCCGAGGCCGTCTGGCCCGAGCCCTTCCAGTGCTCGCGCGAGCGGTCGCGCTGCTCGGCCATGGCGGATTCGAAGCCGTCGACGTTGACGGCGAAGCCGCGACGGCGGGCCTCGTCCTGCGTCAGGTCCAGCGGGAAGCCGTAGGTATCGTAGAGGGTGAAGGCCGTCTGGCCGTCCAGCATGTCGCCCGCCTTGAAGCCGGTCGTCGCCTGATCGAACAGGTTCATGCCGCGGCCCAGCGTGGTGCGGAAGCGGATCTCTTCCTGCTTCAGCGTGTCCTCGATGAAGGCCTGGGCGCGGCCCAGTTCCGGATAGGCCTCGCCCATCTCCTCGACCAGGGTCGGGACCAGGCGGTGCATCAGCGGGTCCTGGGCGCCCAGCAGGTGAGCGTGGCGCATGGCGCGGCGCATGATGCGGCGCAGGACATAGCCCCGGCCCTCGTTCGAGGGCGTCACGCCGTCGGCGATCAGGAAGGCGGTCGAGCGCAGGTGGTCGGCGATGACCCGGTGCGACGGCGCGCGCTCGCCCTCGGCCTTGGTGTGGGTCAGCTCTTCGGAGGCCGCGATCAGGTTGCGGAACAGGTCCACCTCATAGTTGGAGTGGACGCCCTGCAGCACGGCGGCGATGCGCTCCAGACCCATGCCGGTGTCGACCGACTTCTTGGGCAGTTCGCGAACGATCTCGTCGTTCTCCTTCTCGAACTGCATGAAGACGTTGTTCCAGATCTCGACGAAGCGGTCGCCGTCCTCGTCCGGCGAACCGGG
>JAFKFS010000070.1 GCA_017308115.1 Bordetella sp.
CCGGTTCACGTCGGCAATCCGGTGCACTGCAAGCTGATCTCGGACATGCTGCTGGAAGAGCACGGCATCTACGTCCAGCCCATCAACTATCCGACCGTGCCCAAGGGGACCGAGCGCCTGCGCTTCACCCCCTCGCCGGACCATGACGACGCCATGATCGACAGGCTGGTCGAGGCGATGGACAAGCTCTGGTCGCACTGCAATGTGGCGCGCCGCCCGGCCGCCGCATGACGACCGATCCCGAACTCGGCGAGGTCATCGTCGAGTTCGTCCGCAACGGCCCCTATGTGAAATGCTCCGCCGTCCATACGGCGACGGGGGTGGAAGTCTCCGCCATGGGGCCGGCCGCAGAGCCGCGCGCCGTGGAGCGGGTGGCGATCGCCAAGCTGAAACGCGTGTTGTCACAGGGCTGACCCCCTAGATGTTGTGGTGTTCGGCGGCGCGGCCTAGATAGGGGCGCCGTTTCCGCTTCCAGCCTTCGGGGTGCCGCCTGTGACCGCCTTCACGCACGATTCCTACTTCTCCAAGAGCCTCGCCGACGCGGACCCTGAGATCTTCAAGGGCATTCAGGGCGAGCTTGGCCGCCAGAAGGAGCAGATCGAGCTGATCGCTTCCGAGAACATCGTCTCCCAGGCGGTGCTGGACGCGCAGGGTTCGGTCCTGACCAACAAATACGCCGAGGGCTATCCGGGCCGTCGCTACTACGGCGGCTGCGAGTTCGTCGACATCACCGAGGACCTGGCCCGCGAGCGCGCCAAGGAACTGTTCGGCGCCGCCTTCGCCAACGTCCAGCCGCACTCGGGCGCCCAGGCCAACCAGGCGGTCTTCTTCTCCCTGCTGCAGCCGGGCGACACCTTCCTGGGCATGGATCTGGCCTGCGGCGGCCACCTGACCCACGGCTCGCCCGCCAACCAGTCGGGCAAGTGGTTCCGTCCCGTCACCTATAAGGTGAAGGAGGACGATCATCTCATTGATTACGATCATGTCGCCGAAATGGCCCAGAAGGAGAAGCCCAAGCTGATCCTGGCCGGCGCCTCGGCCTACAGCCGTCACATCGACTTCAAGCGTTTCCGCGAGATCGCGGATTCGGTCGGCGCCTATCTGATGGTCGATATGGCTCACTACGCAGGCCTGATCGCCGGCGGCGTCTATCCCGATCCGATCCCGCACGCCCACGTCGTCACCACCACGACGCACAAGACCCTGCGTGGTCCGCGCGGCGGCATGATCCTGTCCAACGACGCGGACCTGGGCAAGAAGATCAACTCGGCCGTCTTCCCCGGCCTGCAGGGCGGCCCGTTGGAGCACGTCATCGCCGCCAAGGCCGTGGCCTTCGGCGAGGCGCTGAAGCCCGAGTTCAAGCTCTACGCCCAGCAGGTCGTGAAGAACGCCCAGGCCCTGGCCGCCGTCCTGGTCGATCGCGGCCTGGCCATCGTCTCGGGGGGCACCGACAGCCACCTGATGCTGGTCGACCTGCGGCCCAAGGGCGTGACCGGCAAGGCGACCGAGCATGAGCTCGAGAAGGCGCTGATGACCTGCAACAAGAACGGCGTGCCGTTCGACACCGCGCCCTTCACCGTCACCTCGGGCGTCCGCTTGGGCACGCCGGCGGGCACCACGCGCGGTTTCGGCGTGGCGGAGTTCGAGCAGATCGGCCACTGGATCGCCGACGTCGTCTCCTCGATGAACGGCGGGGATGAAGCCGATCCCGCCGTGGTCGCGGGCGTGGCGGCCCAGGTGCGCGAGCTGACGCACCGCTTTCCCATCTATCGCTAAGGGAGCGACCGGATGAAGTGCCCCTTCTGCGGGAACGCCGACACCCAGGTGAAGGACAGCCGCCCGTCCGACGACGGCGCGGCCATCCGGCGCCGTCGGTCCTGCCCGCAGTGCAACGGGCGCTTCACCACCTTCGAGCGGGTGCAGCTGCGCGAACTGGTCATCCTGAAACGGAACGGCCGCCGCACCCCCTTCGATCGGGACAAGCTGGAACGTTCGCTGGGCATCGCCCTGCGCAAGCGCCCGGTCCAGCCGGATCAGGTGGAGCTGCTGGTCAGCCGCATCGTGCGCCAGCTGGAAAGCCTGGGCGAGACGGAGATTCCGTCGCACATCGTCGGCGACTTCATCATGAAGGCGCTGAAGTCGGTCGATGAGGTCGCCTATGTCCGCTACGCCTCGGTCTACAAGGACTTCCGCCACACCAGCGATTTCGCCAAATTCCTCGGTGACGAGGGTTTCGACGAGACCAAGTCCGGCCAGGACTGATGCGTCCGCGCGTCACCCTGAAGCTGGCCACCTCGCTGGACGGCCGCATCGCCACGGCCACGGGCGAAAGCCAGTGGATCACCGGCCCGGAAGCGCGCCTTCAGGGCCACCGCCTGCGCGCGACGCATGACGCCATTCTGGTCGGCGTCGAGACGGTGCTGGCCGACGATCCCGAACTGACCGTGCGCCTGCCTTCTGAAGCCAGCATCCTTCCTTCTCCCCTCGTGGGAGAAGGTGGCTCGCGTAGCGAGACGGATGAGGGGGCTGTATTCTCATATGAAACGGCGGACGATGAGGGCGCATCCGGCGTCCCCCTCATCCGAGCGGCTTCGCCGCCCACCTTCTCCCACGAGGGGAGAAGGAACCCGCTACGAGTCGTTCTGGACAGCCGCCTCCGCACGCCCGCGACGGCCAAGGTCGCCAGCGGAAGCACCGTGATTTTCACCACGGCGACGCCCCACCCCGTTGGGCAAGCCGAAGTCCTCGCTGTCGCCGCCCGCGACGGCCGCCCCGCCATTTCCGCCGTCCTGGACGCCCTGACCGCCCGCAATATCGGCTCCATCCTGATCGAAGGCGGGGGCCGGGTCGCCGCCGCCTTTATCCAGGCGGGCGCCGTCGACGCCATCGAGTGGTTCCGTGCGCCGATCCTGCTGGGCGGGGAGGGACGGCCCTGCGTCGCCTCCCTGGCGCTTGCAAAGCTGGCCGACGCCCCCAAGTTCCGTCGTCTGGGCGTCGAGCCTGTCGGAGACGATCTGTGGGAACGCTACGCCCGCGCCTGACGCCTCCTCAGGCGCGATTTCAGACGAATTAGACTAATCAGACTCTGTTTTTTGGGTCCGAAGGGACCGGAGCTTTCATGTTCACCGGCATCGTCACTGATATCGGCCGCGTCCGCAGCGTCCGTGAAACCAACCGCGACCGTCGCTATGAGGTCGAGACCGCGTGGGACACGGCGGGCATCGACCTGGGCGCCTCCATCAGCCACGCGGGCTGCTGCCTGACCGTCACGGAAAAGGGCGAGGGTTGGTTCGCCGTCGAGGTCTCCGGCGAGACCCTGTCCAAGACCAAGCTGGGCGACTGGAGCGAGGGCAGCCGGATCAATCTGGAGCGCGCCGCCAAGCTGGGCGACGAACTGGGCGGCCATATCGTCTCGGGCCACGTCGACGGTCTGGGCGAGGTCGTGTCCATCACGCCCGAGGGCGGATCGCACCGCATCGTGATCGAGGCGCCCGCACCCCTGCACAGATTCATTGCGCCGAAAGGCTCAATCACGGTCGATGGGGTTTCCCTGACGGTCAATGGGGTGCATGAGCGCCGCTTCGACGTGAACATCATCCCGCACACCTGGGATGCGACCACCCTCGGCGGCCTGAAGGTCGGCGAAAAGGTCAATCTGGAGATCGACATGCTGGCGCGTTATCTCGCGCGGTGGCAGGAGACCGCATGATGAAACTGGCCGTCTACAACACCGACAGCCCGATCAGCTCGATCGAGGACATTATCGAGGACGCCCGCAACGGCCGCCCCTACATCCTCGTGGACGCCGAGGATCGCGAGAACGAGGGCGACATCGTGATTCCGGCCCAGTTCGCCACGCCGGACCAGATCAACTTCATGATCCGCCACGCGCGGGGCCTGGTCTGCCTGGCCCTGACGGCCGAGCGCGCCAAGCAGCTGCGTCTGCCGCCCATGGCCGCCGAGAACCGCGAGAGCATGGGCACGGCCTTCACCGTCTCGATCGAGGCCAGGGAAGGCGTCACGACCGGCATCTCCGCCGCTGACCGCGCCCATACGGTTCAGGTCGCGGCCGATCCGTCGCGCGGCGCGGACGACATCGTCTCGCCGGGCCACATCTTTCCCCTGGTCGCGCGCGACGGCGGCGTCCTGGTCCGCACCGGCCATACCGAGGCGGCCGTCGACATCAGCCGCATGGCCGGCCTGATCCCCGCCGGAGTGATCTGCGAGATCATCAAGGACGACGGGACGATGGCGCGGATGCCCGACCTGATCGCCTTCGCCCAGTTGCACGGGCTGAAGATCGGCACCATCGCCGACCTGATCGCCTATCGCCGCCGCACCGAACGCTTCGTCGAGCGCGTGCTGGACGCGCCGTTCGAGACCGTCCACGGCGGCCCGTTCCGCATGGCCGTCTATAAGGACACCATCGAGGGCGCCGAACATGTCGCCCTGATTCACGGCGACATCGATTCCTCCAGGCCGACTGTTGTGCGGATGCACCAGATCGATTTCGCGGCCGACCTGCTGGGCCATGTCGAGACCCGCCAGGACTACATCCCCCGCGCGCTCAAGGCGCTGAGCGCCGATACAGGCCCCGGCGTGGCCGTCTTCCTGCGCGATCCGGGCCTGCACCGTCTGTCGGAGCGACTGGTCGGCGCCGACAAGCCCTCCGCGCGGGACCGCGCGATCAAAGCCTATGGCGTCGGCGCCCAGATCCTGCTGGATCTCGGCGTGCGCGACATGATCATCATGAGTTCGACCCGCCCCAATCCGACGGCGCTTGAAGGCTACGGCCTGCGCATCGTCGGCTGGCGCGACATGGACGGAGAAGACCAATCTTGAACGACCCCACCCGCGTCCTGATCGTCGAGGCGCGCTTCTATGACGATCTGGCCGACGCCCTTCTGGAATGGGCCAAGGACGCCCTGCGCGCGCAAGGCGTCCAGTACGACGTCGTGACCGTGCCCGGCGCGCTTGAAGTGCCCACCGTGATCGCCATGGCCGAGGAGGCCGGGC
>JAFKFS010000071.1 GCA_017308115.1 Bordetella sp.
AGCCGCGTCACCGCGTGCTCGAGTTCGGCACCGGCAGCGACTATCAGTGCGCGGTGCTCAGCCGCATGGCCCGCTTCGTCTACTCGGTCGCGCGCTACAAGAGCCTCTTAACCGAGGATGAGAACCGATTGAAAATCCTCGGCATCGACAATGTTTTCACCCGTCATGGCGACGGCGGGCGGGGCTGGCCGGAACAGGCGCCGTTCGACCGGATTATGGTGACGGCGGCCTCGCCGCACGAGCCTACGGAGTTGCTGAAACAGCTGAAGCCGGGCGGCGTCCTGGTCGCCCCGGTAGGCCGCACCTCGGTGCAGATGCTGAACCGCTACACCGGCCAGCCGGACGGCAGCTTCCAGCGCGAAAGCCTGTGCGAGGTCCGCTTCGTGCCCCTGGTCGAAGGCACGGCGAAAGAAGGGTGAGCGGCGGAATCTCACCGCTCCATTAACCTTTCCGCCCCACTTTTGCGCGGGTTGCCGGGTTGGATTCGGCGGCGGTCCGGGGCACACCGGCCTCCAAGGCTGAATCAGGGTTAATACGGAGAGACGCATGAGCGGCTTCACGGGCTGGATCAGGGCGGCGACGGTCGTCGGCGGGGCGCTCGCGCTCACGGCGTGTTCGACCTATCCGAGCGAGCCGCGCTACTCGACCCGACCGACGACGCCGGGCGCCTATCCGCAAGCGGGGCAGGGGCAGGCCCAGAGCTTCCCGTCCCAGGGCGCCACGGCCCAGGGCGCCACGGCCGGCGCCTATTCGAACAATCCCTATTATCAGGGCCCGGTGACGCAGCCGCAGCCCACGGCGCCGCCGCCGGTCCAGGACGGCCCGCGCGCGCCGGCCGGCAGCATCGAAGGGGGCGGCCTGCCGCCCGCGGGCGGACCGGCCTATCCCTCGACGGGAGCGCCGGTCACGGTGACGCCGCCGCCCGCCGCGGGCGATCCGGCCAAGGCGGGCGCGACCTATGTGATCCAGCCCGGGGACACCATTTCCGGCGTCGGGCGCCGTTTCCGCACGCCGGTGCAGATTCTGATCGATCTGAACGGCCTGGGGCCGCGCGGCGCCATCACGGCGGGGCAGCGCATCCTCCTGCCGGACAGCGCGGTGGACGGGGGCTCCGACCCCTATGCGACCGGGCCTTCGCCGGTCGGGGTTCGCACGCCCAACGGCGGGATGGCGCCGCCGCCTCCGCCGCCGCCCAGCGGCAACGCGCCCCTGCCGCCTCCGTCGCGCGCCCCCGCCGCGACGACCCCTGCGGGAAGCGCCGCGAGCCTCGGCCAGGCCCTGGCCCTGCAATGGCCGGTGCGCGGCGACATCCTGCGTCGGTTCGGTCCCGTGGGCATGGGAGAGCGCAACAACGGCGTCAACATCGGGGCGCCCGCCGGAACCGAGGTCAAGGCTTCGGCCGACGGCACGGTGGCCTATGTCGGCGACGACATCGTGGGGCAGGGGCTGACGGTGCTGATCGTCCACCGCGACGGATGGCGCACGGTCTACGGCCATCTGGGCTCGGCCACGGTGCGCGACGGGGCCCAGGTCCGCGCCGGGCAGTCGATCGGCACGGTGGGCCTGACCGCCGGAGACGGCCGCCCGTCCATCCACTATGAAGTGCGCCGGATGCGCGGCGATGATCCGGTCGCCCTGGACCCGCTGACGGTCCTGCCGCGCTGAAACCCCGGCAGGGCGTGTCCGGGCGGCGACGTTCGGAGGCGCTCGTCCAGACTCGTCATCGGGTCGCGTTGCAAATCGGCGCGGCGCGCCCTAGGTTCCGCGCCTTGTTTCTGATGGGCCCCCGATGAAGGCGCGGCCCGCGTCGGGGAGTCCCAAATGCCTGCAGCCCAAGACGGCGGCCTGATGGCCCTTGTCATCCAGATCGCGCCGATCGTCGCGATCTTCATCCTGTTCTACTTCCTGATGATCCGTCCGCAGCAAAAGCGGATGAAGGCGCACCAGGCCCTGATCGCCGGCGTCAAGCGCGGCGACGAAGTCGTCCTGTCCAACGGCATGGTCGGCAAGGTCACCCGCGTCGAGGACGCCGAGGCCATGGTCGAGATTTCGCAGGGCGTGAACGTCCGCGTGGTCAAGGCGATGATCGCCGAGGTGCGCAACCGCACCGCCATCGCCGCTAACGACAAGGGCTGATAGCCTCGCCCCGGCGCGGCGCGCGCCGGCCCTGAAGAGAACCGAGACATGATTCAGCTTTCACGCTGGAAGATCACCCTGGTCGTGCTGTCGCTCGTCCTCGGGTTGTTCCTGGCCTATCCGAGCGTGCTGTCGCCCGCGCAGCGCGAGGCTCTGCCCGGCTGGTTGCCGAGCAACGGCCTGAACCTGGGCCTGGACCTTCAGGGAGGCTCCTACCTCCTGCTTGAGGTCGATGTGCCCGAAATGCGGGCCAAGCGCATTTCCAACCTGATGGAAGACGTCCGGGTGTCCCTGCGCGAAGACCAGGTCAACATCGCGGGCATGCAGCGCGAGGCGGGTGGCGTCGTCGTGACCGTCGCCGAAGGCGCGGCCTATGACACGGCTTTCAACACCCTGCGCACCATGGCCCAGCAGGGCGTGGGCCCGACCGGCCAGCCGGACCGGGTGGCGACCAAGCTGGGCGGCGGTCGCATCCGCTACGCCTTCACCGACGCGGCTCTGGCCAGCATGGGCGCGACCGCCGTCGATCAGTCGATCGAGGTGGTTCGTCGCCGTCTGGACAGCTCGGGCACCAAGGAAATCGCCATCACCCGCCAGGGCGCCGACCGGATCGTGATCCAGGCGCCGGGCCAGAGCGATCCGGCCGAGCTGGAGCGGCTGGTGGGCCGCACGGCCCAGTTGACCTTCCAGATGGTCGACACCTCGCCCACAGGGCTGAACGACGCCCTGGCGGGCCGCGTGCCGCCTGACGCCGAACTGCTGGTGGACGACGCCGGCACCCCCTACCTGGTCAAGCGCCGCATCCTGGTCTCGGGCGAGAACCTGACCCGCGCCGGCGTCGGTTCCGACCAGAACAACCGCCCGGCCATCGACTTCCAGTTCGACAGCCAGGGCTCGCGTCGCTTCGGCGAGGCGACGGCCCAGAACCTGGGCAAGCCTTTCGCCATCATCCTGGACGGCAAGGTCATCTCGGCGCCGACCATCCAGTCCGCCATCACCGGCGGACGAGGCCAGATCACCGGCAACTTCACCATCGCCTCGGCGTCGGAGCTGGTGAACCTGCTGAACGGCGGCGCCCTGCCGGCGCCGCTGAAGGTCGAGGAACGCCGCGTCGTCACCGCCGAGCTGGGCGCCGACGCCGTAGCCGCGGGCGCCCTGTCGACCGCTCTGGGCTTCGTGGTCATCGTGGTCTTCATGATCCTGGCCTACGGCTTCCTGTTCGGCGGCATCTCGGTGATCGGCCTGATCCTCAACGGCATCCTGATCGTGGCGGCCATGTCGCTGACCCAGGCCACCCTGACCCTGCCGGGCATCGCCGGTCTGATCCTGACCTTCGCCGTGGCCGTCGACGCCAACGTGCTGATCTATGAGCGGATGCGCGATGAGGCGCGTCAGGGCCGCTCCGTGGTGGCGTCGATGGACGCGGGCTTCAACCGCGCCATGGGCACCATCATCGACGCCAACCTGACCACCCTGGTGGCGGCCGTCATCATGTTCATGTTCGGCGCCGGTCCTGTTCGCGGCTTCGCCTGGACCCTGACCATCGGCGTCTTCACCTCCGTCTTCTCCTCGGTGCTGACGGCCCAAGTCCTGCTCGGCTACTGGCTCAAGATCGCCAAGCCGAAGAAACTGCCGATCGCGGAGTGATGTCGATGAACGGTTGGCCCATTATCAAACTGTTGCCGCACAAGACGAACTTCCAGTTCGTCAAATACGCCAAGGGTTTCGCCGTCATGTCGGCGATCCTGACGGTGGCGGCGATCATCGGCTGCTTCTATCCGGGTCTGAACCTGGGCATCGACTTCCGGGGCGGCGCCTCGATGGAAGTCGCCAAGCCCGCCGGCCAGGTCCTGGAGCTGGACAAGCTGCGCGGCGCCGTCAGCGGCCTGGATCTGGGCGACGTCCAGGTGCAGGGCATCGCCCGGCGCGACACCAACCTGGATGACGGCTCGACCGCCATCGTCCGCTTCCAGGTGCCTGCGAACGAGGATCAGACCGCCGTCGTCCAGAAGGTCGAAGGCGCCATCAGCCAGGCCGTGGGCGAGGTCGCCTATTCCGGCGTCAGCGTCGTGGGCTCCAAGGTGTCGGGCGAACTGCTGACCAACGGCGTCCTGGCCCTGGTCGTGGCCGTGGTGCTGATGTTCCTCTACATCGCCTTCCGCTTCCCGTGGCAGTTCGGCATCGGCGCCGTGGCGGGCCTGCTGCACGACGTGGCCCTGACCTTCGGTCTGATCGTGGCCCTGCGCATGGAGTTCAGCCTTAACCTGGTCGCGGCCCTGCTGACGGTCATCGGTTATTCGATGAACGACACCGTCGTCGTGTTCGACCGCCTGCGGGAGAACCTGCGCAAGTACAAGGTCATGCCCCTGCGCGAGGTGATCGACCTGTCGATCAACGAGACCCTGTCGCGGACCATCATCACCGGTGTGACGACCGTCATCGTCCTGATCGTCCTGGCCGTCTTCGGCGGCGAGGCCCTGCGCGGCTTCTCCATCACCCTGGCCTTCGGCGTGATCATCGGCACCTTCTCGTCCATCTATGTGGGCGCGCCGATCATCCTGCTGTGGGGCGTGGATCGCAGCGGCGGCGGCAAGGCGGACACGACTCCGGTCAAGTTTGGCATGGCCAGCCGCCCGTAAAGGCGTCGCCTGCGTCTGAACCACGGCCCGTCTTCCGAAAGGGAGGCGGGCCGTGTGCGTTCTTGGGCTTGATGCGGGCGCGTCAATGGTCGAAGGGCCTGTCGCCATGACTGTTGATCTTGATGCCCAGGTCCGCGCCGCCGATCTCGACCGCTGGCTGGCAAGCCGGTTCGTCGCCGACGAACAGAGGCGGACGGACCTGATCGCCCTCTACGCCTTCGAGGCGGAGCTG
>JAFKFS010000072.1 GCA_017308115.1 Bordetella sp.
ATCAGCAGGGCCGCGATGTGGGCGCCGTCGACGTCGGCGTCGGTCATGATGACCACGCGCTCATAGCGCAGGTCGTCGACGCTGAAGCGGCTGCCCGCCTGCACGCCCAGGGCCAGCATCAGGTCGGTCAGCTCGACGTTGGCGCGCAGCTTGTCCGCCGTGGCCGAGGCGACGTTCAGGATCTTGCCGCGCAGGGGCAGAATGGCCTGGGTCGTGCGGTCGCGCGCCTGTTTGGCCGAGCCGCCGGCCGAGTCGCCTTCGACGATGAACAGTTCGGTGCCCTCGGCGGCCTGGCGGCTGCAGTCGGACAGCTTGCCGGGCAGGCGCAGCTTGCGCGTGGCGGCGGCGCGCTGGACCTCCTTGTCCTTGCGGCGGCGCAGGCGGTCCTCGGCGCGGTCGATGACGAAGCCGAGCAGGGCGTTGGCCTGTTTCGGGCTTTCGGTCAGCCAGTGGTCGAAGGGGTCGCGCAGGAGCTGTTCGGCCAGGCGCGCACCCTCGGGCGAGGACAGGCGGTCCTTGGTCTGGCCCTGGAATTCCGGGTTGCGGATGAAGATGGAGATCAGGGCGCCGGCGTTGGCGATGACGTCCTCGGCCGTGATCTGGGCGGCGCGCTTCTCGTTCGTCAGCTCGCCATAGGCCTTCAGCCCCTTGACCAGGGCGGCGCGGAAGCCCGCCTCATGCGTGCCGCCGTCGGGGGTCGAGACGGTATTGCAGTAGGAGGCGACGAAGCTGTCGGCGTCCCCGAAGCCGATCGGCGACCAGGTGACGGCCCATTCCAGGGCGCCGGCCTCGCCTTTGCGCTCGACGCGCCCGGCGAAGACGGGGGTGACGGTCTCGATCTCGCCCACGCGCTCGGCCAGGGCGTCGGCCAGGCCCCCGGGGAAGTGCAGGGTGGCCTGTGCGGGCGTCTGGTCGGTGATGCGTTCCGGGGCGCAGGTCCAGCGGATTTCCACGCCGCGGAACAGATAGGCCTTGGCCCGCGTCATGCGGAACAGGCGGGCGGGCTTGAAGGCCGCGCCGACGCCGAAGATTTGCTCGTCCGGCTTGAACCGGATCAGGGTGCCCTTCTTCTTCGACGGGCCGACCTGCTGGATCGGGCCCTGGACGTGGCCCCGGCTGAAGGACTGGCGCCATTCGAAGCCGTCGCGCCAGACGGTGACGTCCAGGCGTTCCGACAGGGCGTTGACGACCGAGACGCCGACGCCGTGCAGGCCGCCCGAGGTCTCATAGGCCTTGCCCGAGAATTTGCCGCCCGAATGCAGCACCGTCATGACGACTTCCAGCGCCGACTTGCCGGGGTGCTTGGGATGGGGATCGACCGGGATGCCGCGTCCGTCGTCGCGCACCGACAGATAGCCCTCGGCGTCCAGATCGACGGTGATCAGCTTGGCGTGCTTGGCGACGGCCTCGTCCATGGCGTTGTCGAGGACTTCGGCGAACAGGTGGTGCAGGGCGCGTTCGTCGGTGCCGCCGATATACATGCCGGGACGCTTGCGGACAGGCTCCAGCCCCTCCAGCACCTCGATCGAGGAGGCGGAATAGCCGGTGGCGGCGGCCGTTGCGGCGCTGGCGTGGGACGACAGCTCGACCTTCGGCTCATGCACCGGCTGGGGAGCGGGCTGGGCCGCAGCCGGAGGCGTCGCCGCCGGGAGGGCGGGTGCGGGGGCGGCGGGCTTGGCCGGTTCGGCGTCGTCGAGGTTGGAAAACAGGTCGTCCATCAGGGCATTTTGCGGCGATTCGGGGCAGGGTCTGGTAGGCTTCGAAGACGGCGGGGGCAAGGCCCGCGTCAATCCGGCGGATCAGGGATCAGGGCGCTCGGGCCGGGATCAGATTACGCGCCATCAGCGCCATGAACAGGGTCCAGGGCAGGTCCTGGTGGCGCAGCAGCACGCTTTCCGACAGGCTGAGCAGCAGGAAGGCCGCCAGCCAGGCCAGGCTCCAGTATCCCTCGCGCCGTCCCAGGCCGGGCAGGCGGCACAGCACGGCCGCTGCGGTCAGGGCGACGACGGCGCCGACCAGGCTGACGCCCGCCCAGCCCAGCTCTGCGCGCAGGTCCAGCCAGCCCTGGTGAGCGGACGGCACGCGCCAGCCCGTCTCATGGCGAATCCACTCCATCGGCTCGGAGGACGGCAGCCAGAAGGCGCTGTAGCCGTAGCCCAGCCAGGGTTTGCGCTCGGCCATGCGGGAGATGGCTTCCCAGATTTCGGTTCGGCCGGTCAGGCTGGGGTCCTTGCCGAACAGGGCCAGGATCTGGACGGAGAATTCGCTCCAGATCCACAGTCCTGCGCCGAGGGCGACGCCCAGGCACCAGATCGAGATGACGCCGAACACCGGTCCCATGCGCCTGATCAGGCCGCAGAAAACGACCAACCCGCCCCCCAGCAGCGCCATGATCAGCGCGGTCTTTGACTGAGACCCCAGGAGGGCCAGGACACAGACGCCGAGAGCGGCCAGGGCCAGCGGCCTGTCCTTCGCTTCCTGCGGCGCGGCGAACAGGGCGGCCGCCGCGATGACGCCGACGGACATGAGCATGCCGAGCTGGTTCTTCTCGTACCAGACGCCTCGCCACATGCCGGCGTTGACGTCGTGATGGATGCCGAAGCCGGGGAAGACGAAGACGGAGATCAGACTGCCGACGCCGAGCGCCAGGGAGGTCACGGTCAGCATCCGGGGCAGGGCGACCCCACGGAATACGGCGCCCAGATAGATGGCGAAGACGCCGGTCAGCCCCAGAGCCAGCACGCGACGTTCGGTCACTTCCGGCGCCTGGGACCACAGGCTGGAGGCCAGAGCCAGGGCGACCATCAGCAGCAGGGGGATGAAGGCGGGCCAGGCCGCCGCCATCCGGCGCGCGCGAAACCCGCTCAGGCCCAGGATCAGTAGATAGACCGGCGGCCAGATCAGCCGCAGCACCGGCGTCTCCTGCTGTTGCGGCGCGAAGATCGGACCCAGCAGGGCGCCGGACAACAGCGCCAGGATCAACCCCGCCGCCGCCTGTTCCCACAGGGAGGGGGCGTCGGGATCGTGACGGGAGAGGGCGACGGCCCGCGTCACGCCTTCTCGACGAAGGTGTCGATGACCTTCTTTTCGCCCGCCTTGTCGAAGTTCACGACCAGTTTGTTGCCCTCCACCGCCCGGACCTGACCATAGCCGAACTTCTGGTGGAAGACGCGGTCGCCGCGCGCCCAGCCGGACGCCGCCTTGGGATCGGCCGTGGCGATCAGCCGGCCTTCGCCCTCGATCACGGCGCGGCGGGCGTAGGCGGGCTTGGGCGTCTGGGCGGCGGTATAGGTCTGGGCGCGTTTCCAGCCGGGGCTGGAATAGCCGCCGGCGAAGGAGGGGGCGTCGTCCCAGCGGCTCTTGGCCTCCTTCATGCCGGTCGAGGCGCCGTAATAGCCGGTGTCCGACTGCGGCTCGACGTGGGCGATCGGCAGTTCATCGACGAAGCGGCTGGGCAGTTGCGAGGTCCAGCGGCCATAGACCATGCGGTTGGCGGCGAAGCTGATGCGCGCGTCCTGCTTGGCGCGGGTGACGCCGACGTAGGCGAGGCGGCGTTCCTCCTCGAGCCCTTTCAGACCCTTCTCGTCGATGCTGCGCTGGCTGGGGAAGACCCCTTCCTCCCAGCCGGGCAGGAAGACCAGCGGGAACTCCAGCCCCTTGGCGCCGTGCAGGGTCATGATCTGCACCGAGCCCGACCCGTCGGCGTTCTCGTCGCGGCGCTCCAGATCCATGACCAGCGAGACGTGCTCCAGATAGGCCTGCAGCGTCTCAAATTGCTGCATCGACTGGGTCAGTTCCTTCAGGTTGTCCAAGCGCGTCTGGCCGCTGGTGCGGTCGGCCTTCTGCATGGCGGTATAGCCGCTCTCGTCCAGCAGGGTCTCCGTCACCTGCCAGTGCGGCGTGCCCATCGCCATCAGGTCGCGCCAGCGGTCCAGATCGCGCACGAAGTTGGCTAGCGGCGTGCGGGTGCGGGCCTGAAGCTCGTCGGTCGTGATCAGGTGACGCACCGCCCGCATGGCCGAGACGCCGTTCTCGCGCGCGATGTGCAGGATTTTCTGGACCGAGGTGTCGCCGATGCCGCGCTTGGGGACGTTGACGATGCGCTCGAACGCCAGATCGTCGTCCTCGGACTGGATCAGCCGCAGATAGGCGTGGGCGTCGCGGATTTCCGCCCGCTCGAAGAAGCGCGGCCCGCCGATGACGACATAGGGAATGGCCAGCATCAGGAAGCGTTCTTCAAACGCCCGCATCTGGAATGACGCGCGAACAAGGACGGCCATGTCCTTGTAATTCATGCCCTGCTTGCGCGCGGTTTCGATCTCGTCGGCGATCAGGCGGGCCTCGGCCTCGCCGTCCCAGACGCCGCGCACCCGCACCTTGTCGCCGCTGTCGTCCTCGGTCCACAGGGTCTTGCCCAGACGGTCCTGATTGGCCGCGATCAGGGCCGAGGCCGCGCCCAGGATGTGCTTGGTCGAGCGATAGTTGCGCTCCAGCCGGATGACCTTGGCGCCGGGGAAGTCGCGCTCGAAGCGCAGGATGTTGTCCACCTCGGCCCCGCGCCAGCCGTAGATCGACTGATCGTCGTCGCCGACGCAGCAGACATTGCCGGTCGAGGAGGTCAGCAGCCGCAGCCACAGATACTGGGCGACGTTGGTGTCCTGGTACTCGTCCACCAGAATGTAGCGGAACCGCCGACGATATTCCTCTGCCAGATCAGCGTGTTTCGACAGGATGGTGATGTTGTGCAGGAGCAGGTCGCCAAAATCGCAGGCGTTCAGCGTCGCCAGCCGCGCCTGATAGGCCGCGTACAACGCCGGACCCTTGCCGTTGGCGAAGTCCTCGCCCGGCGGCAGCTTGTCGGGCGTCCAGCCGCGGTTCTTCCAGTGGTCGATCATATGGGCCAGCGACTTGGGCGTGAACCGCTTGGTATCGATGTTGGCCGCTTCCAGAAGCTGCTTCAGCAGCCGCTCCTGATCGTCG
>JAFKFS010000006.1 GCA_017308115.1 Bordetella sp.
GCAGCCTGATCGAGGCGGCGGGCTCCGCCGCCCTCGCGGCGACGGTGGCCGCCCCCGCCTTGGCGACGGCTCAGGCGCTAACCGTTGTGCCGCACTCGGCTGGGGTCGAGCCGCCGCTGTCGTCGGCGCCGGCGAACGCGTGCGATGCGCATCTGCACATCGCCGATCGGCGGTTCCGGTCAGATATGCCGGCGGCGTATGCCGGTGCGACGTTGGCCGACTATCGGCTGCTGCAGCGTCGATTGGGGGTCAGCCGCGCCGTGATCGTCCAGACCAAGCTGCACGGCGTCGATCATGCCGCCCTGTTGGACGCTATCACGCAGCTGGGTCCGAATGGCCGGGGCATAGGCGTGGTGACCCCGGAAGTCTCCCCAGGCGAGCTGCGCCGGCTCGACGAAGGCGGTGTCCGGGGCCTGCGGTTCAGTGTCTGGAATCCCGCCGACGCCTTCACCACCATGGAAATGATCACGCCCTTGGCCCGCCGCATCGCTGACTTGGGCTGGCATGTGCAGATCCACGCCATGGGCGACCAGATCGTCGATGCGGCGCAGATGCTGGGCGAACTGCCTTGTCCCATCGTGTTCGACCACATGGGGCGCCTTCCACCCGAGCAGGGGCCGGATCATCCGGCCTTCGGCGTGATCTGCGACCTGATTGATCGCGACAAGGCTTGGGCCAAGCTGACCGGCGCCTACCTAAACACCCGCCTCGGCCCCCCGGATTACGCCGACGCTTCGCGGATCGCCCGAGCCTTCGTGGCCGCCGCGCCTGAACGTCTGGTCTGGGGCAGCGACTGGCCACATGCCACCGAGTTGAGCCACCCGCCGGATGATGCGCGACTGTTCGACCTCCTGACCGAATGGACCGACGACGAAGCCGTTCGGTCGCGCATTCTCGTCGATAACGCTGCGAGCCTGTACGGTTTCGAAGAGATCGTCACGCCATGAGCCAGACTATGCTCGCCTGGCTCGGCTTCAGCATGGTCGCCGCCTTCATGACCCTGATCATGACCAAGCGCGCCTCTGCCGTGGTCGCCCTGATTGCCGTCCCCATCGTCGTCGCCCTTATGTCCGGCTTTGGTGGCGAGGTAAGCGGCATGATCATGAACGGGGTCGTCAAACTGGCCCCGACAGCCGCCGCCCTGCTTTTTGCGGTGCTCTATTTCGGCATCATGATTGATGCGGGCCTGTTCGATCCCATGGTGCGGCGGGTCGTCCAAGCCGTCGGCGGAGATCCGCAAAAGGTGGCGGTCGGCTCCGCCATCGTGGCCTTGATCGTTTCTCTCGACGGGGATGGAGCCACGACGGCCTTGGTCACCATCACTGCCTTCCTGCCGATCTATCGACGGCTGGGAATGAACCCCCTGATCCTGGGCCTGCTGCTCGGCGCAGCGAACGGGCTGATCAACATCGCGCCCTGGGGCGGGCCGACGCCGCGCGTCGCGGCCGCGCTCCTAGTCGACGTGAACGATATATTCCTGCCCCTGATACCAGCCATGCTTGTCAGCGCCGTCGGGGTGGTCGCCCTAGCATGGTACTTGGGAGGCAGGGAACGCCATCGCCTGGGCGTGATCAAGGACCTGGCCTTCACTGCCAACCCCGAGGAATTGCGCGAGGCCAGCACCGGTCTGGCGCGGCCGCGCCTGTTCTGGCTCAACTTGGCTATCACCCTGGCTGTGCTGGTCGCGGCGGTGGTCCATGTCGCCCCCCTGCCGATCGTGTTCATGGTCGGTTTGGTCGTCGCTCTAACCGTCAACTATCCTCAGATCGGGGTTCAGCGGCTGCGCATCGCCGCCCACGGCGCCAATATCCTGCCGATTATCCTGCTGATCTTCGCTGCGGCCGTGTTCACAGGGATACTGGACGGGACGGGAATGGTTCGGGCGATGGGGGAGAGCTTCGTCTCGGTCGTGCCGCCTTCGATGGGCCGACACCTGGCGGTGATCACCGCTGTCGCCGCCGGACCGTTGACATTCTTCATGTCCAACGACGCCTACTATTTTGGCATCGTGCCGGTGATCGCCGAGGCCGGCGCCCACTATGGTGTCAGCGCCGTCGAGATTGGGCGGGCCAGCCTGCTCGGTCAGAACCTGCACGCACTGAGCCCGCTCGTTGCGGCCGTGTATCTCGTCGTGGGAATGCTCGACGTTGAAATCGGGGCCTTGCAGCGCTTCGCCTTGAAATGGGCCGCCGGCCTAGCCGCCCTGCTGGTCATCTCTGCCATTCTTACCGGAGCGATCCCCTTGACCGCCTCCGGCATCCCTCTGCCCTCCGTCCAAGGATCGTCTGTTGCTCACTGATCAGCCTATTGTCATCGTCGTGCCGGTGGGCGCTCTCGGCGCCGGCATCAAGTACGAACATCTCGAGGCGGGTCTCGCGGCGGGCGCTCATGCCATGGCCATGGATGCGGGTTCGACCGATAGCGGTCCGGCCGCGCTGGCGACCGGCCTGTCCAAATACAGCCGAGACGCCGTGAAGGCTGACCTCAAACTGCTAGTCGCGGCCCAGGCCAAGTGGGGCGTGCCGCTCTTGGTGGGCTCATGCGGCACCTCGGGCTGTGATGCTGCGGTCGACTGGACGCGGGATATCGTACTGGAGCTCTGCGGGGAGCTGGGAGTCAGCCCCCGGATCGCGACCCTCTATTCGGAACAGACCCAGTCGGCTGTGCTGGAGGACATCCGGGCGCAACGGGTGCATCCGCTCGCGCCCCTCGGCGTGCTTGAACCCGAGGTCGTCGAGCGCTGCGAACACATCGTCGCCCTGATGGGGCCCGAGCCCTACATCGCGGCCTTGAAGGACGGCGCGGATATCGTTCTGGGCGGCCGGACTACGGACACCGCCGTGATTGCGGCTGTACCTATCATGCGAGGCGCGGGCCTCGGCCCGGCCTGGCATGCGGGCAAAATCGCCGAGTGCGGCGGTTTATGCACTGTCACCCCGTTCGACGGCGGAGTGGTCATCCGGGTCGAGGCGGATGCCTTCGAGATCGAGCCGCTGAGCGCCTCCAACCGGTGCACGCCTTACACAGTTTCGGCCCATATGTTGTATGAGAACAGCGATCCCTATCTGCTGCCTGAACCTGGCGGCGTCCTGAACGTGACTGCGGCCCAATATACGGCCGTGAATGACCGAGTGGTCCGGGTGACGGGATCGCGTTTCATCGAGGGCGCCTACACCATGAAGCTGGAAGGCGCCGCGCGCGGACCATTCCAGACAATCATGCTGATTGGCATCACCGATCCCGAGGTACTGGCCGACCTGGATTCCTTCCTCACCGCCATGCACGCGACTCTGGTTGAGCGAGTGATCCATGTACTCGGTGACGCCGCCGGGGTGTTCGACTTGTCGCTGCGCCCCTATGGTTGGAATGCAGTCTCGGGTCTGCCGGTCGCCGGCGGCCCCCCGCCGCGCGAGATCGGCCTACTGCTGGTGGCGACCGCCGAAAGCCAGGCTCTGGCCCTTCGGATCGCCAAGATTTGCAATCCCTACTTCTTTCACTTCCCCCTCCGGCCCGAGAAGGAGTTGCCCAGCTACGGCTTCCCCTTCTCTCCTGCTGAGATCGAACTGGGCCAGACATATCAATTCGTCCTCAATCACGTGATCGAGACGCGGGACGGCCTGGAGCGAGTCCGCATCGATTTCGTCATCCCCAACCAAGACGCTGGAGCCGCGTTCCATGCCCAAGCTTAACGAAGTATGCCGATACGTCCGCTCCAAAGCAGCAGGTCCCTTCTGGATCACGGTTGACGTGTTCTTCGAAAGCCCGGACGCTTTCCGCGACCATCGCGACAGTTCCGGGCTGAGCGCCGCCAGCGTCGCCGCGCACCTGAACCTCCGTGCGGACAGCGTCAAACGCATCGACGTGCCGGACCTTTCGGTGATAAAGTTCTCCTATCCCCGAGACCGGGCCCAAGGCGGCATTCTCGAACGCGACATGCACGGCGGCCAACAGTTCACTCCCCTGCTTGATATTGTGCTCTGACGCGGCGACGGCCGGTGCTGTCAACTGTTCGCCTGTGGTGGAATCAGTTCGGCCACATGTTCGCTGGCGACGTCCATCGCTAGGCTCAGGACGGTGCTGTCAGTCTAACGCTAACTTGTCTCCACTGAAGGTCGGCGTAAATGGCTGATCGGGGACGCGTTTCATGAAGCCGCTATCGTTCAAGCGCCACCGCTTCCCGGCGGATGTGATCCGCCATGCGGTGTGGCTGTATTTCAGGTTCAGCTTGAGCTTGCGCGACGTGGAGGAAATGCTCGCAGCGCGGGGGATCGCGGTCAGCTACGAGACGGTCCGATGCTGGACCCGAAAGTTCGGGCCGCTGATCGCGAGGCGTTTGAAGAAGCGGCGACCGGCGCCGTCGCCGCGTTGGCATCTGGATGAGGTGGTGTGCTGGATCGGCGGGCGACGCATGTATCTCTGGCGAGCGGTCGACGACGAAGGCGAGGTTCTTGACGTCGTCGTCCAGCGACGGCGGGACAATGAGGCTGCACTGAAGTTGATCGGTCGGCTCCTGCGAAATCAGCCCGTTGAGCCTGAGCGGATCACCACGGACGGCCTGGCGTCATATGGGGCGGCGCTTCGGGAGTTGGGGCTCGGCCACCTCCACCAACCTGGCCGGCTCCGCGAGAACAATAGGATTGAGAACTCCCACCTTCCGATCCGACGACGAGAACGACAGCAGCAGGGCTTTAAATCCCAGGCCTCTGCCCAGAGGTTCCTCACCACACACGCCGGGATCTACAACACCTTCAACGTCCAACGCCATCTGATCAGCCGACCAACCCTTCGCCGCTTCCGCGCCGAAGCCGACGCAGCGTGGGCGGCGGCCACGGCATGAGCCGAGCGGAGGCAGGGGGCTTCTGACCTCGGGCCACTTAACCTGACAGGACCTTCGGTCCGCCGCACCCGCGTCATCGCTCGCCGGAGCTGTTGCTGCGCCTCATGGCCTGGCGGCTTCAGGCG
>JAFKFS010000020.1 GCA_017308115.1 Bordetella sp.
GACGCCTCGCGCGCCTTCCCGGCCGAGAGCGCCGACGCCTTCGAGGCGGGGATCAAGAGCGTGATGCTGGACCGGCGCCTGCTGGTCTCGGCCGCCGCCTTTCGCCAGACCTATGACGACTTCCAGCTGAACACCTTCCTGGGCACGACCTTCCTGGTCCGCTCCATCCCGCAGGTGCGGGCCAAGGGCGTCGAGGCGGACTTCATGCTGCTGCCGTTCGAGGGCCTGTCGCTGCAGGGCGGCCTGACCTACGCCCAGACGGAGTACGGCGACGACGCCGTGCCGGGCCTGCCGCTGCTGGCGGGCAGGCGGATGAATTTCGCCCCCCTGTGGAGCGGATCGCTGGCCGGAACCTATGAGCGGCCGATGGCGGCGGGGCTGACCGGTCGGGTGACGCTGGCGGCCAAATATTCGTCGGAATACAACACCGGCTCGGATCTCGATCCGGCCAAGAGCCAGCCGGGCTTCTGGCTGATCGACGGCCGGGTCGCCCTGGCGCGCGACGACGCCTGGAGCGTCGAGCTGTGGGGCCGCAATCTGTTCGATCAGGACTATCGCCAGGTGGCCTTCGGCGCACCGTTCCAGACGGGGACGCTGGGCGCCTTCCTGGGGGCGCCGCGCACGGTGGGCGTGACCCTGCGGGTGATGCGATGAGGGCGAAGCGGGGGCGCCGGGATCACGGCGCCCTTGACAACCGACCCGTCTGTCCCAGATAGGCGTGTCCAGAGGACGACCTCTCCCAATCATGGGCATGACCGCCGGGACGACCCGGCACGCCATGCAAGGGAGAACGTCATGGCCTGGATTTTCCTTCTTTTCGCCGGTCTGTTCGAGATCGTCTGGGCCTTTCTGATGAAGGCCTCTGAGGGCTTCACCAAGCCCTGGCCGACCATCGGCACCCTCGGTTTCATGATCATCAGCTTCGGCCTGCTGTCGATCTCGATGAAGACCCTGCCGTTGGGCACCGCCTATGTGATCTGGACCGGGATCGGCGCCGTCGGGGCCTTCGTCGTGGGCATCGCGGTGCTGGGCGAGCCGGTCACGCCGATGCGCGTCATCGGCGCCGTCCTGATCGTCAGCGGCCTGGTTGTGCTGAAGCTCGCCTCCAGCCATTAATCACGGCGACAGCCTCGGAGCTTCGCCATGGAATTGATCGTCGGACCGCGCCTCTTCTCCACCTGGTCCTTGCGGCCGTGGCTGGTGTTGAGGCGCGCGGGCGCCGTCTTCGAGACGCGCGAGGTCTGGTACCGCTCCGAGGCTGAAAAGGCCGAGTTGCGCCGTCTGTCGCCTTCGGGCTTCGTGCCGCTGCTGAAGGTCGGGGGCGAGACGATCTGGGACACCCTGGCGATCGGCGAATGGGCGGCCGAACGCTATCCCGAGGCGAAGCTGTGGCCGGTCGACCCGACCGCGCGCGCCCTGGCCCGCTCGGCGGCGGCCGAGATGCATTCCGGCTTTTCCGCCCTGCGCGACCTGTGCGGCATGGGGCCGGACCGCCCGATGGCCGGGGAGGGGCGCAGCCCCGCGCCGTCCGATCCGGGCCTGGACCGGGAGCTGGCGCGGCTGGTCCAACTGTGGACGCAGATGCGCGGCCGTTTCGGCGCGGACGGGCCGTGGCTGTTCGGCGCGTGGTCGATCGCCGACGCCTTCTTCACCCCCGTGGCGGCGCGGGTGCGTCATTATCAGATCGACCTGTCGGCCCATGGCGACGAGGGGACGGCCGCCGCCTATGTCGCCGCCCTGCTGGACCAGCCGCACTTCCGCGAGTGGGAGGCGGCGGCGCTGTCATCCAACCTTGATTAACCGATCCTGAGAACGCGGGTTTAAGAGAGGGGGCTTACAGTCCAGCCTGTTCTCGGAGGGGCCGACCCATGCGTACGATCAGCAGGAACACCGACTGGGCGCGCACGGCGCGCGCCTATGCCCTGGCGGCGGTCGTCCTGGCCCTGGTCTGGGCCTCGCTGGCGTCCCTGATGCTCTGAGCCCCAGGTCTCAGCGCGAGCCGCCGCCCAGCACGGCCTCGGCCACCTGCAGCGGCGCCGGGGCGGGCGGGACGTAATCCAGGCGGATCGGCACGGCGCGCGCGCCCGAGGCGAGGGCGTCCAGCGTCTTCACCGGCCCGCCCATCATCCGCTGATAGATCCAGTAGGCCGCGACCACCTTCTCCACATATTCGCGGGCCTGGGGCACGTCGATGGTCTCGATCAGCAGCAGGGGATCGGCGTCGGCGCCCAGCTTGCGGATCGCCGCCAGCATCGGCCCCGGCCCGGCGTTGTAGGAGGCCACCGCCTTCAGCAGGTCGCCCTGGAAGGATTCGATCTGGAACAGGCGGTTCACATAGTCCTGGCCCAGCTTCATGTTCACCGCCGGGTCCAGCAGGCGCTGGGGCGTGCGGACATAGCCCTGGTCGCCGGTCATATGGGCCGCCGTGGTCGGCATCACCTGCATCAGCCCATAGGCGCCGGCGCCCGAGCGGGCGTTGGGGTTGAAGTCCGTCTCCTTGCGGGCGATGGCGTAGACGAGGGCCTTCTCGATGGTGAAACCGCCCATCGGCTGCAGATCCGGCATCGGATAGCGCATCGCGTCGATGCGGGCGGCGTCGGACTGGCCGGCGCGACCGGGCGAGACGAGCCGGTAAAGGCTCGCCCACATCTGGCGCGCGGCGCTGTCGCCGCTGGCGGCGCGAAGGCCGTTGCGGGCCGCCAGTTCGGCGTCGTTGCGGCGACCGATCTCATACAGGGCCACGGTGCGGCGGGCGTTCTCGTCGGACCGGATGAAGGCGTTGAGCGCGCCTGTGTCGACCCCGATAGGTTCGGGAGCGAAGGCGGCGCGCTGCAGCGTCGCCTCATAGGGGCGCGGCCCCAGGTTCTCGATCACGGGCTCCTCGCCCAGCTGATGCAGGGCGATCTGGCCGTAGAAGGTGGCCGGCCACCGTGCGGCCTGGCGCAGATATTCGGTCACGCGGTCCTGGCGGCCGGACCGGCCCGCCGCCCGCGCGGCCCAGAAGGCGCCGCCCGAGCGCACCCACGGGTCCTCGGTCGGGTCCTGGGCCACATGTTCAAAGGCGTGGAAGGCGTCGGCGTGCTGCTCCATCCGCCAGGCGGCCAGGCCCGCCGTCCACCAGTCGCCGATCTGCCGGCCGGTGGCGTAGGCCCCGGCCAGGTCGTCGTTGTTCAGGGCCACCCGCGCGGCCTTGGCCGGGTCGTTGACCCCGCCGTCGCTCGTCGCGGTCAGGCTGGCCCAGGTGCGGGTCAGAAGGCCGCCGGGGCGCTTGGGCTCGGCCGCGCCGTCGGGCAGGCGCCGCATGGCCAGGGTATAGACCCGTTCGGCCATCGGCAGGTCGGAATAGGTCTCGAGCCAGGCCGCCAGCTCTTCATAGGTGGCGACATGGCTGGGATGGAACAGGCGTTCGAACTCGACCTGGCCCAGCAGGACGCGGTCCTTGGCCTGGCGCGCCGAGGCGCGGGCCAGCTCCAGATCGCCGCGCCGCAGGGCGTCGAAGGCGGTGGTGTAGCTGAGCCGGTCCTCGCTGCTCAGCGCCGTGGGCGAGGCGTCGGCGTTCGACTCGGCGTAGGGGCGGGAGGCGTCGGCCTCCTCGGCCTGGACGGCGGTCGCAGCCAGGGCGCAGAGCGCCAAGGCGAACAGGGACGCACGAGGCGCCCGGCGGACGGAATTCATGACGCGGCGGCCCCCTTCGTCGGCGCCGGCCCCGTCTCGATTCGGGATTCTACGGCGCTCTGCGGACTGGTCTCCAAGGGGGCAGGATGCCTGAATCAGGCGGTCGGCTCAACCGCTTCCCCTCGCAGGCGAGCGGACAATTCGAGAATGTCCTTCCAAACCAACCCCTTGGCCTGAGGTTGCCGCAACAGGAAGGCGGGATGGAGGGTGGCGATGACGGGCGCGGCTATTCCGCCTTCGGACAGTCGCCATTCGCGCCACTGGCCGCGCGTGCGCATGATGCCGTCGTCGGTCTTCAGCACGGACTTGGCCGCCGCCGCCCCGACCAGCAGCACCGCCTTGGGCTTCAGCAGGGCCAGGGCCCGCTCCACGAAGGGGGCGCAGGCGGCCTGTTCCTGCGGGGTCGGGGTGCGGTTGCCGGGCGGGCGCCAGAAGACGGTGTTGGTGATGAAGGCCTCGTCCAGCAGGTCCGCCGCCGTCAGGATGCGGTCCAGAAGCTGACCCGCCCTGCCGACGAAGGGCTGGCCGCGCGCGTCCTCCTCGGCGCCGGGGCCTTCGCCGACGATCATCAGCGACCCTTGCGGATTGCCGCGCGCGAACACGGCCTGACGCGCGCCCATGGCGCGCAAGGGGCAGCCCTCGAAGGCGGCGACGGCCTCGGCCAGTTCGTCCAGGGTGGCCGCCGCCGCCGCCAGCCGCCGCGCCTCGGCCGCCGCCTCGCCGAAGGAGGAGGGGCCGCCCGGACCCCGCAGCGGCGTGACCGTGGCCGGGCCCCTGGCCGCTCCCTGGGCCGCGACGGGGGCGACGAAGACGGTGCGGTCGACCGGCGCCTCTTCGAAACAGGCGTCCACGCCCGCGTCGCGCCAGAAGGCGAACAGGGCCTCGGCGGCAGCCATGTCGAGGGACGGAGCGTTCATCAGGACTATAGGCAATAAGCCTTGACCGCCGCCGCGTCACCTCCCGATAAGGCGGCATAACCACGACGACAGCAGGGGATAGGGGATTATGGCCGAGGAAGTGTTCGAAGGCGGCGCCAGGAACGCATGGCAGGAAGCCGTCATCGACAACCTGCCGCCGCTGGAGGCCCTGGCGGGCGTCGAGCGCGAGGTCATGGAATATGACGTCGTCATCGTCGGCGGCGGCCCCGCCGGCCTGTCCGCCGCCATCCGCCTGAAACAGCGGGCCGAGAAGGACGGCAAGGACATCTCCGTCGCCGTGCTGGAGAAGTCGGCCGAGATCGGCGGCCACGTCCTGTCGGGCGCGGTGATCGACCCCAGGGCGCTGAACGAGCTCTTCCCTGACTGGAAGGAACGCGGCGCGCCGCTGGAGACGCCGGTGACCAGGGACAAGTTCCTGGTCCTGGGGCCGCAGGGGCAGGCGTCCCTGCCGATGTTCGCCATGCCGCCCTTCATGCACAATGACGGCTGCTACATCGCCTCGCTGGGCAATGTCGCGCGCTGGCTGGCCGAACAGGCGGAAGGCCTGGGCGTCGAGGTCTATCCCGGCATGGCCGCCAGCCATGTGGTCTGGGAGGAAGAGACCGGCCGGGTGAAGGGCGTCGTCGCCGGCGTCTTCGGCATCGACCGCGAGGGCAAGCCGACCGGCGAGTTCCAGCCGGGGCTGGAGCTGCACGGCAAATACGTCTTCATCGCCGAGGGCGTGCGCGGCTCCCTGGCCAAGACCATCATGGCCCGCCACAACCTGTGCGACGCCGCCGATCCCCAGAAGTTCGGCATCGGCCTGAAGGAGCTGTGGCAGATCCCGGCCGAGAAGCACCAGCCGGGCCTGGTCCAGCACACGACCGGCTGGCCTCTGGACGACAAGACGGGCGGCGGCTCGTTCCTGTACCACTTCGGCGACCGCTATGTGTCCGTCGGCTTCGTCGTCCACCTGAACTACAGGAACCCCTTCCTGTCGCCGTTCGACGAGTTCCAGCAGTTCAAGCATCACCCGGCCATCGCCGAGCATCTGGAGGGCGGCACGCGCATCTCCTACGGCGCCCGCGCCATCACCGAGGGCGGCTTCCAGTCGGTGCCCAAGCTGGCCTTCCCCGGCGGCGCCCTGATCGGCTGTTCGGCGGGCTTCGTGAACGTGCCGCGCATCAAGGGCAGCCACAACGCCATGAAGACCGGCATGCTGGCCGCCGACGCCGCCTATGAGGCGGTCATGGAAGGCCGTTCGGGCGACGTGCTAGACGCCTATCAGGCCGCCTATCTGCGCTCGTGGGTCCATAAGGAGCTGAAGGTCGTCCGCAACGCCAAGCCCCTGTTGTCCAGGCTGGGCACCATGATGGGCGGGGCGGTCGGCATGTTCGACCTGTGGGTCAACCACCTGACCGGCGGCTTCTCCTTCTTCGGCACCCTGCGCCACGGCAAGACCGACGCGGCCTCGACCGAGCCCGCCTCGCAGCACAAGCCGATCGCCTATCCCAGGCCGGACGGGAAGCTGTCGTTCGACAAGCTGTCCAGCGTCTTCATCTCCAACACCAACCACGCCGAGGACCAGCCCGCGCACCTGAAGCTGCTGGACCCGTCGGTGCCGATCAACGTCAACCTGCCCAGGTACGGCGAGCCCGCGCGGCTGTATTGCCCGGCCGGAGTGTATGAAGTCGTCTATGCGGACGAGGCGAACCGCGCTGATCCGCGCTTCGTCATCAACGCCCAGAACTGCGTCCACTGCAAAACCTGCGACATCAAGGACCCGTCGCAGAACATCGTCTGGACCACCCCCGAAGGCGGCGGCGGCCCGAACTATCCGAACATGTAGGCAAGCGCCTCTCCCTCCCCTTCATGGGGAGGGTGGCTGAGGCCGTCAGGCTGAAGCCGGGTGGGGACGGCCTGGCAAATCAAGCACGGCATTCAGGATCACCTGGCCCTCCCCACCCGGTCGTCGCTGCGCTCCGACCACCCTCCCCATGAAGGGGAGGGAGAAACGTCGCGCTGCTTTTCCTTCGCTTCATCTTGCGGGCGCAGGGGAAAGCGTGAAGGGTCCGGCCATGCGTTTCGTCTCTTCTCGCCCTGTCCTGTTCCTGGCGGCCTCCGCCCTTGCGGTGTCCCTGACCGCGCCGTCCCTGGCGCAGGAGGCGCCCGCGCCGGAAACGCCGGCCGAAGCTCCGGCGGACGCGCAGGACCTCGAACCGAACGGCGACCCCGTTCCGCACATCATCATCGCGGACGAGCCGGAAACGCCCGAAGAGCCGAAGGTCGCGCCCATCCCCGCCGTGTGGGCGCCGATCCCGCTCGACGCCCAGAAGAACAGCGCCTACGGCCTCTATCTGGCGGCGCGCAACGCCCTGACCAGCGGCGAGAGCGCGGCCGGGGCCGACTATCTCAGCCGCGTCTACGCCCTGACGCCCGAACAGCCGCGCGTGCGCGAACAGGCCTTCACCGCCGCCCTGCTGGCGGGCGACCTGAACGAAGCGGCCCGCATGGCGCCGACCGATCCGGACATCTCGCCCGTCATCGTCCAGGCCGGGCGCCTGGTCGAGGCGGTGCAGACCTACGCCGGGGGCGAGGCCCGGCGCGCCGACGACCTGCTGAAGGCCGCCCCAGTGGGCGAGCCGCACGACCGGGCGGGCTTCTATGTCCAGGGCTGGATCGCGGCGGCGGCGCGCGACTGGGACCAGGCGCTGGCCATGCCGCCGACCAACTTCGATCCGGTCAGCGCCCTGGTGGCGCGCGGCAACCGCGCCCGCCTGCTGGAGCAGCGCCGCCGCTACGACGAGGCTGACGCCGAGTGGCGCGACCTGACCAGCCACGCCATCGCCGGCGCCCTGTTCCGCCAGCCCTACGGCGAGTTCCTGGAGCGGCGCGGCCGCCGCGACGAGGCCCTGGCCCAGTACGACGCCGCCGTCACCGCCGGAACGGCCGACCGCCGCGTGATCCAGGGGCGCGAGCGGGTGCTGGCCAAGGGCCGTCCGCCCGCCCTGCCCAGCTTCCGCGAGGGCGCGGCCCAGGCGCTGCGCACGGCTGCGGACCAGATGATCGCCCAGCGCGCCCATGAGTTCGGCGTCGTCTATCTGCGCCTGGCCCAGAATCTGGACCCGAGCGACAACACCCAGCTGCTGATCGGCCAGACCCTGATCCAGGGCGGGATCGAACCGGCGGGCCGCGCCGCCCTGACCCAGGTCAGCGAGGCCTCGCCCGCCCTCTACGCCGCCGCCCGCATCCAGACGGCCGTCAGCCTGGGCAAGGCGGATCGCGACGAGGAGGCCCTGGCGGAGTTGCGCCGCGCCGCCGCCGTGCGCCCCGACGAGGCGGGGGTGGCCTATATGCTGGCCGGGCAGCTGATGCAGATGGACCGCTATGAAGAAGCGCTGGAACTGCTGAACGGCCCGTTGCTGAACACCGTCGATCAGGGCTTCGAGATCCATTTCCTGCGCGGCGCCGCCTATGAATCCCTGGACCGGGACCAGGAGGCGGAGGCTGAACTGTGGGCCGCCCTGCAGATGCAGCCCGATAATCCGACCCTGCTGAACTACCTCGGCTATCTGTGGGTCGATACGGGCGCGCGGGTGCAGGAAGGCGCCGCCATGATCGCCCGCGCCCACGCCGCCGAGCCCAAGGACGGCAACATCCAGGACTCCCTGGGCTGGGCCCAGTTCCGCCAGGGCCAGTATGAGGCGGCGGTGGTCAATCTGGAGGGCGCCGTCGACAAGGAGCCCGCCAACGCCGAGATCAACGACCATCTGGGCGACGCCTACTGGGCCGTGGGGCGTCAGCGCGAGGCGGGCTTCCAGTGGAACCGCGTCCTGACGCTGGAGGTCGACGACAAGCGCCGGGGCGAGGTCGAGGCCAAGCTGCGCGACCGCCTGGGCCAGGACCCGACCGGGGACAAGGGCCTGGGCTCTGCGGGCGGCGCGTCCGACTGACGCCGTCATGTCTGTTTTCGATGCTCTGAGCGGCCTGGCGCCGGCCAAGATCAACCTGTTTCTGCACGTCGGGACGGTGCGGACCGACGGCTATCATCCGCTGGTCAGCCTGGCCGCCTTCGCCGACGTCGGCGACCGGGTGACGGTGCGCCGCGCCCAGGCCCTGTCCCTGACGGTCGAGGGGCCGTTCGCGGCGGGTCTGGACGGGCAGGGGGACAATCTGATCCTCAAGGCCCTGCGCGCCCTGGGCGAGGCGGCGGGGATCGGCGAACCGCCCGTGGCCGTGACCCTGGACAAGCGCCTGCCCATCGCCGCCGGCCTGGGCGGCGGCTCGGCGGACGCGGGGACGGCGCTGCGGCTGACCGCGCGCCTGCTGGACCTCGATATGCCTGAGGCGGAACTGGAGCGCCTCGCCCTGGCCGCCGGGGCCGACGGCCCCATGTGCCTGCGCGCGCGTCCGGCCTGGGCGTCGGGCGTCGGCGAGGTGCTTGAGAACGAGCCGCGCCTGCCCGTGCTGCACGGCGTCCTGTTGAACCCCGGCCTGCCGTCGCCGACGGGCGGGGTTTACCGCGCCTATGACGCTGCGCCCGTCGGGGCGGCGGACCGGCCCGCGCCGCCCGCCGACTGGTCCGCCGCCTCGGTCGTCGCCTGGCTGGCGACGCAGAGGAATGACCTGGAGGCGCCCGCCCTGGCCGTCACGCCGGGCGTCGAAGAGGCGCTGGCCGCCATGCGCGCCGCGCCCGGCTGTCGGCTGACGCGGATGTCGGGGTCGGGGGGGACGGTCTTCGGCCTGTTCGACGACCGGGCGGCGGCGATCGAGGCGGCCTTCGCCCTGGATCGGCCGGGCTGGTGGTCGCGGCCGGCGGCGCTGGGCGCGCCGGATATCGAACCGCGTCCGGTTATTTAACCGGATTTACAGCCCCTGCGGCCAAGCTGGCGTCATGACCCAGCTCTCGCCCGAACAGACCGCCGCCTTTGAACGCGCCCTGTCGCGCCTGTCGCCCGCCGACCGCGCCCGCGTTGAGGAGATCAGGGACGCCGCGGCCCGCGCCGCCGCCGAGGTCGCGCCGCACTGGGACTTCGGCCTGGCCGCCCGCACCGTCGACGGCCTGCTGGGCGAGGGCGCGAACGACGACCAGAGGCGCGGGCTGATCGCCGCCTGGGCGCTGGAGCTGCCCGGCCGCATCGCCCCCGAGCGCCTGCCGCAGGCGGTGCTGGCGGGCTATCCGACCTACATCGACCGTCTGGCGGCCTATCTGGACAGCGGCGCCGATCCCTATGATCCCGACTTCTGGGCCAAGGACGTGCGCGTCTCCCTGGCGCTCAGCGTGCCGGGCAGCAACACCCAGATGCTGGACCTGTCCTCGCCCGTCGGGCCGGGGCTGGTGGTGCGGCACATGCTGGGCGGGCGCGGTCCCGGACCGCTGATCGGCTGGGTCAGGGCGGGCGGCTGGCGGCCCTGGCTGGAGACCCACACCGAGGCGCGCGACCTGTCGGACTTCAACGAAGCGGGCTGGGAGCGGAACTGGGCCGCCGCCGCCGCCCTGCTGAAGACCCGGCCGGAACTGGCGGGCGTGATCGGCTCCAGCTGGTTCTTCGACCCGCCGCTGGAGTCCGTCAGCCCGCGCCTGACCTATCTGCGGACCACGCCGATGAACAACGGCGCCTTCATGATCCATCAGGGCGGCGGCGAGATCCACGACGAGCGCGCCTCCGCCTCCTCGCCCACGCGCCGCGCCATGATCGAGAAGGGCGAGTACGCCGCCTGTTCCTGGCTGCTGTGCTGGCCGCGCAGGCCGCTGATTCGGTGGGCCGAGGCGCGGGGCCTGATTCAGCCTTGATATAGGCCGCCTGCGACAGATTGGCGCGCGTGCGTCTTCGGCCCGGCGATGGCGTCGGCCGGTTCCGCACGCGCCGCGCCGCTGGGAAGCATGCAGGGCGGGACCTGAAGAGAAATTTCAATTTCGACGCCCGTGGATCGTCACGGCTTCGGAGACGGCGCTCCTGAAAGAAGGAACGTCGTTCTGCGATTGACAGTGGGCGGAGGTTTTCGTCTCAAGGGGCTCAGAGGGGGCGCGTCGGTCGCAGCTGTCGGACGGCGGCGCCTCCCTAGAAGAAAAGCCGTTGTCGCTCTTGTGGGGATCCATGATTAACGTGTTCAAGGCCGGTCTGCTTGTCGCAGCCGCCGGCTCCGCCCTTGTGTGGGCGAGTGATGTTTCAGCTCAGACGACCGTGACGCCGCCGCCGGGCGGCTTCTACATGGCGAACGGTTCGCGCACGGCCGATTATGCGGCGGCGCTCAAGTCCTGGCGCGAGGACGCCCAGTTCTCGGTCGACTATTCCAAGGCCTATCTGGGCCTGGAGCACGCCTACGCCCTGGGCCTGACCGGCAAGGGGCTGACGGTCGGCGTGAACGACGCCGGCGTCTATATGGATCATCCCCTGTTCGGCGGTCCGGGCAAGATCAAGGGCCTGCACACGGTCGTCTCCGACGACTACGGCAACGACGGCCTCATCAATCCGCGCCGTCGCTGGGAGGGCCACGGCACGCACGTCGCCGGCACCATCGGCGGCGCCCGCATCGAAGGCGAGGTGATGTTCGGCAACGCCTTCGGCGCGAACATCTATTCGGCCACGACCAACTTCGCCGCCGGCGACTTCCTCTGGTATCGCGACGTCTACATCAACGGCGACATCGTCAGCACAGCCCAGACCAACATCGTCGACCTGGCCGCCACCGGCGAGGTGCGGATCATCAACAACAGCTGGGGCTCGGCCAACAACCTGCCCTACAACGCCTCCGCAGCGCTGGTGCGCCAGACCCTGGCGCGCAACTACGGCGACTTCTACAAGCCGGTGCTGGACAATGACGTCCTGGTCGTCTTCTCCGCGGGCAACGGCTACGGCGCCCACGCCGGGATCGACGCCGCCACGCCGATGTTCGACCCGCGCCTGCGCTCCAACTGGCTGTCCGTCGCCAACTACACCAGCGCCCTGACGCCCAGCGCCTCGACCAGCTTCTGCGGCCAGACCGCCACCTGGTGCGTCGCGGGGCCGGGCCATCAGGTCGTGTCCTCCGTGCCGGGCTATCAGTTCAGCCTGAACGCCATCGCGGCGATCTATCGCCCCGCCGACTATCTCACCCTCTACACGCCGACGACCGTTGCGGCGCTGCAGACGGCGGCGTCGAACCGCTTCGTCAACGCGCTGAACGCCTACCTGACCCAGAAACGCGCCGCGGCGGCGGCGGGACTGCCGTTCGACGAGGCCGCCGCGCGCCGCCAGGTCGCGGAGGAGGCGGTGGCCATCACCCTGATCGCCGGCGGCCGCCTGGGCGACCCGAACGGTTTGACGGGGCAGTTGGCGGGGCTGCTGACCTCGACCAACAACATGGCGGTCCTGACGCCGGAATTCTCGTCCGACGTGCTGACCCAGGCCAACGCCCTGCTGATGCAACGCCTGGAGACCCTGATCACCTACACGGGGCCGGACTATGAGGCCTATACGGGCACCTCGATGGCGGCGCCGAACATCTCGGGCTTCGCGGCCCTGCTGATGGAGCACTTCCCCGAGTACGACACGGCGCTGATCAGCGACATCCTGGTGTCCAGTTCCCTGGACCTGGACACGCCGGGCGTGGACCTGAAGTCGGGCTGGGGCGCGCCTCAGATGCAGGTCGCCCTGCAAGGGCCGACGGCCCTGCGCGACGTCCGCGACGTCGACGTCCGCGTCGGCACGGTCGACGTGTGGAGCAACGACATCGGCGATGCGCGCGACCGCTATTCGGCCGAGGTCCTGGCCTCCTTCCCCAACGACATCGGCGGCGTCGTCAAGAAGGGCGGCGGCGAACTGATCCTCGCCGGGGTCAATGACTACACCGGCGCGACCCGCGTCGAGGGCGGCCTGCTGACCGTCAACGGCAGCCTGCTTCGTTCGGCCTCGACCGTGGGCGAACTGGGCATGCTGGGCGGCGTCGGCCGCCTGGCGGGCCTGACGGTCGAGAAGGGCGGCGTCGTCGCGCCCGGCGCCGCCGGCGATCCGTTCGGAACCTTGACGGTCGCCGATGACGCGGTGTTCCGCGCCGGTTCCTATCTTTGGATCCGCTCGAAGGTGAACGGCGCGGCGCACTCGCGCCTGGTCGTCCAGGGCAAGACCACGCTGGAAGGCGGCGAGGTCATCCTGAAGGCGGACCAGGGCGAGTGGAACCTGCGTTCACGCATGAACATCCTGCAGTCGGCCGGCGGCGTCGCCGGGACGTTCACGGGCGCCAAGAGCGACCTGGCCTTCCTGACGCCGATCCTGACCTACAGCGCCAATACGGTGCAGCTGACGCTGGCGCGCAACGACGTGACCATCGCCTCGGTCGGGACCACGCCGAACCAGAAGGCGGCGGGCGGGGCCCTGGACGTGATGACCGCCTCGGCCATGACCAATCCTCCCGCCGGCCGCAATACGACGCTGGAGGACGCCATCCTGGACGGCAGCGCCGACAACGTCCGCGCGGCCCTGAACAGTCTGACGGGCGAGGTCCACGCGACCCTGGCCGGCGTGGCCTCGGGCGACTCGCGCTTCATCCGCGACGCCATGCTGACGCGGGGCCGCAACGGCGCGACCGAGGCGACCGACGGGCGCGGCGTCGCGGTCTGGGCCTCGGGCGTCTTCGGCAGCGGGCGTCAGGACAACGGCGAACTGGCCGGCTTCCGCAGCGAGGCCACCGGCTATCTGGCCGGGGTCGAGAAGACGCTGAACGGCCGCGCCCACATCGGCGTCGCGGTCGGTGAAAGCCAGTCGGAAATCCGCGCCACGCGTCTGCGCTCGACGGGCGAGGTCAAGACCCAGCACATCGGCCTCTACGGCGCCGCCAGCCTGGGCGCCTTCGACTTCCGTCTGGGCGGCGCCTGGATGGACGCGCGCACCCGCACGGACCGGACGGCCTCGCTGAACCGCTTCAACGAGCAACTGACCGGCCGTTACGACGGCGAAGCCTGGCAGGCCTATGGCGAGGTGTCCTGGCGCAAGCCGGTCATGGGCTCGACCGTGCTGGAGCCGTACTTGAACTACACCCGCGTCGAATATGACGCGGACGTGGTCGAGCGCGGCGGCGACGCGGCCCTGTCGGGCGACGTCTCCCAGACCTCGGACCTGCTGACGGCCGGCCTGCGCACCGAGACCTATCTGGCGGGCGGAAACGGCCGTCCGGCGCTGTCGGCGGTGGGCCACCTGGCCTGGACCGAAGACCTGAGCGGCGACGGCCCCGTGTTCAACGCGGCCTTCTCGGACGGTCCGGTGTTCCGCATCGAAGGCGCCGATCTGAACTCGGGCGCGCTGCAGGCGGGCCTGGGCTTCAACATCGAGGCCAATAAGGCGACCAATATCGAGGTCGGCTATTCGGGCGTCTTCAACGACGACTACAAGGACCACCGCCTGACCGGCCGCGTCAGCTTCCGGTTCTGATGGAGCGGGCGTCGGGGCTTCGGTCTCGGCGATCCTGACGGACGGACGCCGTCGCCCTCAGCGGGCGGCGGCGTTTTTCTTTAGGTGGGATGAGCGGAGCTTAGGCGCCGCCGCCCACGCGCTCCCACGCCTCGCCGACCGGGAGGATGTCGAGCCCCGCCGCCTTGGCCAGGCGGATCAGGCGGTCCAGATACTCGGGCGTGCAGCCGTAGGGGGTGGGGTCGCTCTCGACATCATGACCATAGGCGATCAGCCAGCCGGGCGCTTCCGCCGCGCGGGCGACCAGAGCCTCAAGGTCGTAGTGGGGCAGGCGGCGGGATTCCAGGCCGATGGCCTGAAGGTTGGCCCGGTCGGCGCGTTCGGCGTTGACCCCGTCGCGCACGCCGCGTCCGAGCAGGAACCGCTCGTCGATCACCGCCTTGGCGCTTAAGGCCACGTCGCCGAAGGGCCAGGCGAAGGTGGTCATGACGTGGCCGTCCAGCCGCTCGGCGACCCAGGCGGCGTTTCTCGCCAACTGGTCCGTCAGTTCGGCGGGGCTCAGGCGCAGGGCGCTGACGTGGTCGAAGGTGTGGCAGCCGACCTCGTGCCCGGCCTCATGCGCGGCCTGCAGGTGTTCGACCTCGAACTGGGCCTTGCCGATGTTCTCGCCGCCGCACAGGCCGCCCGCGACATAATAGGTCGCCCTGATCCCGTGCTCGGCCAGGATCGGCCCCGCCTCGGTCCAGGCGCTGGCCGGGAAGTCGTCGAAGCTGAGGCTGAGAATCCCGCGTTCAGGCGCGACCGTCACGGGCCTGACGCCCAGGTAGCGCGCCGCCCGGCGGCGCATCTGATCGATCCGTTGCTGCATCATGGGCGTCTTCTAGCGCATCCGCGCTTGCGGAAGGGTGAAGGATTGCGCCGCCTCGCCTTGCTGGCGAAGCGTGGCGGCCCTATGGTCCGCGCCTCCCGAAATCGGACCGAAATGTCGACCGTGGCCGCTGCTGAACCTCTCTCGTTTCAGGACCTGATCCTGACCCTGCACCACTATTGGAGCGAGCAGGGCTGCGCCATTTTGCAGCCCTATGACATCGAGGTCGGCGCCGGCACCCTGCATCCCGCCACCGTGCTGCGGGCGCTGGGCAGGAAGCCGTGGAAGGCCGCCTATGTCCAGCCGTCGCGCCGCCCCGGCGACGGCCGATACGGCGAGAACCCCAACCGGCTGCAGCACTATTACCAGTATCAGGTCATCCTGAAGCCGAACCCCGACAACCTGCAGGAGCTGTATCTCAACAGCCTGAAGGCCATCGGCATCGACCCCAGCCTGCATGACATCCGCTTCGTCGAGGACGACTGGGAGAACCCCACCGTCGGCGCCTGGGGCCTGGGCTGGGAGGTCTGGTGCGACGGCATGGAGGTGACGCAGTTCACCTATTTCCAGGGCGTCGGCGGCATCGAGGTCGACGTGGTCTCGGGCGAGCTGACCTACGGGCTGGAGCGTCTGGCCATGTATGTTCAGGGCGTCGACAACGTCTATGACCTGAAGTTCAACAAGGAGGGCCTGACCTATGGCGAAGTCTTCCTCGAGAACGAGCGCCAGCAGTCGGAAGCCAACTTCCACGGCTATGACGTCGCCGCGCTGAAGCGCCGCTTCGAGGACATGGAGCGCGAGGCCGCCCACTTCCTGACCATGAAGGGGCCGCAGGGACAGCCGTTGGTCCTGCCCGCCTATGACCAGGTGCTGAAGGCCTCGCATCTGTTCAACCTGATGGACGCCCGCGGCGCCATCGCCGTCGCCGAACGCCAGAGCTACATCGGCCGCATCCGCGACCTGTGCAAAGCCTGCGCCCTCGCTCAAGTCGAACACGAACGGGCGACCGCCTGATGCCCCAGCTTCTCCTCGAAATCTTCTCCGAAGAAATCCCCGCCCGCATGCAGCCCGGCGCCGCGCGCGATCTGGAGCGCATGGCCTCCGAGCGTCTGAAGGCCGCGGGCCTGAGCTGGGATGCGCTGACCACCTACGCCGGGCCGCGCCGCCTGACGCTGGTCATCGACGGCCTGCCCGCCGCCACGCCCGACCGCAATGAAGAGCTGAAGGGGCCCAAGACCTCGGCGCCCGCGCAGGCGCTGGAAGGCTTCCTGCGCAAGACCAGTCTGACGCAGGACCAGCTGGTCGAGCGCGACGGCGTCTGGTTCGCCGAGATCAGCAGCAAGGGCCGCGCGACCACCGAGGTCGTGGCCGAGAGCGTCGACGACATCATCCGCCGCTTCCCCTGGCCCAAGTCGATGCGCTGGGGCACGGGAACCCTGCGCTGGGTGCGGCCGATCAAGCGCATCCTGGCCCTGTTCGACGGGGCGGTGATCCCGTTCGAGGTGGACGGCATCCCGAGCGGCGACGTGACCGAGGGCCACCGCTTCATGGGCGCGGGCCAGCCGTTCGCGGTCAAGGATTTCGCCGACTACCGCACCAAGCTGGAGCGCAACTTCGTCCTGCTGGACGCCGCCGATCGCAAGCTGCGCATTCTCGAAGGCGCCAAGGCCGTGTGCGCGGCCAAGGGACTGGCCCTGGTCGATGACGACGGCCTGCTGGACGAGGTGTCGGGTCTGGCCGAATGGCCGACCCCGATCCTGGGCGACATGGACCCGCAGTTCCTGGCCCTGCCGCCGGAAGTGGTCCAGCTGTCGATGAAGGTGCACCAGAAGTATTTCGCCGTGCGCGAACCGGGCAAGGAAGGCTTGGCTCCCCACTTCGTCGTCGTCGCCAACGTCGAGGCGACCGACGGGGGGCAGGCTCTGGCGGCGGGCAACGCCAAGGTGCTGTCGGCCCGCCTCAGCGACGCCGAGTTTTTCTGGACCGAGGACCAGAAGGTCGGATTCGACGCCTGGAACGCCAAGCTGAAGGACGTCACCTTCCACGCCAAGCTGGGCACGCTGGCCGAGCGGGTGGACCGCATCGCCGCCCTGGCGCGCGAGATCGCGCCGCTGGTCGGCGCCGATCCGGCTCAGGCCGAACAGGCCGCGCGCCTGTCCAAGGCCGACCTGGCCTCGGGCATGGTGGGCGAGTTCCCGGAACTGCAGGGGATCATGGGCGGCTACTACGCCCGTCTGGCCGGTCAGCCCGACGCCGTGGCCGACGCCATCCGCGACCACTACAAGCCGCAGGGACCGGGCGACACCGTCCCGACCGCCCCGGTCACGGTAGCCGTCGCCATGGCCGAAAAGTTGGACACCCTGGTCGGCTTCTTCGCCATCGACGAAAAGCCCACGGGGTCGAAGGATCCCTATGCGCTGCGCCGCGCGGCGCTGGGGGTGATCCGGCTGGTGCTGGAGAATGGGGTCAGGTTGAAGATTTTCGATATCGCGAGGATTGCAGCCCATATTGGAGCAAAAATCGAGTTTCCTCTAGTCGCGTTTGACGGCACTAATGGACCGGAGTTTGAGGCCAATTCCGCCGCTTACATGAAATTAACGAGCGCCGGCCTGGACCATTACGGCCGGGAAACTGCGTTGAATCCCGGAGCAACTGCGCTCCTCGCCTTCTTCGCCGACCGCCTGACCGTCCTGCTGCGCGACAAGGGCCAGCGTCACGACCTCGTGGCGGCCGTCTTCGCGCTGGGCGATGACGATCTGGTGCGGATCGTGCGTCGGGTGGAGGCGCTGGCCGCCTTCCTGGCGACGGACGACGGGGCGAACCTGCTGGCGGGCTACAAGCGCGCCGCCCAGCTGCTGAAGGCCGAGGAGAAGAAGGGGCCGCTGCCGGAAGGCGCCGTCGCTGCCGGCCTGCCGAACCAGCCGGCGGAGGAGACCGCCCTGGCTTTCGCCGCCGCCGCCGCCGCCTCGGCCGTGGACGCCGCGCTGGAGTCCGAGGACTTCGCCGCCGCCATGACGGCCCTGGCCGCTCTGCGCGGCCCGGTGGACGCCTTCTTCACCGCCGTCATGGTCAACTCCGACGTGGCCGAAGAGCGCGAAAACCGCCTGAAGCTGCTGGGCCAGGTGCGCGGCGTCATGAACCGCGTCGCCGACTTCGGCCAGATCGCGGGTTGAGGCGCTCAGGCAGCCGAAGGCGTTAGCGCAGAACATGATCCTTCTCCCCTTGTGGGAGAAGGCGGCTCGCGAAGCGAGACGGATGAGGGGGTTGCGGGACGTCAGGTCGCGCGGCCCCTTTTTGCGTTGAGGAGACACCCCTCATCCGGCCCTGACGGGCCACCTTCTCCCACAAGGGGAGAAGGGAGGTTCAGGCCGTGAACGGTCCCAGCATCTCGGCGGGAATGCGGGCCGGGCGCAGGGTCTTGGCGTCGACCAGGCACCATTCGGACAGCCCCTGCGCGCACAGGCGGCCTTCGGCGTCCTCGATGCGGACATAGCGGTTGAAGCGCGGCCCTTGCGGATCGCCGACCCAGGTGCGGGCGACGACGCCGGTCGCGTCGGGCGCGATGGCGCGCAGATAGTCGATCTCGTGCCTCAGGGCGATCCACGACCAGCGGGCGCGCGTCTCGTCGTCGAAGCGCGCGTTCCAGTGGGCCGTGCCGACGTCCTGCAGCCAGCCGACGTAGACGACGTTGTTGACGTGGTTGTTCTCGTCGATGTGTTCCGGCCGCACGTCCAGCGGGACGACGAAGACCTCGCGGTCCTCACGCGGTTGCAGTTGCGGCCGGGCCATCGAGCTCAGGCTTCGCCGAGGGCGACGCCCTTTTCGGACATCAGGGCGGCCAGTTCGCCCGACTGGAACATCTCGCGCACGATGTCAGAGCCGCCGACGAACTCGCCCTTCACATAGAGCTGGGGGATGGTCGGCCAGTCGGTGAAGGCCTTGATGCCTTCGCGCAGAGCTTCGTCCTGCAGCACGTCGACGCCGACGAAGGGGGCGCCCACGTGGTCCAGGATCTGGACCGTCACCGAGGAGAAGCCGCAGCGCGGCGAATCCGGCGTGCCCTTCATGAAGAGCACCACGTCATGCTCGGCCACCGTCTGGGCGATGAAGGCGTGGACGGGATCGGCGGCGGTTTGTTCGGTCACTGTGTCGGAACCCTTCTGCGAAGCCCGTGAGCTAGGCGCCCAATGGGGCCGGGTCAAGGCCGGTCGGCGTCTCGGCCGCGTTCGATCAGACGGTTTGCGGGCGCGGCGTCAGGCGTTCGGCGCGTTCGGCCAGGCCGGCGGCGCCGTGCTCGCGCGCGGTCTGGGCCGCCTCGGCCAGCATCAGGCCCACGGCGCGGGGCGTCTCTCCGGTCCAGCGGGCGCGGGCCAGGGCGATGCGCGCCAGGCCGATCTGCTCGGCCGCCCAGTCCAGCGGCGTGGCCGCGACCGAGGGCCGCGCCAGGCGCCGCCGCAGGGCGCTCTCGATCTCCAGCAGGGCCGACAGATCGCCGACGGCGCCGGCGCGCGCGGCCTCCTGGGCCACACGCTGCTCATGGGCCAGGGCGCCCAGGATCAGGCCGCCGCCCTCGGTCAGGGACTCGGCCTGGGCCAGCGCCAGCGGCGGCAGGGTCTCGCGCTCGGCGCGCATCACCTGGATGGCGGCCCAGTCCAGCGGGCTGTGGTCGGGGGTGAAGAGTTGGGCGGCGGCGTCGAACAGGGCCTGGGCCTGGTCGCGGGCGGCGGCGTCCTCGGCCACGGCGGCCAGGGCGGCCATGCCCGCGGCGCACAGGGCCAGGGCGCGGGCGCGGCTCAAGGGGCGCTGTTCCGGCGGCGCCGCCTCGACCAGGGCGCGCAGGTCGCGGCCCGCCTGGTCCAGCAGGCGCGGATCGCGGGCGATCAGCCCCGCCTCCAGCGTCACCACGGCGCGGTCCATGCGCAGTTCGTCCTCCAGGACGCGCCCGGTCTTCAGCCGGGACAGGGCGGCGTCCAGCAGGGTGGTCGCCTCGGTCAGTTCGGCCAGGCGACGGGACAGCAGGGCCTGGCGTGCGCGCAGGCGGGCGTGCAGGGCGGCCATGGCGGCGGCCGTGTCCGCGCGGCGCGCGGTCGGCAGGCCGGCCAGCAGGTCGAGCCCGGCGGTCAGTCGTTCCGGACCCCCGCGCAGGTCGAAGGCCAGCATCCCGGTCTGGGACATGTCCAGGGCGGCGCGGATCGCCTGGTCGTCGTTGGCGGCGACCTTGGCGGCGTCACGTCCGGCGGCTTCGGCGCGGTCGATGCTGGCGGCGGCGCCGCAGCGGCGGGCGTGCTCGCGCCACAAGGCGGCCGCGCGCAGGGCCGCGTCGAAGGGCCGGGCGCAGGAGACGCGGCCCGCATCCGTGGCCTGCTGGCGGGCCTCGACCTCCACCAGGCCGGCGCCGATCAGCTCCAGCCAGCCGAGATCGTCGCTGTCGCGCGCCTTCTCGAACAGCCGTCTCAGATCTCTGCCGAATTCGAACATGGCGCTCCAGTCGTCCCGCTTCGGGATCACGAGGGTGATCCGGAAGCCGTTCAAGCAAACGCAGCGCCGTTCGAAGGGTTCGGCTTAACCATACGGCAAGAAAAAATGCGCCTGGCGGATCGGGCGGGCCGGGGCCGATCCTATCCCAGGCGCGGCGCGGCCTGGCGGCAGCGTTGCAGGCCGGCGCGGGCGTCGGCGTCGCCGGCCGTCAGGCGACGCACCGACTGCAGGCGGGCGCGGGTCTGGTCGTTCTCGGCCGCCACGGGGTCGCGCCCGGCGGTCGTCGCCGCCTGCATGGCCGCCAGGGACCAGTAGAGGGCGGCGTCGTAGAGTTCGCGTCCATAGGGGCTTTCGCCGCCCTCCAGCTCCGATCCCGCCTGGGTCAGGCCCGCGCACCGCACCGCCTCGTCGTAGGAGACGAGACGCGGAGGCGCGGTTTCGGCCCGGCCCTGGATCTGGGCGAGGGCCAGGGCGGCGGTGAAGGCGACGAGAAGCATCTGGACTCCACACGGGGCCGCGACGGCCGCGCCCCGCACGACGGCGCCGCGGGGCTGATGAGCGCCCTTCTAGAGAACCACGTCCACGCGAAGGATGAAAGATGCGTTCAGCTAAGCTTCAGGTTGCATCCGGGGCCGGCGGCAGGGCGCGTCCCTGATCCGCCAGCCATCGCAGGAACAGGCGTCGCCCCCGGGTCATCTCGCCCGCGCCGGGGATGGCCGCCACGGCGCCGTCGTCGCGGGCGCAGCCGAAGGGCGCCAGCAGCCGCCCGGCCGTGACCGCCTCGGCCGTCAGCGCCCACGGCAGAACCGCCACGCCCCAGCCCGCCAGGGCGCCGTCCAGGGCGAAGTGCAGATGGGCCACCGCCCGCTCGGGCGCGTCGGGCAGGCGCCGCCCGCTCAGCCCGGCCCAGTCGCGCCAGGCCGAGGCGTGGGTGCGCGGCGTCAGGCGGGGCGCCGCCAGGACGGCGTCGCGCGGATCTTGCGCCAGGGAACGGGCCAGGGCGGGCGCGATCACTGGTCCGACCGCATTGGGGATGACGGCGACGGCGCCGAGCGCCTCGATCCGGGGCGTGTCGAGCAGCCGCAGAAGCACGTCGGCGCCGCGCCGGCTGACCGCGTGCGGGGCCAGGTCGACCAGGTGGACCCGCAACTGGGGATGCAGGCGGTTGAAGTCGGCCAGGCGGGGGATCAGCCATTTGACCGCCAGGCTGGCGTTGGCGGCGACGTGCAGGTCCCGCCCGGTTCCGCGCGCCTCGGCCACGGCGGCGGCGATCTGGTCGAAGGCGGCGGTCAGGCCGGGCAGCAGGCCGCGCCCGGCCTCGGTCAGGACCAGGGCGTGGCGCGGCCCCTCGAACAGGCGCAGGCCCAGCTGCGCCTCCAGCGCCTTGACCTGGCGGCTGACCGCGCTGTGCGTCACGTTCAGCTCGGCCGCCGCGCGGGTGGCGCTGCCGGTGCGCGCCATGGCCTCGAAGGCGCGCAGGGCGTTCAGCGACGGCGGCGAGCCGGGGCCTGTGAGGTTTTCGAACATTGCGTCCCCGATAGGTCGCTTTCGTCGCGCGGGCAAATCCGCTGACAGAGCGCGCCATGCCGCGACCCGCCGTCTCCCGCCTGATCGTCCCTGTCCTGGGCCTGGGGATGATCGTCTCCTTCGCCTCCAGCTACTATCTGCTCGGGGTGCTGGCCGAGCCCCTGGCGGCGGGCGTGGGGACGACGCCGGGCGTCGTGTTCACGGCCCTGTCGGGGGCCTTTCTGGTCTCGGCGGCGCTCAGTCCCTTCGGCGGGCGCTGGATCGATCGGCGCGGCGGGCGCGAGGCGTTGTCGGCGGCGGCCGTGATCTTCGCCCTGGGGCTGGGCCTGCTGGGGCTGGCGCGCGAGCCGGTCGCCATGGTCGCGGGCGTCCTGACGCTGGGCGCGGGCATGGGCGTGGGGCTGTACGGTCCGGCCTACGCCGTCCTGGTGGCCCTGCATGGAGAGGGGGCGAAGAAGCCGATCACCGCCGTCTCCCTGCTGGGCGCCTTCGGCGGCGCCCTGGGCTGGCCGCTGACCTTGCTGATGATCCAGACCCTGGGCTGGCGCGGCGCCTGTTTCGTCTGGGCGGGCGCGCACCTGGCGCTGTGCCTGCCGCTGTATGCGGCGGTGCTGCCGGACGGTCGGACGGGCGGTCGTCCGCCCTCGGCGGGGCGGGTGCGCTGGGACGGCGCCATGATCCGGCTGGCCGTCCTGTTCGCCGGCGCCTGGTGGGTGGCGACGGCCATGAGCGCCCATCTGCCGCGTCTGCTGATCCGGCTGGGCCTGTCGGCGGCCGAGGCGGCCCTGGCGGCCGGACTGATGGCGGGCGCGGCGATCGCCGTGCGCCTGATCGCCCTGGCCGCGCCGGGCAAGGGCTCGCCCGTCGCGGCGGCGCGGGCGGCGACCCTGCTGCACCCGCTCGGCGCGCTGGCCGCCTTCGTCGGGGGGCCGGGGGCGGCGGGGGCGGTCGCCCTGGGCCAGGGGGCGGGCAACGGCCTGCTGTCCGTGGCTTCGGGCGTGCTGCCGCTGCATCTGTTCGGACGTGAGAACTACGGCGTGCGCCAGGCCCTGGTGCTGACGCCCGCCCGCTTCCTTCAGGCCGCCGCCCCGGCCCTCTACGGCGTCGCGCTGGACCGTTCGGCGGGGCTGGCCCTGCTGCTCTCCAGCGGCGTCTGCCTGGTCATGTTCGCCATGACTTTCGGCCTCAGGCGACAGGCGGACCTTTAAATCCCGGCCCGATGGGGCAGAAGGGGCGGCATGTTCATGCGTCGCTTCATTCAGCTTCAGTCGGGCCTGTGCCTGTACGGCGTCGCCGCCGCCCTGATGGTGCGAGCGAACCTGGGGCTGGACCCGTGGAACGTCTTTCACCAGGGGCTCTCCCTCCGCATCGGCATGCTTCACAAGCGGGTGCTCAAAGCACACCCCAAGCTCATGAGGCCCAGCCCCTGATCTCATACGTCTTGGCGAGACGCTCTAAGTCACGGTCCACTTCCGATGCATCGACATTCCCCTTCTTCCCAAGAACGGCAAGCGACTCAACGACATCAACTAGAGAATACCTTTCTCCTATGAACTTGTCCTGAATTTCATAGTAAAATTCTCGCGCTTCCTCAGAGGGCCCAAAATGCCCCAGATGAGAAGCTAGGGAATAGACAAACTTTGCATCAGGATCCACATCTATGGCCGCCCGTAGAGCTCCAGCCGCCTTGTCGAACTCTCCAGTATCCACATAGGCATCCGCAAGTCGGTATAGAGGCTCTCCTTCATCCCATTCCGGGTAGTCTGATATGATCTTCAACCACAATTCTATTGCTTCGTTGAAATCTCCACGAGCCTGCGTTTGCAAAGCCTGGTGGAATAAGGATGAATAATTCTGAACCATCTTCGGCGCCACCATATGTGAAGATTACCCTCGCCGGGAGCGGTAACATCTGGACGGGTGCCTCTATCGCCCACGAAACGGTTTTGAGGAATATTGTTCTGCGAAATGATATGCGGAGGGGAGCTATACCCTTTGATGTCAAGACGGATGATCCTCAATCCGTCACGGGACACAAACTGCGTATTGCCCTTGGTAGTCTGGACCAACTTCGCTCCTGGTCCGAACCATAGTCTGGGAACGGCGTCCATATTGATGGGGGGCGGCGGTGATGCTGGCGTGGATTCCGCGACGTCAAAGACCGGGGGCGGGCGCCCTGTTCAACATCTTCGTCATCGGCCTGTCGATGGATGCGGCGCTGGCCCTCCCGCCCGAGATCACGGGCCTTCCCCTGCGGCTGGGGCTGATGACGGCGGGCGTGGTCCTGACGGCCATGGGCGGGGCGGCCTATATCGGGGCGGGGATGGGCGCGGTGGTCTTCGCCGTGGGGATCGGCCCGCTGATCCAGATCTTCCTGCCGTGGTTCCTGGCCCTGGGGCGCGACCGCGTTCAGGCGCGCGCCTGACGCCGCGAGCGGTCAATCCGCCGCCTCGTCCCTGCCTGCCCCTGCTTCGTGGGGATTGTTGGCGACGACGGCGAGCATCGCCGCCGCTTCCTCAGCCTCGCCGCCTTCGGCCAGGGCTTCGGCGGCCTCAAGGCGCAGGCGCATGACCTGGGGCGCGAAGGCCACGGCCAGGCGCCATGTCTCCAGATCATTGGCGTTGGGATAGTCGGCGGCGTCGCGACGTGTACGCGCCAGGGCGGCGAAGATGCGGTAGTCGGTCGGGTCGGCGTCGAGCGCCCGCGCCAGATAGCCGCGCGCCTCGCGCACCAGGCGGCCGCGTTCCGCCGGATCCTGCTGCGCGTCCGCGGCCTTGAGGCGGGCGTCGGCCAGCAGTCTCAGGGCCTCGGCGTCCTCCGGCGCGACGGCCAGGGCGCGGTTCAGCGCCGCCTCGCCCGCCGGAGCGTCGCCCCACTGCAGCTCCGCCCGGCCCAGGGTCACGAGGGCCAGGCGATCCTGCGGATAACGCGCCGCGTCCGCCCGCGTGCGCTCCAACAGGGCGGCGGCGTCCTGGGACGATTGAGGATAGCGGCTGCGCAGGCCGTACAACAGCATCCGGTCCGCGCTGGGCGGCAGGGTCTCGATCCGCACCTGGGGCTGGATATCGGTCATGGGGAAGCGGACGTACTTCATCTCGCCGCGCAGATAGGCGCGCAGGGCGGCGGTCAGGCTTTCGGGCGTGTGGCCCAGGCGGTTCTGCAAGGCCTCGATCGGCGCGACCCCCCGGCCCATGTCGGCCAGATAGGCGTCCAGGCCCCGCCGCCGCTCGGCGTCGGCCAGCAGGTAGTGGGTCAACAGCCAGGACTGGGCGTAGAAGGCCCAGCGCTGCTCGCGGGTGGTGAAGTCGCCAGGCCGCTTGGACAGCAGGTCCTCGACCGGCAGCCAGCGCGACTGGTTCAACGTCTGCACCCGCCCCGGATTGAAGCCGCCCATTTCGATCCTTTCCGGATTGTCCACCCGGGCGGTCATGAAGAACTCGGCGAAGCCTTCCGTGAACCACCCCGGATAGAAGCCGGGGAAGTTCTGGTGCATGAAGTGGTGGGCGTATTCGTGGAACAGCAGATCGTCGCCGTTGCGCCGGTTCACCGCGGCGTAGACGTCCGTTTCCGAGGCCGAATAGAAACCGCCTGCATTGCGCTCAGCCATGGCCGGATAGAGTTCGGCCAGATCGCGGCGGGTGTGCAGCAGATAGACCGGCAGCTTGCGCACGCCCTCCAGCGCCGGGCGGTTGAATTGACGGCGCAGCAAGGCGTCGAAGCGCTCCAGTTTTTCCGCGTGGGGGCGAAGATCGCCTTCCGAACCTTCACCATAGACGACGAAGTTGGCCGTTTCCGCCCGCCGCCACTCGGCCTGGACCGGCAGGGCCGACAGCGTGAGCGCGGCCAGGATCAACCCCGCCGACAGGCCTCGCCGCCATGCCGCCGCCGCCGCGCCGTCCCGCTGAAACGCCATGAGACTCTCCCTGTTCGGCCCACAGTCTAGGCGAGGGCGCGCCCTTGGCGAACCGGCGTTTCGCCGCAAGGCGCGATGCGGGGTCCGAACCTCGCCAGACCGGGGCGCGAGGGCGTGAAAGGAAGGCCGCCTCTTCCACCTACGAGGTCGTCATGCCTGCACTCACCGACAAGGTCGCCGTCATCACCGGAGCCAGCTCCGGCATCGGGGCGGCCGCCGCCCGCCTGTTCGCGCGCGAGGGCGCGGCCGTGGTCGTCACCGCCCGGCGCGAGGCCGAACTGGCCGCCCTGGTCGCGGAGATCGAAGCCGAAGGCGGCCGCGCCGTCGCCGTGCCCGGCGACATCCGCGACGAGGCTCTGGCCGAGCGGCTGGTGCGGACGGCGGCGGAGCGGTTCGGCGGGCTGGACATCGCCCTGAACAACGCCGGCGCGATCGGGGCCAACGAGCCGACGCCCGAGATCTCCCTGGAGCGCTGGCGCGACACCCTGGACGTCAACCTGACCGCCGCCTTCCTGGGCGCCAAGCATCAGGTCCCGGCCATGCTGGATCGCGGCGGCGGCTCGCTGATCTTCACCTCCACCTTTGTCGGCCACGCCATCGGCATGCCGGGCATGGCGGCCTATGGCGCGGCCAAGGCGGGGCTGGTCGGCCTGTCGCGCGTCATCGCCGCCGAGTTCGGGGCCAGGGGCGTGCGCAGCAACTGCCTGCTGCCCGGCGGGACGGACACCGAGGCGGGGCGGGCCTTCGCCCACACGCCCGAGATCGTCGCCTTCGTCGAGGGCATGCACGCCCTGAAGCGGATGGCGAGCCCGGAGGAGATCGCCCGCGCCGCCCTGTTCCTGGCGTCGGACGCCTCCAGCTTCATGACCGGGACGGCCATGCTGGTCGACGGCGGGGTGTCGATCAGCAAGACCTGACGCGCAAAGCCGCCTGCCTGGTCACCCTCGCTTCCGGGAAGATCAGCCCCGCTCCCTGGTCTTGGTGAAGGCGATCCTGGGGAAGCGTTCGGAGACATAGCCCGTTTCCCAGGCCGACTTGGCCAGGAAGACCGGGTTCTGGTCGATGTCGACCGCCATCTGGGGGCGATACTTGCCGGCGAAATCCTCGAGGTCGGCCTTGTCGCCCCCCGACGCCGGAGTGACCCAGCGGGCCTCGGCGTAGGGGCTGGGCTCGAAGATGACGTCCAGGCCGTATTCCTCGCCCAGGCGGTCGGCCATGACCTCGAACTGCAGCTGGCCGACGGCGCCGACGATGAAGTCGCTGCCCAGTTCGGGGCGGAACAGCTGGGTCACGCCTTCCTCGGCCAGGCCTTCCAGCGCCTTCTTCAGGTGCTTGGCCTTCAGCGGGTCCTTGACGCGCACGCGCTGCAGGATTTCCGGCGCGAAGTTGGGCAGGCCGGCGAAGCGCACCAGGCCGCTCTCCGACAGGCTGTCGCCGACGCGCAGCACGCCGTGGTTGGGAATGCCGATGACGTCGCCCGCATAGGCCTCCTCGGCCAGTTCGCGGTCCGAGGCGAAGAACATGATGGGGGCGTTAACCGACAGCTGCTTGCCGGTGTTCTGCACCTTCAGCTTCATGCCGCGCTTGAAGCTGCCCGAGGCCATGCGGAACATGGCGATGCGGTCGCGGTGGTTGGGGTCCATGTTGGCCTGGACCTTGAAGACGAAGCCGGTGACTTCATCCTTGCCCGGCTCGACCGCGATGTCCTCGGGCGCGGGGGCGTTGCGGGTCTCCGGCGGGGCCTCCTTGCGGGCCTTCATGGTCTTGGGCGGCGGGGCCCATTCGCCGATGGCCTTCAGCAGCTCCTCGATGCCGAAGTGGCGCAGGGCCGAGCCCCACAGCACGGGCGTCATGTGGCCTTCGAGGAAGGCCTGGCGGTCGAACGGCTTGTAGCCCGCCTCGACCAGCTCCAGCGCGTCGGCCAGGTCGGCCTGTTCCGAACCCTCGAAATATTGCGCCGCATCGCCCAAGGGCAGGGGGGCGGGGTGTTCGGCGTCGGCGTCCGATCCGGCGACCTTGCGCGCATAGGGCTGGAACCGACCCTGGCCGCCGACCTCGGCCAGGCCGCGCAGGCGGTTGCCGCTCTCGGCCGGCCACCAGATGGGCGACGGGTCCAGTTGCAGGCGGGACGCGATCTCGTCCAGCAGGGCCATCGGGTCCTGGGCCTCGCGGTCCAGCTTGTTGATGAAGGTGATGATCGGAATGTCGCGCAGGCGACAGACCTCGAACAGCTTCAGCGTCTGCGGCTCGATGCCCTTGGCGGCGTCCAACACCATGATGGCGCAGTCGGCGGCGGTCAGGGTGCGATAGGTGTCTTCCGAGAAGTCCTCGTGCCCCGGCGTGTCCAGCAGGTTGAACATCTTGCCGTCGTGCTCGAACGTCATGACCGAGGCGGTGACCGAGATGCCCCGCTCCTTCTCGATCTTCATCCAGTCCGAGCGCGCGCGGCGGTTCTCGCCCCGCGCCTTGACGGCGCCCGCCGCGCGCACGGCGCCGCCGGCCAGCAGGATATGCTCGGTCAGGGTCGTCTTGCCGGCGTCCGGGTGGGCGATGATGGCGAAGGTCCTGCGGCGCAGGGCCTCCTCGGCGAGGGGCGTTTTGGACATGGCGCGCACCTAGCGCGCCCGGGGCGGATTGTCGACGTTCACGATGCCGTGAGAGACCTCTCGCCAACGCGGGTTATTCGAGTCATCCTTCCTTCCGGAAGACAGCGATCCATGAGTTCGCTGCGCCACAGGGAAAGGAAACGACATGGCTCTGGTTCATCCGGACAAGGCCGCGCCGGTTCAGCACGGCGGCAGGATTCATCCGCTGGTCTGCTTTCTGGCCGGGTTCGCATTGATCGTCGCCGCCGCCGCCGTGGTGCACACGGTGTTCGGCCTTCTTCTTTAGGCGGTTCGATCAGGCTTCGGGCGGGCGGATCAGGCGGCCAGACGGCCCCAGACCGTCTTGTCCGCAGCGGCGGCGTCAAGGGCGCCGCGGCGCGCGCGCTGTCGGAGATGACGCAGCACCGTCTCGGGCAGGGCGCAGAAGCGCGGCTCGACCAGTTCTGGAAGGCAGCCGGCTTCGGGCGCGGCGAACAGGGCGGCGTTGACGCCTGCGGCCCTGTGCGCGATCAGCCAGGCCAAGCGGCGCGCGCGCGCCGGATCGTCGTGGTGCAGCCGCGGATCCTCGGCGAACAGCTCGCAGCCCATCTCCAGCACATAGTCGAAGGACAGGGTTTCGAACCGGCGAACGTCATGGCTCGGGGCGGGGCAGGCCTCGTCCAGGTCGAATACGACGTCGTTCAGAAGAAACAGCATGGAGCCGCGCCCGTTTGCAGGGCCGTCTTGGCCCCATGACAGGGGTTTTAGGGCGCCGCGCTTGCGGTCTCGTTCACGAACGCGGTGAACAGGGCGGTTACCATTTCGACCGCCGCCGCCGCCCTTCCCATCCCTCGAGGGCACAGGCGGGCTGTTGTTCTTGAGGAAGGCGGGGGCGTCAGCCCGCCGTCTTCTCGGTGATGAAATTCCGCCCTTTCCGGTCCTCGATCTCGACGACCCACAGATCGGGATCGTAGCGGCGCTGTCGCTCCAGATAGGCGTCCAGTTCGCTTTCGCTGTCGCTGACGACAGGCTGGATCCATAAGGGCTCGCCGTCCTGCCCCGTCGCTTCGGTCCACAGGCGGGCGGCGCGGGTCATGGTGTCATAGGCCTTGACGATGACGGCGCCCGCGCGGGCGTCGCCCTTCTTCACCACCACGGCGTTGGCGCCTTCCAGTTCGGCCCGTCGGATCAGGGCGCCGACCCAGACGTCAGTGGAGAGAAGCAATTGGTTCACCCTGTTTGGACACGGACCCGGAACCGGCGGCGGCTAGGGTGGGAGAATGAAGATAGCGCGCCCGTCCCCTTTCGTCAGCAGAACCCTGGCCGCGCTTGTCGCCCTGGGTCTCGCGGCCGGGACGGCGACGGCGGGCGGCCAGGCGCAGGGCGACGTCTATTATGAGCGCGCCTTCCTGCGGGCGGCCCAGGACAAGTGCCGCCTGTTCGAGCCCCGCCTGACCCAGGCGCTGGAGGCGGCGACGCTTCAGGCGCGCGGGGCGGCCCTGCGCGCCGGGCGCCCGGCGACGGAACTGGCCGCGACGGCCGGGCGGGCGCAGGCGCGGGCCCAGGCCACGCCCTGCGACGACGCCGAACTCAGCCGGGTCCGGACGCGGGTGCGCCACGCCTTCGCGGGCTGGTCGCGTGCGGCGCGCATCAATTTTCCCGGCGACAAGGCCGTCTGGAGCGCCGACCGTTTCGAGAGCGCCCGCGACGGCTGGCGTCTGTTTCAGGACGGCGTGACCGGCGCCTCGCCCGTCCGGGTCGGCCTGGCCGGCAGGACGCCGCAGGACGCGCGGCCGACGGCGGTCGTCTCCTTCGTCGGCAAGCCCCGGCCCTACGCCGCGCGCCTCGTCATGCGCGACGCGGCCCGTTCGCCTCGACCCTGGTTGGCCGGCGACGGCCTGCCGCCCCCGAGCGCGCGCCGCGCCGTCTTCGCCGCCGGTTTCGACGCGGCGCCGCGCGAGCTTCTGGCCCCCGGCGCCCGGGCGGGCGAGGTGTGGCGCTTCTCCGAGGGCGCGGCGGAGGCTCTGGCGGGACTGGACCCGCGCGAGCCCTTCCTGATCGAGTTCCTGTTCCGCGACGACAGCGTGGCGACGGCGCGTTTCGAGGCAGGCGACTTCGCCGCCGGGCGCGCCTTCCTGGCCATGGGGCCGGTATAGCAGACGGCGTCCGTCCGGTCGTCGGAAGGAGCGGGGGGCCAGGGGGTTGCCGCCCGCGCATCGGCGTGTTCAGTGCCCCCTATGTTCGATCCCGCCCTGTTCGCCGCCTTTCTGATCGCCGTCGCCGTTCTGACGATCACGCCGGGGGTGGACACGGCCATGGTGCTGCGCTCGGCGGCGGCCGAGGGCGGTCGGTCGGCCGTCTTCGCCGGTGCGGGCATAGTGCTGGGCTGCCTGATCTGGGGCGCCGTGGTTTCGCTGGGGTTCGGGGCCCTGCTGCGGGTGTCGGAACTGGCCTATACGGTGGTGAAGTGGGCGGGCGCGGCCTATCTGGTCTGGCTGGGCGCGCGGATGCTGTTCAACCCGCGTCGGAGCCTGGGCGAGCCGGGCGCCGCGCCGCCGCCCAGCGCGACGGTCGCCTTTCGGCGCGGGCTGTTGACCAATCTGCTGAATCCCAAGATCGGCGTCTTCTATGTGACCTTCCTGCCCCAGTTCGTCCCGCACGGGGCCAATGTGGCGGCCTTCACCTTCTTCCTGGTCGCCGTCCATGTGGCGTTGACCGTCGTCTGGTTCGCCGGACTGATCCTGGCCACGGCGCCGCTCGGCCGCTTCCTGCGTCGTCCGGCCGTGGTGCGGACCCTGGACCGGGTGGTCGGCGTGGTCTTCATCGGCTTCGGCCTGAAACTGGCCGCGTGGCGGGTCTGAGGCTCAGGCCCGTCCGGATTCCAGGGGCAGGCGCACCGTCGCCGCGGTGCCGAGGCCCGGCGCGCTGTCCAGCGCCAGCGTCCCGCCGTGCAGCTTCGCCAGGGCGCGCACCAGGGCCAGGCCCAGTCCGGCGCCCTGCGCGCGCTGTTCGGCGTCGCCCGCCTGTTCATAGGGACGGCCGAGGCGCGCGAGGTCTTCTGCCGAGATGCCGATGCCGGTGTCCGCCACCGTCACCTCCAGATCGCCGTCCGTCGCCTCGATCGAGACGGCGACCGATCCGCCCGGCGGGGTGAACTTCACCGCATTGGCCAGCAGGTTCAGCGTCATCTGCTTCAGCGCGCGGCGGTCGGCCTGGACCATCAGCGGCTCGGGGGGCAGGACGGCGGCCAGTTCGACCCCCTTGTCGTCCGCCTGGATGCGGACCAGGGCGAGCGCCGCCAGCACAGGCTCGCGCGCGTCGAAGCTTTCGATGGACAGTTCATAGCGGTCCGCCTCTATGCGGCCGACGTCCAGCAGGTCGTTGATCAGGTCCAGCAGGTGGCCGCCCGCCTCATGGATGGAGGCGGCGTAGTCGGCGTAGCGCGGCGGCAGCGGGCCGAACAACTCCTGGCGCATGGCGTCGGAGAAGCCGACCACGGCGTTCAGCGGGGTGCGCAACTCATGGCTCATATGGGCCAGGAAGCGGGTCTTGCCGAGGTTCTGGGCCTCGGCCTCGGCGCGGGCGGCGTCCAGTTCGGCCTCGCGCGCGTGCTGCAGGGTGGCGTCCAGCGCCTGGACGATCAGGCGCGGGCCGTCGTTCGTTTCCCCATCGTCCAGCCGTCGCGCGGCCAGCAGGATGCGCCGGTCCAGCGCCAGGCGCGGGGTGAAGCGGACCTGCGCCTCCATCGCGGTCAGGGCGCGGGCCAGGGCGGCGAGGACGGCGGGGCGGTCGGCCTCGTCCACGGCGGCCGTCAGCCCCTCCTCGAACAGCAGGTCCACCGGCAGGGCGGCCGGCGCCGCGCCATAGGCGGCCAGGGCGCGGTGCGGGGCCTCGCCCTCCAGCGTCAGGGTCAGGCCGGGTTGGCCCGACAGGACGGCCTCCACGCGGGATACGGCGGCCTCGGCGGCGGCGAGGCGGCGCGCCTGTCGGCGAAGGCTCAGGATCAGGCCCAGCAGGCCCGCGCCGGCGGTGATCACGGCCGAGACCCCAGCCAGGCCTCCGCCCGGCGTCGCCGGTCCGACGACGGCGGCGGAGATCAGGCCGACCAAGGCCGCGCCGAGCGAGGCCGTGGCGCCCGCGCCCGCGCGTCCCCGCCCGCCCAGGGCCAGACCGGCGACCAGGGGGGCGAAGACGAAACCGGCCAGCGGCCCGCCCGCGCCGCCCGCCAGGGCCGCCGCCGCCAGGGTCGCCAGGACCCAGAGCGTCATCAGAGCCCCTCTCGACGACGCCGTGTCGCGCGCCAGCAGGGCCAGGCCCGCCAGGCCGGGCGCGGCCGTCGCCGCCAGCGCCAGGGCCTCGGGCGCGGCGAGGGGGCGTCCCAGCCAGGCCGCGCTCAACGCCGTCAGCCCGACCGCCGCCGTCCAGCCCGCGTGCCATGCGGCCACGGCGGCGCCGTCCCCGGCCGCAGCGGCGTCGGGGCGGCGGATGGGGTCGAGAAGGGCGGTCCGAGACGTCACGGCCATCCGGGCGCAGGGGTTGAATCAGTCGTATAGCCTAGACCGCGCCCTCGCGCCCCCCTAGCGCGCTCGCCTGTCGGGCGAGCCCAGAAGGCGGGGGAGCAGGCGGCGAAGGCGGCGGTTGAAGGCGGCGGTCGATGGGAGGGGCGGTTGTGGCGCGGGCGCGCGCGGCCTATGTCGCCCCCATGACCGCCGCCCTCGCTCCCGCCCGCTCCATCGACGAGACCCTGGCCGAACTGGTCGAGGAGTTCGACCTGCTGGGCGATTGGGAAGGGCGGATCGAATACGTCATCGACCTGGGCAAGGACCTGCCGCCCCTGCCCGAGGCCGCGCGCGTCGAGGCGAACAAGGTGCCGGGCTGCGCCGCCCAGGTCTGGCTGTCGACCCGGGCCGAAGGCGGCCGCCTGTTCTTCGACGCCGACAGCGACAGCGCCCTGTCCAAGGGCAATATCGCCCTGTTGCTGAGGCTCTATTCGGGTCGGCCGCCCGCCGAGATTCTGGATTTCGACGCCCGGGCCGCGCTGGACCGCCTGGGCCTGCCCTCCGCCCTGACGCGTCAACGCGCCAACGGCCTGAACAGCATGGTCGGCCGCATCCGCGAGGCGGCCCTGGCGGCGGGCTGACGGCGGCTTTCCTCCCCATGCAATGGGGAGGGGGACCACGAAGTGGTGGAGGGGCCAAGCGACGGCGGAACCAAGCGGCCCCTCCGTCTCGTCGGCTATCGCCGCCGATCCACCTCCCCATGAAATGGGGAGGAGAAAGACACGCGTGGCGCCCGCCTCTTCCGCGCGTCGGCGATCGGGCGCATGGTGAGGCGTCCTGAGCGGAGCGGTCCGATGTCGGTCCTGACGAAACGCGCGCCTTCCTTCTTCAATCCGGTCCGAACGGTCGGCTGGAGCGCGGTCGGGCTGATCCTGCTGACGCCGCTGGCGGCCATGCGGTTCACCTCCGAGGTCGCCTGGGGCCCCGAGGACTTCCTGTTCGCCGCCGTCCTGCTGATCGGGGCGGGCCTGCTGCTGGAGCTCATACTGTGGAAGACGCGGACGCCGCTGACGCGGCTGGCGCTGTCCGCGACGACGGTCCTGGCCGTGCTGGCGATCTGGGCTGAGGCGGCGGTCGGGATTTTCTGACCCTTCATCCGATCCCATAGTGCTCGGCCAGAGCCTGCAGTCCTTGCTTCAGGAGCGTCTTGCCCTGTCGGCGACGCAGGCCCAGGCCCTGTTCCGCCAGTTGCAGCGAGGTGCCGTGGATGCAGACCCGCTCGACCATGGCGCGCAGCCGGGGGCCGCAGGCGTCCAGCGCGGCCCCGACGCGGGCGGAGGCCGACAGGGCGCGGTCGCCGGGCTCCATCCGCGCCGGGCCGCCGCCTGAAGCGGCGCGGGGCAGGGCGTCCCAGCGCATGGTCAGGGAAGGGCCGGCGGCCGCGATCTCGGCTTCGGCGCGCAGGCGCTCGCCCGCCGCGACCTCGGCCGGGGTCAGCCACGGACGGCCCGACTGATCCTTGCGCCGGGCCAGCCACAGGACGGGGCTCTCGCCGAGGTTGGCGCGGCGGCTCGCCAGGCGGCCGTCGGCCTCCATCACCGGGCGCTCCCCCTCGATCAGGCCGGGGCGGCCGGGCGCGAGGGCGGGGCGGGCATGGTCGTTGGCCGCGCGGGGCAGCCAGCCGCCGCCTTCGCGCAGGCGCAGGCCCGGCCGCTCGACCACGGCGCGGAAGGCGGCTTCGTCCAGGGTCAGCACCACCCGGCTGCGCCGGTCGCCGCCCAGCCGCAGGGGATAGGCGCCGCCCGCCTGGTCCAGCCAGGCGCCGGGGCGTTGCAGCAGGCTGCGCGCGCGCTCCAGTTGACGGCTCATCGGCGGCCTCCCGTCTCCGGCGCCAGATCGACCAGCGGCAGTTCCATGACCGCCCGCAGCGACCCCTCCAGCCCATCCATCAGCGTGTCGTAGTCGGGCCGGTCGCGCTCGTCCTCGGCCCAGCGGCAGGCGGCGCCCGCCGTCGCCCGGTTCAGGCCGAAGGCGTGGGCCACCCGCTCCAGCGGCCAGCCGTAGGAGACGTGCGCCACATACATGGCCGACCAGCGCGCGCGACACGCCCGGGGCCGCACCCGCTCGCGCCGGGTCATTTCGGCGATGGGCACGCCCAGGGCCAGGGCCGCCAGCGCCAGGGCGGCGTCCGCCCGGATGCGGTCGCCCTCCGTCACCGGCACGCGATAGGGTTCCATGATCTGCGTTTCCTCCCGTCAATCCTGTGGATGTCGCCATCATGACGTTGTTCGGCGACCGGGTTAGGAATGTTGTCCTATCAAGCGTCAGAAGCGGTCGCTTCCCCAGGCGGGCGCCGGGATCGGGGAAGGGGATTGCGCACGCCCCCTGTGGAAGACGCGCCAGACGTCAACAGGGGAATGCGTGGGCGCCGCCAAATAAATTAACGAATCCTTGACTCAGGACGCTGGACGGCGATTCGCAAATCACCCTAGGCGTTCCATATCGGGATGCGTTAACCCTTCTTAAGGTTTTGGCCCGTTAACGTTGGAACAAGGTTACCCGGCCGTCGCGCTCGCGCGGCTATCCCAAGCTTTGCCTGGAGGGGCAATAATGCGCGTCCTGCTGATCGAAGACGACCATGCGACGGCTCAAAGCATAGAGCTGATGCTGAAGTCCGAAGGGTTCAACGTCTATACGACCGACCTGGGAGAGGAAGGCGTCGATCTGGGCAAGATTTATGACTACGATCTCATTCTTCTGGACCTGAACCTGCCGGACATGAGCGGGCTTGAGGTTCTGCGCCAGCTGCGCAACGGCAAGATCAATACCCCGGTGATGATCCTCTCGGGCAGCCATGAGATCGACACCAAGGTCAAGACCTTCGGCGGCGGCGCCGACGACTATCTGACCAAGCCCTTCCACAAGGACGAGCTGATCGCGCGCACCCACGCCGTGGTCCGTCGCTCCAAGGGCCACGCCCAGGCCATCATCCACACCGGCGAGATCGCCGTGAACCTGGACGCCAAGACGGTGGAGGTGAACGGCCACCGCGTGCACCTGACCGGCAAGGAATACCAGATGCTGGAGCTGCTCTCCCTGCGCAAGGGCACGACCCTGACCAAGGAGATGTTCCTGAACCACCTGTACGGCGGCATGGACGAGCCCGAGCTGAAGATCATCGACGTCTTCATCTGCAAGCTGCGCAAGAAGCTGGCGACAGCCGCCGGCGGCAAGCACTACATCGAGACCGTCTGGGGCCGCGGTTACGTCCTGCGCGACCCGGCCGAGGGCGCCGCGACCGTCGCCGCCTGAAGACGCCCGGACCGAGCCTCCACTCGGAACCGTATGATGCAGACGCCCGCCGGGAAACCGGCGGGCGTTTTCCTTTGGCCGCTCCGGGACTTGTGCGCGGCGGCGGCGGAAACGACACATCCCCTCACGGATTGTTACGCCTGCGGCCTCGCCTTCGCAGGTGCAGCGCGCTAGTGAAAGCCCGCATAAAGCGGGACTCAGCAGATCCCGCGCGACCACGGTTCAGGAACTACGAAATGACCAAGTGGGTGTATGGCTTCGGCGGCGGCTCGGCCGATGGCGACGCATCGATGAAGAACCTTCTGGGCGGCAAGGGGGCGAACCTGGCCGAGATGTCGTCCCTCGGCCTGCCCGTGCCGCCCGGCTTCACCATCACCACCGAGGTCTGCACCTGGTACTACGCCAATCAGGAAACCTATCCGTCCGACCTGACCGATCAGGTCAAGGCCGCCCTGACCCACGTCGAGGGCGTGGTGGGCAAGACCTTCGGCGACGCGGCCAACCCCCTGCTGGTCTCGGTGCGCTCGGGCGCCCGAGCCTCCATGCCGGGCATGATGGACACCGTGCTGAACCTGGGCCTGAACGATGAGACGGTCGAGGGTCTGGCCGCGCTGTCGGGCGACCGCCGCTTCGCCTTCGATTCCTACCGCCGCTTCATCACCATGTACTCCAACGTGGTGCTGGGCCTGGGCCACGACTATTTCGAAGAGGTGCTGGACGACCACAAGGATCGTCTGGGCGTCTCGGTCGACACCGAACTGACCGCCGAGAACTGGGAAAAGGTGGTCGCGGACTACAAGGCCCTGGTCGAGCGCGAGCTGGGCAAGCCCTTCCCGCAGGATCCCCGGGCCCAGCTGTGGGGCGCCGTCGGCGCCGTGTTCGAGAGCTGGATGAACGACCGGGCGAAATTCTATCGCCGCATGCACGACATCCCCGAAAGCTGGGGCACGGCCGTCAACGTCCAGTCGATGGTGTTCGGCAACATGGGCGAGACCTCGGCCACCGGCGTCGCCTTCACCCGCAACCCCTCGACCGGCGAGAATAAGCTCTACGGCGAGTTCCTGATCAACGCTCAGGGCGAGGACGTGGTGGCGGGCATCCGCACGCCGCAGTCCCTGACTCGGGCCGGCCGCGAGGAGATGGGCGAGACGGCGCCTTCGATGGAAGAGGCCATGCCCGAGGTCTTCGCCCAGTTCGTCGATGTGGTGGGGCGGCTGGAAAGCCACTACCGCGACATGCAGGACATCGAGTTCACGGTCGAGCAGGGCCGCCTGTGGATGCTGCAGACCCGCAACGGCAAGCGCACGGCCAAGTCGGCGCTGAAGATCGCCGTGGACCTGGCCTCCGAAGGCGTCATCTCTCAGGACGAGGCGGTCAGCCGGGTCGAACCGGCGGCGCTGGACCAGCTGCTGCACCCGACGCTGGACCCCAAGGCGGCGCGCACTGTTGTCGCGGCGGGGCTGCCCGCCTCGCCGGGCGCGGCGACCGGCAAGATCGTCTTCGACGCCGATGAGGCCGAGCGCCTGGGCCAGCAGGGCGACGCCGTCATCCTGGTCCGCGACGAGACCAGCCCGGAAGACATCCACGGCATGCACGCGGCGCGCGGCATCGTCACGGCGCGCGGCGGCATGACCAGCCACGCGGCGGTCGTGGCGCGCGGCATGGGGCGCCCCTGCGTCTCGGGCGCGGGCGAGATCGCCATCAATGAGAAGGCCGGGACCTTCACCGCGCGCGGCCGCACCTTCAAGGCGGGCGACGTCATCACCATCGACGGCGGCAAGGGCGAGGTGCTGGACGGCGCCGTGGCCATGATCGAGCCGGAGCTGACGGGCGACTTCCAGACCCTGATGGGCTGGGCCGACGGCATCCGCCGCCTGAAGGTCCGCGCCAACGCCGAGACGCCGCTGGACGCCAAGACGGCGCGCGGATTCGGCGCCGAGGGCATCGGCCTGTGCCGCACCGAGCACATGTTCTTCGACGAGGCCCGCATCGCCGCCGTGCGCGAGATGATCCTGGCCGACGACGAGGCGGGCCGCCGCGTGGCCCTGGCCAAGATCGCTCCGTTCCAGAAGGCCGACTTCGTCGAGCTGTTCACCATCATGAGCGGCCTGCCCGTCACCGTGCGCCTGCTCGACCCGCCGCTGCACGAGTTCATCCCGCACACCGACGCCGACATCGACGCCCTGGCGGCGACGCAAGGTCTGGACGCGGCCAAGCTGAAGCGCCGCGCCCGCGAACTGCATGAGACCAACCCCATGCTGGGCCACCGCGGCTGCCGTCTGGGCGTGGCCTACCCGGAAATCTACGAGATGCAGGTCCGCGCCATCCTTGAGGCGGCGCTGCAGGTCAAGGCCGCCACCGGCGTCGCCCCCATCCCGGAGATCATGCACCCGCTGGTCGCCCTGGGGCTGGAGATGAAGTTCCTGCGCGAGCTGACCGACCGCACGGCCAAGGCCGTCTTCGCCGAAGCTGGGGACAGCGTGGACTACCTGGTCGGCACCATGGTCGAACTGCCGCGCGCCGCCCTGCGCGCGGCCGATCTGGCCGAACACGCCGAGTTCTTCAGCTTCGGCACCAACGATCTGACGCAGACGACCTTCGGCATCAGCCGCGACGACTCCGGCCGCTTTCTGCAGGCCTATCTGGACAAGGGCATCTTCGAGACCGATCCCTTCGTCCGCCTGGACCAGAACGGCGTGGGCGACCTGATCCGCATCGCCGAGGAGCGCGGCCGCGCGGCGCGGCCGGGCATGAAGATGGGCATCTGCGGCGAGCACGGCGGCGACCCGTCGTCCATCGCCTTCTGTGAGACGGTCGGCCTGGACTACGTGTCCTGCTCGCCCTACCGCGTGCCGATCGCCCGCCTGGCGGCGGCCCAGGCCGCCCTGGCCGCCCGCTCGGGCGAGGAGCGCGAAAAGGACCGCTGAGGCGGGGCGTCTTCTTTCCTCCCCATGCAATGGGGAGGGGGACCACGAAGTGGTGGAGGGGCCTGACGCAGCGGAACCAAGAAGCGCCGCCGCGCCGCCTCCCCATTTCATGGAGAGGAGAGGCCTGCCTTTTTCTTGACGATAAATAGTCGATCTTCATGGAACGCCGTATGTGCTTGCGATTGCACAGTCGTCGACTTCCTCAAGAAGCATCGGGAACGTCATCGGGCGCTTGAGATTTGTTTCTCCGCAAGGTGGTCAGGTCATGCCTGTTCACCATAACAAGGAGTGATTGAAGCTCATGCGTAAGGTTATTCTCGCCGCCGCCGCCCTTTCTGTATTCGCCCTGCCGGCTGCGGCCCAGGTCGTGCAGCCTGGCGGCCCGTCCTACTACGGCACGCTCGGCTATTCGCAACTGGACCATTCGGACGGGAACCTGGGCGCCGTCACGGGCCGTCTGGGGGCCAGGTTCAACCCCTACTTCGGCGTCGAGGGCGAAGGCTCGATCGGCGTGAAGGACGACGACTTCACCATCGCCGGCGTCGAAGGCAAGATCGAGCACGACTATGATCTGGCCGCCTATGCGGTCGGGACCCTGCCGCTCTCGCCCAATTTCGAACTGTTCGCGCGCGGCGGCTACGGCACCACCCGCATCAAGGCGGAACTGGCGGGCGTCGAGCGCAAGGGCGACGGCGAAAGCTGGAACTACGGCGTCGGCGCCAACTACTACTTTGACGGCCAGAACGGCCTGCGCGGCGACTGGACCCGTCGCGACTTCACCGACGACGGCGGCGAGGTGGACGTCTACTCGGTCAACTACGTCCGTCGTTTCTGATCCGATTCCCGGCGGATCGGTTGGGCGCGCTCCCCGGCGGAGCGCGCCCATTCTTTTGCGTCATCTGGGTAACGTTGTGTGTGTCTTTTGCGTAACTTTCTGTTCTCGCGGTTGATGATCCTATGGAACGAGGAAAGGGGCGCGACCATTTAAGCTTCGTTGGATGGGGCATGTGATCACAGAAGTCACATCATCTAAGGAGTATGAAATAATGCGTAATGTTTTTCTCGCCGCCGCCGCTATGTCTGTTCTCGCCGCTCCGGCGTTTGCTCAATCGGATCCTGATCCGCGTGGCTACGGATCGCTGGGTTACACCCACACGGAAGGCGATGCGGCCCAGACCGGCGCCGTGACCGGCCGCCTGGGCGTCAACCTGAACCGCTACCTGGCCGTGGAGACCGAGGTCGGCGTGGGCGTCAAGGACAAGGACATCACCGTCGCCGGCGTCGACGGTCAGATCAAGCACGAGTGGGACGCCGCCGGCTATGTGGTCGGCAAGTATCCCGTCGGCGACAAGCTGGAGCTGTTCGCGCGCGGGGGCTACGGCCACACCGAGCTGAAGCAGGAGCTGGCCGGTTCTCAGAGCAAGGTCGGCGGCGACAGCTGGAACTACGGCGTCGGCGCCAACTACTACCTGGACGGCGTCAACGGCGTCCGCGCCGACTGGACGCGCCGTGACTTCCGCGACGACCGCGGCGAAGCCGACGCCTATTCGGTCAGCTACATCCGCCGCTTCTAGAGCGAAATCGGTTCACATGCGATCGCATGTGAACCCAGATATTCGCTTAAGTGATTGTTCTGGACCATTGATCTGAGTTCGGATTGATTCAATCCGAACCGATAATGGTCTAGGCGCGGATGGTCTGAAACGACGAAGGCCCGCTCCGATCGGAGCGGGCCTTTTTCGTTGTTCGGTCGTCAAACGATCAGGCGACGCCCGGCGCCAGGGCCCAGCGCATAGAGCCTTCGCCGAAGGGGCGGATGAAGAAGTCGCGATAACGTTCGAACACCTCGATGATCTTCACCTTGAGATCCTGAGTCACCGACTCGCCACGTTGGCGTTTGAGGGCCGCCACGCAGTTGACCACCGTATCCTGATGAGCCGCGCCGCCCATGCGTTGCAGCACCGTCGCCACATCGTGCGCCAGCGGATCGCTGAGTTTTTCAGCCCAAGGCGAAGCTGTCTGAGTCATTCGGGCATCGTTCCCCTGTTTCTCGACGCGTAACGGTTTGCAAATAATTCCGAACAGTGCAAGCGGCGCTGGAAATATTGATTCCTGTTCGAGGCCTTCAGGGGCGCTTCTGCACAAAAACCGTGCCCGCTGAATAACCCGCGCCGAAGCTGCAGATCAGGCCCTTCTCGCCCGGCGCGAAGCCGTCGTGATGCAGGTGGAAGGCGATGATCGACCCCGCCGAGGAGGTGTTGGCGTAATCGTCCAGGATGATGACGTTCTCCTGCGCCTCGGGCTCGCGGCCCAGCACCTTCTTGCCGATCAGCTGGTTCATGTTGATGTTGGCCTGGTGCAGCCACAGGCGCCTGAGCCCCTGCGGGTCCAGGCCCAGTTCGGCGGCGTGGTCCAGGATCATCTCCGAGACCATGGGCACCACCTCCTTGAAGACCTTGCGGCCCTGCTGGACGAACATCTTGTCGGTCAGGCCGTCCGAGGAGATCGGCTCGTTGGCGTCGGTCGGCAGGGCGGCGCGGTTCAGGAAGCCGAAATTGTTGCGGATGTTGTTGGAGAACTGGGTCTTCAGCTTCGCGCCCAGAATGTCCCAGCCGCCCGGCCCGGCCTGATCCTCGGCTTCGACGATGACGGCGGTGGCGACGTCGCCGAAGATGAAGTGGCTGTCGCGATCCTTGAAGTTCAGGTGCGCCGAACAGATTTCCGGGTTCACCATCAGCACGGCCCTGACCGAGCCGGAGGCCACGAAGTCCGCCGCCGTCTTGATGCCGAAGGTGGCCGAGCTGCACGCCACGTTCATGTCGAAGGCGAAGCCCTCGATCCCCAGAGCCTGCTGCACCTCTATGGCCATGGCGGGATAGGGGCGCTGCATGTTCGACGCGGCGCAGATGACGGCGCCGATCTCGCTGACCGGCTTACCCCAGGCCCTGATGGCGTCCTCAGCGGCCTTCACGGCCATTTCGGCCATGATCGACAGCTGGTCGTCGTCGCGCGCGGGCAGGTTGGGCAGCATCCGCTCGGGGTCGAGGACGCCCGACTTGTCCATGACGAAGCGCGCCTTGATGCCCGAGGCCTTCTCGATGAAGGCTTCCGACGAGGGCGTCTTCATCTCCAGTTCGCCGGCGGCGATGGCCTCGGCGTTTTCGGCGTTCCAGCCCTCGGCCCAGGCGTTGTAGGCGCCGACCAGCTCCTCGTTCGAGATCGACTGTTCCGGGGTGAACAGGCCGGTGGCGGCGATGACGGCTTTTTTCACAGTGCAGTTCCCTGACGCTCGGCGCGCGGCGCCTCGCTGCATGAGGGAACATGGAGTCCCCGGCGCTCGACAAGTCTTATGTCGGGGCCTCGCGGCGAAGTTCGGGCGCCGGGCGAACGGACGAGTCCGTTGCGATGACGAACCTCATCAATAGGCCGGGGGAAGGCTGCGGTCGAGACTGGCCTTGATCCCCCTCCACCAGCGATTGATGCGGCCGCGCGGCGGGGCGGGCAGGGGATGGTCGCGCGCGGCGATCAGGGCCTCGACCAGGTCCTCGGCCTCGCAGGGCCAGCCGTCCGGCGTGACATAGACCGGATAGCCGATCAGGGCGGCGTGGATCAGGCTTTGCAGGCTGGCGCGGCGGGTGCGGCGCTCAAGCGCCAGCCGGTCGTCGGTCAGGCCCCACCCGGCATAGAAGGGGCGGCCGTAGACGCTGACCGGCTTGCCCCGCATCAGGGCCTCGAACCCGGTCAGGGAGGTCAGGGTGGCCAGCCGGTCGCAGGCGTTCAGGCAGTCCACGATGTCCAGGTCGTCGGCCGAGGCGTCGACCTCCTCCATCGCCGCGTGGTCCAGCAGGCCGGGCCGGTTGCCCGCCGTCACGTCCGGGTGGTTGCGATAGATCAGGAAGGCGTCCGGATGATCCGCCCGCGCCGCCTTCACCAGACCGGAGTTGGTGCGGATGTCGGGGCCGCAGCCCATCAGGATCGAACGGTCGTTCTCGACCTGCCCCACGACCAGCAGGATCGGCCGGTCGGTCGGCCAGGACGCCGGGACGCCCGCCCCCTTCAGATTGTATTTCGACAGGCCCGCCTCGACCACCCGAACACGAAGCGCCTCGGCGCGCGCGGCCTGATCCGGCGAGGGCTCGCCCGTCTCGATCAGGCTTTCCAGACGGCTGGGCCGGGTCGGATCGTAATAGACGCCCTGGTCGTCCAGCGCGACCGACAGGGCGCCGAAGAAGTCGGAGCCCAGCCCGCGCGAGCGGATGAAGCCGTCCTCCATCCGCACGACGGGCCCTTCGAAGGCGTCGGCGGCGGCGCGGATTCGCGGCGTCTCCTTGCCCGCCCACCAGATCAGCCTTCCGCCCGTCGCCCGCGCATGGGCGACGGCGGCGGATGAGCGCCAGAAATAGCGGACGCGGCCCTTGGGGCTGTTCAGCAGGCGGCGCACCGGCGGCCGCTTGGCCGGGGCGAAGCCGACGGCGGCCCAGTCCCCCGCCAGCCGCTCGGCCCGGTCGCGCAGGGCGACCAGCCGCTCCAGCGCCTGTTCGGCCTCGCATCTCCGGCCGGTGACGGGATCGACATAGCGGGTGTAGGCGATCAGGGCCGCCGCCGCGACCTGCTCCAGATCGCGCGCCACGCCGCGTCGCCCGGTCTGCACCGCATCCGCCGTCAGCCCCCAGCCCGAATAGAAGGGGGCGCCGAAGCAGCGCACCGGCAGGCCCCTCAACAGCGCCTCGAACCCGAGCGCCGAGGTCACGACATAGACCGCGTCCACCGCCGCCAGCAGGTCGGCCGGCCGCACGTCGGCGTCGATCAGGGTGACGCCCTGAAGCTGATCGGCCGGGATGCAGCCCTGCTTGCGCCCGGCCGCCACGGCCGGGTGGCGCTTGACGATCAGCTGGGCGTCCGGCTCGTCGCGCCGGGCGGTCGCCAGCATGTCGGAGAAGCTCTGCTCGGTCGCCAGTCCGTAGCCGATGGAGGCGTCGCCGAAGGTCTGGTCCACGATCAGCACCCGGCGGCCGGGCTTCAGCAGGTCGGGGTCCAGCGGCCCGCCCATATTGGTCTTGGACACGCCGGAGGCGACGATGCGCTCGATCAGGCCGCGCGCGCGGGCCTGCATGGCGGCGTCGCACCAGTCGGGCGCGGTCTGGATAAGATGCTCCAGACGGCTGGGCCGGGTCGCGTCGTAATAGACGCCCAGGTCATCGACGATCAGGCTGAGGCTGGTCGCCCCGCTCTCGCCGAGGCCGACCGAGCGCAGGAAGCCGTCCTCCAGCGCGACATAGGGTTTGCCGTGCCTGGCCGCCCAGCGCCGCCCCGCCGCCGCCGTCGGCTTCATGCCCCAGCCGAGGACGGTCTCGATCGACGATCCGGGCAGGGCGGACAGGTCGTATTCGGCCAGGAAGGCGGACAGGAAGGGCGCCTTCAGCACCCCCGGCGCACAGACCCAGGCGCGGGTTTTCGGCAGGGGCGGAGGCGATGCGGTCATGGGGGTTGTCTACGGTTTGTAGAGTCAGGGCGCCACCCCATGCTGCCCTGCGCATCAATACCCTTCTTCCACAGGGGAGAAGGGTCAGCTCCTCAGAAACGCCTTCAGCGCCGCGGGCTTGACCGGCTTGGGCAGCAGGACGGCGCCCGCCGCTCCCGCCTTCTCCTTCAGCCCGTCGCGGGTGTCGGCGGTGACCAGGGCGATGCGCCTCACGCCTCGCGCGCGCAGCCAGTCCACGGCGGCTAGGCCGTCCGGCTCGTCGTCGCCCAGATGCAGGTCGACCAGGGCGGCGTCGAACGGCCCCGCCGCCGCGCGCGCGTCCGCCACCGAGCGCGCGGTCACGGCCTGCGCGCCCCAGCGGTCCAGCAGGGCCGTCAGGGCGTCCAGGATGGCCGGCTCGTTGTCCACGCACAGCACCCGCAGGCCCGCCAGGGGCAGGCGGCGGTCGTCGATCACGACCTCCGGCACGGGCCCGGCGGCGGCGCGCGGGACGGCGACCTGGAAGGTCGTGCCGCGCCCGACCCGCGAGGCCAGGGAAAGGGGATGGCCCAGCAGGTCCGACAGCTTCTGCACGATGGCCAGGCCCAGCCCCGCGCCCGGCTCGTCCACCGGCGCGCCGGGCAGGCGGACGAACTCGCCGAAGACGGCCTGGCGGTCGGCCTCGGCAATGCCGCGCCCGGTGTCGCTGACCAGAATCCGCACGCGCTCGCCGTCGCGCCGGGCGCCGATCAGCACCCGTCCCCGGTCGGTGTAGCGGATGGCGTTGGCGACCAGATTCTGCAGCATGGAGCGCAGCAGGTCGCGGTCCGAGGCGATCCACAGGCTGGACGGCGCCACGGTCAGCGCCAGTCCCTTGGCGCGGGCGACGGGAGCGAACTCGCGCGCCAGTTCGTCGAACAGGCCGCCCAGCGCCAGCGGCGCCACGGCGGGCTGGACGCCGCCCGCCTCCAGCTTGGACAGGTTGAGCAGGGCGGTCAGCAGGCGGTGGGCGCTGTCGATGGCGCGGTCGGCGTTGAAGGCCAGGTCGCGGCCGGTCGACCCCTCCAGCGCCGGGTCCTCGCGCAGGGCGGCGATGAACAGGCGCGCGGCGTGCAGCGGCTGCAGCAGGTCATGGCTGGCGGCGGCCAGGAAGCGGGTCTTGGAGGCGGTGGCGTCCTCGGCCTGGCGGCGGGCCTCCTCCAGCCGTTCGGTGCGGTCGGCGACGCGGGCCTCCAGCCGTTCGTTGGCCTCCTCCAGCCCGCGGGCGGCGCGGCGCAGGGCGGTGATGTCGGTGTAGCTGGTGGCGTAGCCGCCGCCGGGGATGGGCGCGCCGGACGAGCGCAGGATGCGGCCGTCGGGCTGGACGCGTTCGTGGTCATGGGGGATGCGGCGGGCCAGGGCCTCCAGCCGGCGCTCGACCCAGCCGTCGATCTCGTGATCCGGCGCGCCCGCCTCGCCGCGCTCGGCGTTCAGGCGATAGACGGCGGCGATGGGCAGGCCGACGTGGACGAAGCCGGCGGGCAGGTCGAACATCTCGACATAGCGGCGGTTCCAGGCGGTCAGGCGCAGGTCTTCGTCCACCACGCTGACGCCCTGGTCGATGTTGTCCAGCGTGGTCTGCAGCAGGTCGCGGTTGAACTGGACGGCCTGGGACGCCTCGTCGAGCATCCGCACCACGTCCTCGGGCGCGCGGCCCCCGGCGGCCAGGGCGGCGGCCAGGACGCGGCGGGCGGCGGCGGCGCCGACGGCCCCCGCCAGCATCCGCTCGGCCGCGCGGGCCAGGGCCGCGTCGGCGGGGTCGGCGTCCTTCAGCCGGACGTCCGTCTCGCGCGCCCAGGCGGCGAAGGCGCGCTCGGCCCGTTCGTCGCCGATGAAGCGGGCGACCAGGGCGCGCAGGTCGCCGACCGAGGCCCCTGCCGAGCCGCCGCGGCCCTCCAGCCAGTCGGGGCCGAGCCGGTCGACGAAGGCGCGGGCCTGCACCCGGTCGATCAGGCGCGGCGGCCGCGCCCGCGACACCAGGACGAAGACCCCCAGGTTCAGCGACAGGCTGAGGAAGACCCCCGCCGCGAACGGGTCCTCCAGCCCCAGCATGGCGGGCACGTTCAGGCCGAAGCCGGGGGCCAGCTGCGGCGCGGCCAGCATGACGGCCCAGACCGCCATCCCCGCCGCCAGCCCGGCCAGGGCGCCGCCGGCGCGCCCGCCGCGCCACAGCACCGCTCCGAACAGCGACGGCGCCAGCTGGGCCAGGGCGGCGAAGGACACCAGGCCGATGGCCGCCAGTCCGCTGGTCCGGTCCATGGCCAGATAATAGAGCCAGGCCAGCAGCAGCAGGCCGACGATGGCCAGGCGGCGGATGTTCAGCAGGGTTCTGGCCATGTCCGGCGGGACCATGTCCGGCGGCGCCGCGCCGCGCCGCCCGGCCCCCATCAGCGGCAGGACCAGGTTGTTGGACACCATGGCCGACAGGGCCACGGCCTCGACGATGACCATGGCGGTGGCGGCCGAGAAGCCGCCGACGAAGACCACGGCGGTCAGCAGGCTCTGTCCCGCGCCGAAGGGCAGGGCCAGCACCAGAAGGTCGGGATTGGTCTGCGGCCGGAACAGGCCGCCCGCCGCCACCAGCGGCAGCACCGCCAGGGTGGTCAGGATCAGATACAGGGGGAAGATCCAGCGCGCCCGGCGCACCTGGGCGGGGTCGCCGCCCTCGACGAAGGCGACGTGGAACTGGCGCGGCAGGCAGAAGATGGCCAGGGTCGCCACCAGGGTGATGGCGATGAAGCGGGCGTCGATGTGCGGCCATGTTCCCAGCTGGCCCAGGCTGTCGGCCGCGGCCTGCCGCGACGGCGAGGCGGTCAGCAGGAACACGGCGAAGACGGCCACCGCCAGCAGGGCGGCCAGCTTGACGATGGACTCGATGCCGATGGCCTGGATCAGGCCGCGGTTGTGCTCGGTCAGGTCGGGCCTTCGTGCGCCGAACAGGATGGCGAACCCGGCCAGCACCGCCGCCATGACCAGGACGGTCAGGCTCTCGGACCCGGCGACCGGGGTGCCCGCCGTGATCATCTCGCCCGCCATCGACAGCGACTTGAGCTGCAGCGCGATGTAGGGGACCGAGCCCAGGATGGCGACGCCCGCCACCGCCGCGCCCAGCGCCGGGCTCTTGCCGTAGCGCGACGAGATGAAGTCGGCCATCGAGCCGACGTTCTCGCGTCGGGCGGCCGAGGCGATGCGCCGCCACAGCGGCAGCAGCAGGGTCAGCCCCAGGATCGGCCCGACATAGATGGGCAGATACTCCCACCCGTCGCGGGCCGCCGTGCCGACGGCGCCGTAATAGGTCCAGGAGGTGCAGTAGATGGCCAGCGACAGGGCGTAGAGCGACGGGCCTAGCATTCCCCGCCGCGCCTTGATCTGCGGCCGCTCGTACCACCAGGCGATGCCGAACAGGGCCGCCATGTAGAAGGCCGTCAGAGCCAGGGTCGCGAGGCTGAACATGGGGGCATCTGGGCCGGGCGCGATCATGCGGGCAAGCGAAAAAAAGAGGGCGGCCAGGCCGAAGCCGGACCGCCCGCAGGTTGGCGAAAGTTCCGCGACCTTCTCCCTCCCCGTCCCGGGGAGGGTGGTCGCAGCGAAGCGGAGACCGGGTGGGGAGGGCCGGGTGATGAGGGGCTCGGTTGTGAATAGCCAAGCCGCCCCACCCGGCCTCGCCCTGTCGGGCTCAGCCACCCTCCCCGGGACGGGGAGGGAGAGGCGCGCGCCTTAGTCGTGGATGTTCACGTCCTTGCCTTCCTTCACGAAGATGACGCCGACGATCAGGGTCAGCACGGCGATCGCGATCGGGTACCAGAGGCCGTAGTAGATGTTGCCCGTGGCCGCGACCATGGCGAAGGCCGTGGTCGGCAGGAAGCCGCCGAACCAGCCGTTGCCGATGTGGTAGGGCAGCGACATGGAGGTGTAGCGCACCTTGGTCGGGAACATCTCGACCAGGGCGGCGGCGATCGGGCCGTAGACCATTGTCACATACAGCACCAGCAGGAACAGGATGCCGATCACCAGCGGCTTGTTGACCAGGGCGCTGTCGGCCTTGGCCGGATAGCCGGCCTCGGTCAGGGCGGCGGTCAGGCCGGCGTCCCAGGTCTTCTTCTGCGCGTCGAACTCGGCCTTGGGCAGGACCTTGCCGTTGAAGCTGTCGACCACCCGCTCGCCGATGCGCACCTGGGCCACGGTTCCGGCCGGGGCGGCTTCATTGACATAGGTGACGCCCGCCTTGGCCAGGTGGGTCTTGGCGATGTCGCACGAGCTGTTGAAGACGGTCTTGCCGACGGGATCGAACTGGAAGTGGCAGTCGGCCGGGTCGGCGATCACCGTCACCGGCGAGGCGGCTGCGGCGGCGACGAGACGCGGGTTGGCCGCTTCGGTCAGGGCGTTGAACAGCGGGAAGTAGGTCAGGGCGGCCAACAAGCAGCCGATCAGGATGATGGGCTTGCGTCCGATCTTGTCCGACAACCAGCCGAAGATGACGAAGAAGGGGGTCGCCAGCGCCAGGGCCGCCGCGATCAGGACGTTGACCAGCGCCGGATCGACCTTCAGCGTCTTTTCAAGGAAAAGCATGGCGTAGAACTGGCCCGTGTACCAGACCACGGCCTGACCGGCGGCGAGGCCGAACAGGGCGATCAGCACCAGCTTCAGGTTCGGCCACTTCAGGAAGCTGTCCTTCAGGGGCGTGGTCGAGCCCTTGCCTTCGGCCTTCATGCGCTTGAACGCCGGGCTTTCCGACAGCTTCAGGCGGATCCACAGGGACACGCCCAGCAGCAGGATCGAGACCAGGAAGGGAATGCGCCAGCCCCACTCGGCGAAGGCTTCCTCGCCGATGGCCAGACGCACGCCCAGGATCACCATCAGGCTGAGCAGCAGGCCCACGGTGGCGGTGATCTGGATGAAGGAGGTGTAGAAGCCGCGCTTGCCGTGCGGCGCGTGCTCGGCGACGTAGGTGGCGGCGCCGCCGTATTCCCCGCCCAGCGCCAGTCCCTGGATCAGGCGCATCAGCACCAGGATGATCGGCGCGGCGACGCCGATGGCCGCATAGGGCGGCAGCAGGCCGACCACGAAGGTCGAAATGCCCATCAGCAGCATGGTCACCAGGAAGGTGTTCTTGCGTCCCCACAGGTCGCCCATGCGGCCGAAGACGATGGCCCCGAACGGGCGCACCGCGAAGCCCGCAGCGAAGGCCATCAGGGCGAAGATGAAGCCGGTGGTCTCGTTCACCCCCGAGAAGAACTGGGCGGAGATGATCGCGGCCAGCGAGCCGTAAAGATAGAAGTCGTACCATTCGATGACGGTGCCGACGGAGGAGGCGAGAATCACCAGCCGGTCGTTCTTGTCGACCGTGTGCTCCGCGCCCTCCGCCGCACCCATGGTGCGGTCGGTCATAGGCAGTCCCTTCCTGTGCGGCCGCGACGCGCGGCGCGTTTCCCTCGCGCCCGGCATGCTTTGCGCCGAGCGTCGGAAGGGAGAATGACAACAGGAACGCCGGTTTGCGCAGAGCGACCTTGGTCGAATAATCATGCTTCCCTCTCCCGGCGGGAGAGGGCTTGAGCGCATGAGAGCGCAGCGATCGTTCTGGCGCGAAAGGGTGAGGGGCTAAGACGTCAGTCGGCGCGAGCCGTCGCGCAACAGCAGATCGCCTCTTATTCACCAAGCCAGAGAGGTTGAAAGGGTGAGGCACGGCCTTCGGCCGACTTCCACCGCGAACCCTCCCCCTTTCGCCTTCGCCAATCGCTTCGCTCTTGGAGGCTCAAGCCCTCTCCCATCGGGAGAGGGATTCAGATCCCCATGCAGAGGTATTTGATCTCCAGATAGTCCTCGATGCCGTGGCGGGAGCCCTCGCGGCCGAGGCCCGACTGCTTGACGCCGCCGAAGGGGGCGACTTCGGTGGAGATCAGACCGGTGTTGACGCCGATCATGCCTGTCTCCATCGCCTCGGCCACCCGCCAGACCCGGCTCAGGTCGCGGGCGTAGAAGTAGCCGGCCAGGCCGAAGACGGTGTCGTTGGCCAGGGCGATCCCTTCCTCCTCGGTCTCGAACCGGACCACGCCCGAGACGGGACCGAAGGTCTCCTCGCGGCACATCCGCATGTCCTGGGTCACGCCCGACAGGACGGTCGGCTGGAAGAAGGTCCCGCCCCGTTCGTGGCGGGCGCCCCCGGTCAGCAGGGTCGCGCCCTTGGCCAGGGCGTCGGCGACGTGTTCCTCGACCTTCTTCACCGCCTTGTCGTCGATCAGGGGGCCGATCTGGACGCCGTCGTCCAGGCCGTTTCCGACCTTGAGCGCCTCGGTGGCCTTGGTCAGCTTGGCGACGAATTCGTCATGGACGGCCGCCTGCACATAGAAGCGGTTGGTGCAGACGCAGGTCTGGCCCGCATTGCGGTATTTGGAGGCGACGGCGCCCGCCACGGCGGCGTCCACGTCGGCGTCGTCGAAGACCAGGAAGGGGGCGTTGCCCCCCAGTTCGAGGCTCATCTTCTTGATGGTCTGCGACGACTGCGCCATCAGCAGGCGGCCGATCTCGGTCGAGCCGGTGAAGCTGATCTTGCGCACCGCCTCATTGGACGTCAGTTCGCCGCCGATGGCCGAGGCCGAACCGGTGACGACGTTGAACAGGCCGGGCGGCAGGCCCGCCTCCTCGGCCAGCACGGCCAGCGCCAGCGCCGACAGCGGCGTCTGGCTGGCCGGCTTCAGCACCACGGCGCAGCCCGCGGCCAGGGCCGGGCCGACCTTGCGGGTGATCATGGCGGCGGGGAAGTTCCACGGGGTGATGGCCCCGACCACCCCGACCGGCCGGCGCAGCGTCACCAATCGTTTGGAGGCGTCATGGGTCGGGATGACCTCGCCATAGGTGCGTTTGCCCTCCTCGGCGAACCATTCGATGAAGCTGGCCGCGTAGGCGATTTCGCCCTTCGCCTCGGTCAGGCTCTTGCCCTGCTCGCGGGTCAGCAGACGGCCGAGGGCCTCCTGCTCGCTCATCATCAGGTCGAACCAGCGGCGAAGGATGCGGGCGCGCTCGCCCGCCGTCTTCGCGGCCCAGGGCTTCATGGCGGCCTCGGCGGCGGCGACGGCGCGGCGGGTCTCGGCGGCGCCCATGTCGGGAACCGTCGCCAGCGTCTCGCCCGTGGCCGGGTCGGTCACCTGGATCGTCCCGCCGTCGTCGGCGTCGATCCAGCGGCCGTCGACATAGGCCTGACGGCGCAGCAGGCGGGCGGGATCGGACATGGGACGGCTCCTTGGACGCGGTCGGGGAGCCGACATAACGCGCCGCAGCGGGCGCGGCTGCAAGACGATCGAAGGTTCAGGCCAGCATCAGCCCCATGCGGACCAGGGCCGACAGGCTGTCCGCCTCCATCTTGGCCATGACCTTGGCGCGGAAGACCTCGACCGTGCGCGGGCTGATCTTCAGGTTCAGGGCCATCTCCTTGTTGGAGGCGCCGGCCACCAGGGCGTCGAACACCTGGCGCTCGCGCGGGGTCAGGCGGCCCAGGCGCTGGCGGGCCTGCTGGCGGGCCTGCTGCCGGGCGTCCAGGTCGCTGAGCCGCGCCAGGCAGCCCTTCACCACCTCGACCAGGCGGGCGAGATCGAACGGCTTCTCGATGAAGTCGACGATGCCGTCCTTCATCATCTGCACCGCCATGGAGACCTCGGCGTAGCCGGTGATGACGATGATCGGCCAGGCCTCGCCGCGCAGTTCGGCCAGGCGGCGCACGATCTCCGCCCCGTCTATGCCCGGCATCCGCACGTCGGTGATGACGCAGGCGGAGGCGTCCTCGGGCAGGGCGTCGAAGAACTCGGTCCCGCTGGCGAAGCCGCGCGCGCGCACCCCGCGCCCGCGCAGCGCCTGCAGCAGGGCGTCGCGGACGGACGGATCGTTGTCGATGACGAAGACGGAATGTTCTTTCATGCGGCCTTGGCCTCCGGGTCCAAGGGCAGGGTGAAGGAGAAGGCGGCCCCGCCCAGGGCTGGGCTTCGGCCCACGCCGAGGACCCCGCCGTGCCGCTCGACGATGGTCCGGGTGACGGACAGGCCCAGTCCCATGCCGCCGGGCTTGGCGCTGGTCATGGGCTGGAACAGGCGGTCGATCTGGTCGTCGGGGACGCCGGGGCCGTTGTCCTCGACGCTGACGCGATAGCCTTCGGCCTCGGCGCCGCCCAGGACGCGCACCTCGGCTCCGTCGCGCCCTTCGGCCGCCTCGACGCCGTTCCGCACCAGATTGACCACGGCCTGCTGGAATTGAATCCGGTCCGCCTGCACGCCGTCGTCGTCGCCGTCCATCTCGATGCGGATGGCGACGCCCCTGTCCTGTCCCATGTGGGTCAGGATCGGCTTGATGCTCTCGACCATGGCGGAGGCGCGCTCGTGTCCCAGGACGCCGGTCTCCTGGGCCAGGAAGCCGCGGATGCGGCGTATGATCTCGCCCGCGCGCAGCAACTGGCCCTGCGCCAGGTCCAGGGTGAAGCAGGCGCTGTCGCCCAGGGGGCCGGCCTTCTCCATCTCGGCCCGACTGGCGTGCAGATAGCCGCCGCAGGCGCTCAAGGGTTGATTCAGCTCATGGGCCAGGGTGGCCGCCATCTCGCCCAGCGAGTTCAGGCGCCAGACGGTGTTCAACTGCGCGTGCAGGTCTCGGGCCTGGGCTTCCGCGTCATGGCGCCGCTTCAGGTCGGCCCAGGTCAGGGCGTCGGCCAGGGCGTCGGCGAGGTCGGAGATGCGGCGCCAGGCCTGCAGCAGGGCCGCTGACGTGGCGAGCGACAGGGCCAGGGCGATCGGGATCAGGCCGCCCGCCAGGCGGGGCGCGGCCAGCGCCGCCGTCAGGGCCGCGGCCCCCGCCAGGGCGCATGACAGGGCGCACGCCAGGGCGATGACCGGCGCCGCGGGGCGACGGGATGGCGGGACGTCAGGCGGGCGGGGGTCCAATACAGAGTAAATTGCGTTCGTCTTCGTCTCCTGTGGCGTCAGGAGCGAAGCCTTTCCGTGTCGTCGTCTTCATCGCGATGGCGCCGGCGGATTATCACCCGCGCTTCGCCCTGGCTGCAATAGCGTCCTACAGTTCTTCAATGGATATAAAAACGTCAATTTCCGTAATAACGCTGATACATGTAGTGATCAAATTAATCGTTGCTTGATGGTTAATAAATAAATCAGTGCTTGTTGTTGAGCGGAGGCGTGAAGGCGCGCGCCACTCCTTATTACGTATTTCTACGTATAAGCCGGTTTACGATTGCTACTGCGATCTTCACCTACGGGCTCTTCAGTCTCAAAGAGGTTTCAATGCTCCCCGAAGCTCCCGCTCGACGCCAGAAAGGCGCTCGCGCGTCGTTCCGCCCTTCATGGGCCGCCCTTTCTCTCGCCCTTTCGCCCGTCCTTGTGGCGCCCGCGCAGGCCCAGTCCGTCGAAGCCCAGATCGGCGTCGCCAGCGAATACGTCGGAAAGGGGCTGGGCAAGAGCGCCGGCGATCCCAGCGTCAACGCCAGTCTGGAGGCCTCCCACGGCGCCTTCTACGGCAGCGTCTTCGTCTCGACGGCCAAGCTGTCCCAGGGATCGGACGCCGAGATCGTCACCGCCCTGGGCTGGCGGCCCAAGGCGGCGGGCGTCGCCTTCGACCTGTCGGTCGTGAACCGCGACCTGCCCGGCACGCGGTCGGGCGTCGACGCCAACTACTGGGAATATCAGGCCGACGCCGCGCGCAAGTTCGGGCGCGTCTCGGGGCGGCTGCGGGTCAACTACACGCCCGACGGTTTCGCCGCGACCCGGGAAGCCTGGTGGATCGAGGCTCAGGCGGCGACGGCCCTGGGGCCGCGGGCCAAGGCGTCGGCGGCGTTCGGCGTGCGCTCGGCGGACGGCGGGGCCGACTACAACGCCTGGAACCTGGGCGTGAAATACAATCTGACCGAACGGTGGGCGGCGGACCTGCGCTGGTACGACACCGACAGCCATGACCTGGGCGACAACTATGACGGACGCCTGGTCGGAGCGCTGAGCTTCAACTTTTGATGGTGAGCCGGCCCGGCTCTCAAGAGAATCTTCACGGGGAAAGAGTTAGGTGGACGCCATGTTGAGCGACCTGAGGATCGAAAAGAAGCTGATCGCGGCCTTCGCCGTGGTCATTCTGGCCATCGCGGCGATGGGGTTGACGGTCTTTCTCGAGATCAATTCCCTGGAAAGCGCGCGGCTGGATCGGGTTCGCGCCTCCGCCGTCCAGCGCGAGGCCGAGGCCGCGCAATTCTATCTGGCGCGCCAGGAGGCCAGCTATCGCGGCTTCCTGGTGTCGCGCGACCCTTATTACCTGCAGCGGGTCGAGGAGCATCGCAAGCGCTTCAACCAGAGCCTGGACCGCGTGACTCAGCTGGACGGCGCCAGCGCCGAGCAGGCGCGCGCCGCGCGCGCCGCCGCGGACGCGTGGAACACGCAGGTGGTGCGGCGCGGCCAGGTCCTGGCCGCGGATCAGGCGGGCTGGACGCAGGCCATCGCCATGGTCGGGCGCGACGGCGAAGCCGACAAATTCATCGAGCCCGCTGAAACCGCCCTGGAAAGCCTGATCGAGAGGAAGGTCGAGGAAAGCCGCCTCTACGGCGAAACCCAGGTGGCGGTCTCCAGGACGGCGCGCATGGTCCTGATCGGCGGGGTGATTCTGGCCCTGGCCCTGGCGGCCGGCATGGCGATGCTGCTGGCCAACGTCCTGGCCAAGCCGCTGACGGCGATGACGGCGGCCATGCGCCGCCTGGCGTCGGGCGACACCTCGGTGGACGTGCCCGCCGCCGGCCGCAAGGACGAGATCGGCCAGATGGCCGGCGCCGTCCAGATCTTCAAGGACGCCGCCATCGCCAAGGACCGTCTGGAGGCCGAAGCCGCCGCCCAGCGTCAGACGACCGAGCAGGAGCGCGCCCGCGTCGAGGCGGAAAAGGCGCGCATCGCCGAGGAGGACCGCATCGCCGTGACGGCCCTGGCCGAAGGCTTGCAGGCCATGGCCAGCGGGGATCTGACGCACCGCATGACCGCTCAGGTGGCGGCGCGTTCGGAGCAGCTGAAGGCCGATTTCAACGCCGCCATCTCGCAGCTGGAGCAGGCCGTGGCCGTGGTGGTCGCCAACGTCTCGGCCATCCGCTCGGGTTCGGGCGAAATCAGCCAGGCCTCCGACGACCTGTCGCGCCGCACCGAGCAGCAGGCCGCCAGCCTGGAGGAGACGGCCGCGGCCCTGGACGAGATCACCGCCACCGTGAACAAGACCGCCGAGGGCGCGCGCCAGGCGTCGCACGCCGTGCAGAACGCACGCGAGGAGGCCGAGGCCTCGGGCGTGGTCGTCAGCGACGCCGTCGCCGCCATGACCGCCATCGAGCAGTCGTCCAACCAGATCGGCGCCATCATCGGGGTGATCGACGAGATCGCCTTCCAGACCAACCTTCTGGCGCTGAACGCGGGCGTCGAGGCGGCGCGCGCGGGCGACGCCGGCCGCGGCTTCGCCGTGGTGGCTTCTGAAGTGCGGGCCCTGGCCCAGCGCTCGGCCGAAGCCGCCAAGGAGATCAAGACCCTGATCAACGCCTCCAGCCGTCAGGTGGAGCAGGGCGTGACCCTGGTCGGCCAGACGGGCGACGCCCTGGGCCGCATCGTCGCCGGCGTGGCCGAGATCGACGGCCTGATGTCCGAAATCTCGGCCTCGGCCCAGGAGCAGGCGACGGGCCTGCAACAGGTCAACACCGCCGTGAACCAGATGGATCAGGTGACGCAGCAGAATGCGGCGATGGTCGAGCAGTCGACCGCCGCCAGCCATTCTCTGGCCCAGGAGGCCGACGTCCTGGCCGCCTCGGTGGCGCGCTTCAGGGTCGCCCAGACCGCGGCGGCGACCGTCGCTCCGGCGCGCGCCTC
>JAFKFS010000007.1 GCA_017308115.1 Bordetella sp.
GCGAGGCCGCCCGCCGCGCCCTGCTGGAAGCGGCCGAGCGCCGCGCCACCGAGACGGACGACGCCCTTCCCCCCGAGGTCGGCGGCCGCAAGGGCCCCGAGCCGACCCGCTTCGGCGACTGGGAGAAGAAGGGCCTCGCGGTGGATTTCTAGGGCGCGCCTATCCTCCCCATGGCTTGGGAAGGAAAAGCTCCGGTTCCCTTGATGGGAGAATAATGAACGCTCCGGCGAAATCCGCATTAACCTTTGCGGCCGAAACAAGGAGCGCAGCCATGAAGGCTCTATTCTACGCCGCCGCCGGCGCGGCGATCCTCTTCGCCGGAGCCGCTGAAGCCCACCAGGCCGGCGCCCGCTACAACGCCGCCGCCGGCTATGCGCGCGGCCCCGTGGTCCAGAGCCGCGCCCAGACCTGGTACAGCGACACCGGCTGGCAGGGCGGATACGGCCCGATCGAAAGCTACGGCTATGGTTACGGCTACGGCGGCGCCGGGGTTCGCCCGCCGGTCGTGGTCGCCCCGTCCCAGCCCCCGATCCAGCACGGCGGCTACAGCTATGCCGGCGTCACCCGCTCCGTGCCCTTCGGCTATCCGGTCGACGGCTACGGGCGTTACCCCTGGGCCCGCGCCGAGTCCGGCGGCTACGGCGGCCAGTACAGCGGCCAGTACAGCGACCAGCACGGCGGCCGCTACGATCAGGGCGGTCATCAGGGCGGCCACGGTCGGGACTGCGGCCGTTGCGGCCCGCCCCCGGCCCCCATGCAGCCCGTGCGTTACCGGGCCGAGCCGATCTACATCAGCCAGCCGCCGGTCTATGTCTCGCAGCCGCCCGTCTATGTGGAATCGCCGCCGATCTATGTGCAGCCGGCGCCCGTCTATGTCGAACCGGCCCGGGTCCACATCGCCCCGCCGCCGGTCCATGTCGCCGCCGCCGACGTGCGCGTCGCGCCCGCCCAGGTCGAGGTGGCCCGCCCCAGCGTCCATGTGGAGCCGCCGCGCGTGGAGACGGCTCCGCCGGTCGTGAACTTCGAGGAGGGCTACTACGCCGTGCCGAGCGCGCCTCCGCCCCCGCCGCCGCCGCCGTCTCCCACCGAGCGGCCCTATCGCCAGGAACGGGGCGAGCGCGGTTGATCTGAAGAGGGCGGCGTCCGCGGACGCCGCCCTCCCCGTTTGAAGCGCCGTCTCGGCGACCAGGCCCCGGCGATCGGCCGAGCCCCTCAGATCAGCGCGATCTCCCGCGTGATCGCCTGGGCCGCCGCGCGGGGATCGGCGACGGCGGTGATCGGCCGGCCGATGACCAGATGGGTGGCGCCGGCCTCCAGGGCGCCGGCCGGGGTCGCGGCGCGCGCCTGATCGTCCATGGCCGCGCCCTCGGGACGCACGCCCGGCGTCACGATCAGAAAATCCTCATGCCCCGTCGCCACGGCGATCTCGCGCGCCCGGCCCGCCTCATGCGGGCTGGAGACGACGCCGTGGATTCCGGCTTCCAGCGCCTGACGCACCCGCTGCTCCACCAGTTCGGCCGCCGACAGGCTGTGATCGTCCGCCTTCAGATCGTCCTCGGTCAGGCTGGTCAGGACGGTCACGCCCAGGATCTTCAGGTCCGACCCCGCCGCGCCGCGCGCCGCCGCCGCCATCACCTGCGGCCGGGCGTGGACCGTCAGCAGGTCGCAGCCCGCGTTGGCCAGCACCGCCGTCGCCTTCTCCACCGTCGCGCCGATGTCGTGCAGCTTCCAGTCCAGGAACACCTGGGCGCCCGCCGCCTTCAGCTCGCGCGCCAGCCCCATGCCGTCCGAGGCGAACAGCTGCAGCCCGACCTTGTAGAAGCCGACCGCATCGCCGATCCGCTCGACCAGGGCGCGCGCCTCATCGGTCGTCGGCACGTCCAGGGCGCAGATGACGCGCGGGTCGAAGGGGCGATTGGGGCGGTCTGGGGACATTTCCGGCTCTCGGCGGCTTGCAGGCGCGCGCGGATGCCCCGATAGGGAGGGCTGGGGTCGCGGACGCGGCGGGTTTTAGGGCGGGATGCAGCAATGAACGCGGTCGATCTGGGGGTCAACCTGTTCGTGGCGCTGTTCGCCCTGCTGGACCCCATCGGCAACGTGCCGATCTTCGCGGCGGCCACGGCGGGCGCCTCCCTGCGTCAGCGCATCACCGTCTCGGCCATGATCTGCGCCTTCGCGGCGGTCTTCCTCGGCTTCTTCTTCTTCACGGGCCTGGGCCTGCTGCAGTTCTTCGGCATTTCGCTCGCCGCCTTCCGCATCGCGGGCGGCATCCTGCTGCTGCTGCTGGGGCTGGACATGGCGCGCGAGGACTTCCTCAAGATCTTCGCCGACGCCGATGCGGCCAGCGACGCCCAGGACGTGCGCGGCTACGCCAAGCGCCGGTTCAAGCGGCTGATCGTGCCCTTCGCCATCCCCCTGATGATCGGGCCGGGCGCCATCTCGGCCATCATCATCCAGGCGGGCGAGGCCCAGAAGCTGGGCGCGGCGGGGACGGCGGCGTCGCTGACCGCCATGGTGGCCGCCTGCGTCGTGACCTTCCTGTGCTTCGCCGCCACCGGCCCGATCAGCCGCATCCTGGGCGACGTCGGCATGGCCATCGTGGTGCGGGTGCTGGGCCTGATCCTGTGCGCCCTGGCGATCCAGTTCATCCTGATGGGCCTGGGCGAGGCCCTGCCGGGCATGTTCAGCGCGGGCGTCACCACCCCCTACCCCTCGGGCGGCCACTAGGCTTCAGAGGCGGTCCAGCCGTCTGGCGTGGCCGCCGACCATCTTCAGCGCCAGGGCGTCGGGCAGCAGCCCGCCCAGCGCCGCCAGCACATTGTTGGCCACGCCCGGCGTCACGCGCGGCCGGTTCGCCTCGACCGCGTCCCAGCCGATGCGGGCCACGCGGTCGGCGTCCATCCACATCCACCGGGGATAAGCGGCCGAGACCTGCTCGCGCGAGCCGTTGACGTCGTGGAACTCGGTGTAGGTGTAGCCGGGGCACAGGGCGGTGACGTGCACGCCGGTCCCCTGCGTCTCCAGCCACAGCCCCTGCGACGCCTTGATCAGGAAGCTCTTGATCGGGCCGTACAGGGTGTCGCCGCCCGTCGCCGGCATCTGTCCCGCCAGGGAGGCCACGTTCAGCACCCGGCCCCAGCCGCGCGCGACCATGCCCGGCAGCAGAAGGCGCGACAGTTCGACCGGCGCGGTCAGCATGACGCGGATCATGGCGGCGTGGTCGGCCGGATCGGTCGCCAGGAAGCCGGTGGTGCGGCTGAAGCCGGCGTTGTTGATCAGGCCGTCGACGTTCAGGCCCCGCGCCGCGATCGCCTCGACCAGGCGCGCGGGCGCCTCCGGCTCGGCCAGGTCGGCGGCGACGACGGTCGCGGCGACGCCGTGCGCGCCGGCCAGTTCCTCGGCCAGGGCGTTCAGCGGCCCTTCGCGCCGGGCGGTCAGGATCAGGTCATGGCCCCGCGCCGCGCAGACGCGCGCCAGGGCCGCGCCTATGCCGGCCGAGGCCCCGGTGATCAGGATGGCGCGGCGCCCCTCCGCCAAAGGCCGCCCCCGTCAGGCCGCGTCGGCGTTGGGACAGGCCGGATGCGGCGCGAAGGCGCGCAGCACCTCGGGGTCTTCGGCCAGCAGATCGGCGATGGTGATCTTCGACAGGGCCGCGCCCGCGGCCTGATCCGCCGCCGTCAGGGCCTTGGCCACCTGGCGCGGGATGTGTTCGCCGACCGGGCACCCCTTGGCCCCGGCGGGCGGCGAGCCCAGGTGGGCGCAGCCGTTCACCGCCTTGAGCACCTCGTCCAGGCGGATGTCTTCGGGCCGCCGCAACAGCCACGACCCGCCGGAGGCGCCGGGGCGGGTCGCGATCAGCCCCGCCTTGGCCAGCAGGGCGGTGACCCGCCGGATCACCACCGGATTGGTCGGCACCGACGCGGCCAGGACGGCGCTCGGCGCGGCCTCGGTCGCCGAATAGGCGCCCTTGTGGGCCAGATAGGCCAAGGCGTGGGCGGCGACGGGAAAACGTTGGCTGTCAGACATCAGGGTTCATGCTCCTGATGGGAAGGTAGGCCTTCCGTGAGCGTTTCACAAATCGATCAGTAACAAAAACTGTTTCCATATAGCTCCGCTAGGCCCCGGCCCTGCGCGCAAAGCCCCAGGCCGCATCCGAAAGCGGACCAACCTGGGCCGCCATGGCCTTCGCATGGGCGCTGGCGGCGGTGCCGTCGCGCACCCGTCCGGCGATGCCCTGACAGATGGCCGCCAGCCGGAACAGATTATAGGCGAACAGCCAATCCAGCTTCGTCGGCGCCGCCGTCCCGGTCTTCTGCGCATAGCGTTCGACCGTCTCCGCGACCGAAGGAATGCCCAGCGCCTTCAGATCGGCCCCGGCCAGGCCGTTGCGCAGGGACGCCGGAATCACCCATGCGATCAGCAGATAGGAGAAGTCCGCCATCGGGTCGCCCAGGGTCGACAGCTCCCAGTCCAACACCGCCCGCACCCGAGCCTCCGCCGGATCGAGGATCAGATTGTCGAGGCGGAAGTCCCCATGCACGATCCGCGTCGGCCCCTCGGGCGGCAGGCTGTCGGGCAGGAAGGCGATCAGCCGGTCCATGGCCGCGATCGGTGCGATCTCGGAAGCGCGATACTGCTTGCTCCAGCGCCCCACCTGGCGGGCGAAATAATTCCCCGCCTTGCCGTAGTCCGCCAGGCCGACGGCGTCGGGTT
>JAFKFS010000008.1 GCA_017308115.1 Bordetella sp.
AGCGCCGCGACCAACGCCGTCACGCCGGTCGGCACCGGCCCGTTCAAGCTGCGGGGCTGGCAGCGCGGCAGCCAGCTGACCCTGATCCGCCGCGACGGCTACTGGGGGCCGGTGCCGCGCCTGAACACCGTCGTCTTCCGCTTCATCAGCGACCCGACCGCCGCCTTCGCCGCCGTCAGCGCCGGCGACGTGGACGCCTTCCCCAACTATCCCGCGCCCGAAAACGTGGCCCAGTTCCAGCGCGACCCGCGCTTCCGCGTCGTCGTCGGCGCCTCGGAAGGCAAGGTCATTCTGGGGATCAACAACACCAGGGCGCCGTTCAACGACGTGCGGGTGCGCCGCGCCCTGTCCTACGCCATCGACCGCGACGCCCTGATCCAGGGCGCCATGTTCGGATTCGGCCAGCCGATCGGCAGCCACTATTCGCGTCAGGCGCCGGGCTATGTCGACCTGACCGGTCTCTATCCGCATGACCCAGCGAAAGCGCGCGCCCTGCTGGCCGAGGCGGGCTATCCCAACGGCATCGACGTCACCCTGCGCCTACCGCCCCGCCCCTACGCCCGGCGCAGCGGCGAGGTGCTGATCTCGCAACTGGCCGAGGCGGGCATCCGCGCCAGGATCGAGAATCTGGAATGGGCCCAGTGGCTGGATCAGGTTTTCAAGCGCCGCCAGTTCGACCTGACCATCGTCGAACACGTCGAGCCGATGGACTACGACATCTATGGGCGAAAGGACTACTATTTCGGCTATGACAGCCCCGCCTTCGACGCCCTGCTGAAACAGGTCCAGGCCGCGCCGGACGAGGCGACGCGCACCCGCCTGCTGGGCGATCTGCAACGCCGCATCGCCGATGACGCGGTCAACGGCTTCCTGTTCCAGTCCTCGCGCATCGGCGTGTGGAAGGCGGACGTGAACGGCCTGTGGATCAACGGCCCCATCGCCGCCAACGACGTCACCGGCGCCTACTGGACCGGCGCGGGCGCAGCGGGCGCCGCGACCGCCGAGCGCACGGGCGGCGGCCTGCCCTGGGGCTGGATCAGCCTGATCGCGGGCGCGGCGCTCCTCGCCTTCGTCGCCTGGCGCTTCGGCGCGGCCTGGCTGCTGAAGAAGCTGGGCGGCCACGCCCTGACGCTTCTGGCGGCCACCGTCGTCATCTTCCTGCTGCTGCAGGTCGTGCCCGGCGACCCGGCCAGCTATATGATGGGACTGAACGCCAGCCCGGAATCCATCGCCGCCCTGCGTCAGCAGATGGGCCTCGAAGGCTCCGGCTTTGAACGATATTTCGCTTGGCTCGGCGACCTGCTGACCGGCAGGTTCGGGACCAGCTACACCTATCAGGTGCCGGTCGGCGGCCTGATCGCGGAACGTCTGGCCGTGTCCGCGCCGCTGGCCCTGATGGCCACCGTCCTGTCGCTTCTGGTCGCCCTGCCCATCGGCGTCACTGCCGCCAGCCGCCGGGGAACCGCCGCCGACACCGGCCTGATCGGCGTGACCCAGGTCGGCGTCGCCCTGCCCAACTTCTGGATCGCCATGCTGCTGATCCTGCTGTTCTCGGTGAACCTCGGCTGGTTCTCGGCGGGCGGTTTCCCCGGTTGGAGCACCGGCTTCTGGCCCGCCTTCAAGGCTCTGATCCTGCCCGCTGTGGCGCTGGCCGCGCCGCAGGCCGCCATCCTGGCCCGCGTGCTGAGGACCGCCCTGCTCGACACCATGAATGAGGACTATGTCCGCACCGCCCGCGCCAAAGGCCTGTCGGTCAATCAGGCCCTCTGGCGGCACGCCCTGAAGAACGCCTGGATCCCAGTCCTGACCATCCTCGGCCTGCAGTTCCCCTTCCTGCTGGCGGGCGGCATCATCATCGAGAACGTCTTCTCCCTGCCCGGCCTCGGCCGACTGGTGTTCCAGGCCATCACCCAGCGCGACCTGATCGTGGTGCAGAGCGTGGTGGTCGTGCTGGTCTTCGCCGTGGTTCTGGTCAGCTTCCTGATCGACCTGGCCTATCTGTTCGCTGATCCGCGCCTGAGGGGACGCCGCGCATGACCGACGCCCCTGCCATCACCGCCCCCGCCAAGCCCCGCGTGCGCTGGCCCCTGTCGCTGATCGTCGGCGCCACGCTGACTGTCGTGGTGCTGGCGACCGCCCTGCTGGCCCTCGTCTGGACGCCATACGACGTCGAGGCGGTCGACATCGCCGCCAAGCTGACCGCCCCCTCCGCCGCCCACTGGATGGGCACGGATCACTTCGGCCGCGACGTGCTGTCGATGATCATGGCGGGGGCGCAGAACTCCCTCGTCGTGGCCTTTGTCGCCGTCGGCATCGGCGTCGGGATCGGCACGCCGCTGGGCCTGACGGCAGCGGCGCGCGGCGGATGGATCGACGAACTGGTCATGCGCGGCAACGACCTGATCTTCGCCTTCCCCGCCCTACTGCTGGCCGTAATGATCACCGCCGTCATGGGGCCGGGCGCGATCAACGCCGTCATCGCCATCGGCGTCTTCAACATCCCCGTCTTCACCCGCGTCGCGCGCGGCGCAGCGCAAGGGCTGTGGACCCGCGAATACGTCCTGGCCGCCCGCACGGCGGGCAAGTCTAAGGCGCTGATCTCGCTCCAGCACATCCTGCCCAATCTGATGAGCCTGCTGGTCGTGCAGGCCGCGATCCAGTTCGCCGTCGGCATCGTCGCCGAGGCGGGCCTGTCCTACGTCGGCCTCGGCGCCCAGCCGCCCGCGCCTAGCTGGGGCCGGATGCTGGCCGAGGCCCAGACCATGATCGGTTTCGCGCCCTGGCTGGCGATCATGCCAGGCCTGGCCATCTTCGTGACCGTCCTGGGCCTCAGCCTGACCGGCGACGGCCTGCGCGACCTGTTCGACCCGCGCGTGCGGCGGGAGCGTTGACCATGACCGTCCTCGACATCCGCGACCTCAGCCTGTCGATCGGCCAGACCCCGATCCTGAAAAACGTCAGCCTGTCCGTCGCCCCCGGCGAAATCCTCGGCCTTGTCGGCGAGAGCGGCTCGGGCAAGTCCATGACCTCGCTGGCCGTGCTGGGCCTGACTCCCCCGCGCGCGACCATGACCGGCGAGATCCGCCTGAACGGCCAGCCTGTCTCGAACGCCCCCGACGCCGTGATGCAGCAGGTGCGCGGCCGCGACGTGGGCATCATCTTTCAGGAGCCGATGACGGCCCTGAACCCCGTCATGACCATCGGCGATCAGGTCGCCGAGACAGTGCGCCTGCACAGGAAGGCGTCGCGCAAGGAGGCCCTCGCCGTCGCCCGTTCCGTGCTAGACCGGGTCGGCCTGCCCGCCGAACGCTTTCCCTTGAGCCGTTATCCGCACGAGCTTTCGGGCGGCCAGAGACAGCGCGTCGCCATCGCCATCGCCATCGCCCTGACGCCGAAACTGCTGATCGCGGACGAGGCGACGACGGCTCTGGACGTGACGACGCAGGCTCAGGTGCTGGACCTGCTGAAGCGGCTGGTGCGCGAGGACGGCATGGGCCTGATCCTCATCACCCACGACCTCGCCGTCGTGGCCGAAACCGCCGACCGGCTGGCGGTCATGAAGGACGGCGAACTGGTCGAGGAAGCCCCCGTCGACCGCATCCGCACCGGCATGGCGCACCCCTATTCCCAGCGCCTGCTGGCCAACGCCACCCACGCCCCGACACGTCGCAGCGTCCCGCAGGCCGACGCCGCCCCCGTGCTTCAGGTCGAGGGTCTGGTGCGCGAATACGGCGGCGCGCCCGTCCTGTTCGGCAGGTCCAAGGCCTTCCGCGCCGTGGATCAGGTCAGCCTGTCGATCCAGCCGGGCGAGAGCGTCGGCCTCGTCGGCGAAAGCGGCTGCGGCAAGTCCACCCTGCTGCGCGCCATCCTGGCGCTGGAGACGCCGCAAGGCGGCCGCGTCCGGGTCAAGGGCCGCGACATCACCGCCGCGCGCGGCGCCGCGGTGAAATCCATCCGCCGCGACATCCAGGTGGTGTTCCAGGACCCCTACGGCAGCTTCGATCCGCGCTGGAAGGTCAGCGATCTGGTGGCCGAAAACTTCCACCTGCTGGACGTCAAGCCCAGCCCCGTCGAGGCCCGCCGCCGCGTCGATGAAATGCTGGAGCGCGTCGGCCTGAACAGCAGCGCCGCCGACCGCTATCCGCACGAGTTCTCGGGCGGCCAGCGCCAGCGCATCGCCATCGCCCGCGCCCTGATCACCGAGCCGTCGGTCATCTGTCTGGACGAGGCGGTCTCGGCGCTGGACGTGTCTGTGCGAGCGCAGGTGCTGGACCTGCTGGCCGACCTGTCGGACCGGCTGGGCCTGTCCTACCTCTTCGTCACCCATGACCTCAGCGTCGTGCGCACGGTGACGGATCGCCTACTGGTCATGCAGGCCGGAAAGATCGTCGAACAGGGCGAGACGGCCGCCGTCTTCGCCGCCCCTTCGCACCCCTATACGCAGAAACTTCTGGCGGCGACGCCGGATCTGGTCCGCAATCACGCTCTGGAAAAGGAAACCGCCGGATGAACCGCAGAACCGTCCTCGGCTCGGCCCTGATCGGCGCCGCAGCCTCCGCAGCAGGAGCCGCCAGCGCCAAGCCCGCCGCCCAGAGCGCCGCCCGCGCTTCCGGCCGCACCGGGCCGCTGAACCTGATCACCGACGTCGAGGGCATCAAGGTCGGCCAGGCGCACGACG
>JAFKFS010000009.1 GCA_017308115.1 Bordetella sp.
CGCCTCGACCGGAGCGCAATCGCGGCAGTCGTTGGTCAGATTGGTGCCCCAGCCGAAGCTGGTGCGCACCCGGCCCTTGAAGTGGGCGTGGGCCGCCTCGATGCCGTCCACGTCCAGCCCGTCGGCCAGGACCAGCAGGCGCTCGCGCGGGTCGCGGCCCTTGGACGCCCACCACTTCATGATGATCTCGCCGCCCTCGATCGGCGGGGCGGAATCGGGACGGAAACCCTTCCAGTCGGCCAGCCAGTCGGGCGCGTCGTCGAGGAAGGCTTGCGTGCCAAAGGCGTCCGGCAGGGCGATCAGCAGATTGCCGTCATAGGCCGCCCGCCATTCCTCCAGCACCCGATAGGGCGCGGCGCGCAGGGCCGCCTCGTCCTCGCCCGCCATGGCGGCCAGCACCATGGGCAGTTCGTGACCGTTGGTGCCGATGGCCTCAAGGTCGTTGTTCATGGCCAGCAGCACGTTGGAGGTGCCGATGAAGGCGCTTCCCAGCCCCTCCTTCAGCGCCTCGACGCACCAGCCCTGCCACAGGAAGCCGTGGCGGCGGCGCGTGCCGAAGTCGGACAGGGCCAGCGGCTCCAGCTTCCTCAGCCGCTCGATCTTGCTCCACAGCTTGGTCTTGGCGCGCGAATAGAGGATGTCCAGTTCGAACCGCCCCATGCGGCGCAGGGCGCGGCGGCTGCGCAGCTCGTTCAGGATCGACAGGGCGGGGATTTCCCACAGGGTGACGTCCGCCCAGCTTCCCGAGAACTCGAGCCTGAACTGGCCGTCGGCGCCGCGCGACAGGTCGTAGTCCGGCAGGCGATAGTCGGCCAGCCAGGCCAGGAAGTCCGGGCTGAAGATCGACTTCACCCCGTAGAAGGTGTTGCCGCCCAGCCAGATCAGCTCGCGATTGGTGAAGGCCAGCGTCCGGGCGTGGTCCAGCTGGGCGCGCAGTTCGGCCTCGTCCACCTCTTCGGCCAGACGGACGGAGGTTGTGCGGTTGATGACCGAGAACGTCACCGGCACGTCGCGGAACCGGCGCCAGATCAGCTGCAGCATCAGCAGCTTGTAGAAGTCCGTGTCCAGCAGGCTGCGGACGATGGGGTCCAGGCGCCAGCCGTGGTCATAGGCCCGCTTGGCCAGGTCGATGCTCGCCATGCCGGATCAGTCCGCCTTTCGTTCCGCCGGTTCGAGAACCGCTTCCGCCGGGGCCTCGTCCTCATTGACCAGGCGCCCCTCGCGGTGAGGCTTGATATAGGGTGTCGGCTTCGGCGTCGGCATATTGCCCCGCATCATGGCGCGGCCCGCCTCCAGCCCGCCGGTGATCTCCAGATCCAGCCGCGCCTCATCGCGGCGGCGCACGTCGGCGATGACTTCGGCCGCTTCGTCCTGCGGCAGGCCCAGTTCCTCCAGCACCGCCTGGCCGAACTTCAGGGCGGATTCGAAGGTCTCGCGCACCTGATAGTCCACGCCCGCCTGGATCAGGCGCAGCGAATGGCCCCGGTCGAAAGCCCGGACCAGCAGCTTCACGCCCGGAAACTCGGACTTGACCAGCTGGACGATGCGGTCGGCGGTCTCGGGCCTGTCGACGCAGACCAGCACCGCCTCGGCCCGCCCCGCGCCCGAGGCCCGCAGCGTATCCAGGCGCGTGCCGTCGCCGTAATAGACCTTGAAACCGAAGTTCCCGGCGGCCTGGATCATCTCCACGTCGTTCTCGATGATCGACACGTCCACGTCGCGCGCCAGCAAGGGCTGGGACACCACCTGGGCGAAACGGCCGAAGCCGATGATCAGCACCTGGCCCCCCAGGCCGTCGGCGGCGTCGACGCCCTCGGCCTCTTCCGGCGACAGACCCGCCTCCTTCGGCAGGAGGCGTTTCAGCGCCAGCGTCGTCAGCGGCGTCAGCGCCATGGACAGGATGACGATGGCCGTCAGGGCCGCGCCGGCCTGGGCGTCGATCACGCCGGCGCCGGCCGCCGCGCCGTACAGGACGAAGGCGAACTCGCCGCCCTGGGCGAACAGGGCCGCCCGCTCGACCGCCTCATGATGGCGCGCCCTGAACAGGCGGGCGACGACATAGATGACCAGGGCCTTCACCGCCATGAAGGCCGCCAGCCCGGCGACGACGATGCGCCAGTCGCTCATGACCACGCCGATGTCCAGCGCCATGCCGACCGACAGGAAGAACAGACCCAGCAGGATGGCGCGGAACGGCTCCACGTCGGCCTCCAACTGGTGCCGGAAGGTCGAGTCCGACAGCAGCACCCCGGCCAGGAAGGCGCCCATGGCCATCGACAGGCCGACCTCGTCCATGATCCAGGCCGTGCCCGCCACCACCAGCAGGGCGGCGGCCGTCATCACCTCGCGCCCGCCGTTGCGCGCCAGGAAGCGGAAGACCGGATTGATGGCGTAGACGCCGACCGCCAGCACGCCCCCCAGCGCCGCCAGGGCCAGACCGATCGACCGCCACAGCGGCGTCGTGCTCTCGGCCGCCTGGCCGAGGGAGGCGCCCAGCACGGCGACGACGGCCAGCAGGGGCACGATGGCCAGATCCTCGAACAGCAGGATGCTGACCGCCCTCTGGCCGCCGGGAGTAGGCAGGTCGCCGCGCTCCTCCAGCATCTGCACGATGACGGCCGTGGAGGACATGACGAAGCCCATGGCTCCGACGAAGGCCACCGGCGCCGACACGCCCGCCGCCATGGCGACCCCGGTCAGGGCCAGTCCCGCCAGCCCGACCTGGGCCGAACCCAGGCCGAAAATCTCCTTGCGCATCCCCCACAGCCGCTTGGGCCGCATCTCCAGGCCGATGATGAACAGGAAGATGACCACGCCGAACTCGGCGACGTGCAGGATGACTTCAGGCTCGCGGAACAGGGCCAGGCCGAAGGGACCGATGGCGACGCCCGCGGCCAGATAGCCGAGCACCGAGCCCAGCCCGATCTTCCGGAATACGGGCACGGCCACCACGCCCGCCGCCAAGAGGGCCGCCACATGGCCCAGTTCCAGTCCCGTCGCCGCCTCGGCCATCGCTCACCCTTGCGCTGTCGTTCCATAGTGGCGGCGAAAGAGCCTCATGGCGAGAGGGCCTTGGGCGAGAGGGCTTTGGGCGAGAGGGCTTTAGGCGAGAGGGCTTTAGGCGAGAGGGCTTTAGGCGAGAGCTTCGGGCGCGCCGGAACCGCGACCGGCGGCGGAGGGTTCCCTAAGCCGGGCCGCAGCGGCCGCGCCAAGGGAGAAGGCCATGAAGATTCGCGACGTGATGAGCAAGGACGTGCAGGTCGCCCGCCCCGAAGACACCCTGGAGGACGTCGCCGGACGCATGGCGTCGGGCGATTTCGGCTTCATCCCGGTGGCCGACGGGGATCGGCTGATCGGCGCCGTGACGGATCGCGACATCGTGGTGCGCGGCGTCGCCGCGGGCGCCGGACCGCAGGCCCGCGTGCTGGACGTGCTGTCGCGCGACGCCCTGGTGGTGCGCGCCGACGACGATCTGAAGGCCGCGCTGGACCTGATGTCCTCGCGCCAGATCCGGCGCCTGCCGGTGGTGGACAAGGACGGCCGCCTGGTCGGCGTGGTCTCGCTGGGCGACCTGTCGACGCGGGTCAAGGAGCGTTACGCGGGCGAGGCGCTGGAGGAAATCTCCCGCCCCTTGGGTTAAGGCGCCGCTAACCACGTCGCTGAACCGGGCGATAACGGGCCGCCGCGCATTCTCACCCTCTTTCATCGGGAAGGTCGGAATGGCGCGCGCCCAGTTCCAGAAGGGTCAGAAGGTCTGGGTCGAGAGCGTCGGCGTCTGGGCCCAGATCGAGAAGGTGATGCCCGTCTGGGCCAAGGGCTTCGACGAGCCGGTGCGCATCACCTACGATGTGGGGCTGGGACGCGATTTCACGGCGGCGGAACTGCAGGCGCCGAACGACAATCCCTCGGCCGGAGTCCACGGCGAGTGGCGCATACTGCGCGCGCGCAACAAATGGCAGGATTCAGCCGACTGCGCCCACCATCCCTATCCCGGCAGCTATCCGGTGGTCGTCACCGACAAGGCCGACTGGGGCGGCTGGCGGGTGCCCGGCGCCGAATACGACCGCGATCCGCAACGCGTAGAGTTCCAGGCCCGACTGATCGCGGCCGCGCCCGACCTGATGGATCTGGCGCGCGAATTGATGACCTCCGTGGCCGAGACCCCGGAGGACGCGCCCCCCGAGACCCAACGCCTGGCTCGCATAGCCCAGTCCATCCTGCGCCGGATGACCGAGGTCGCCCCCCCGCCGCCGCCCGTCGCTGCGCCGATCGGGGCGGACGCGGACGCCGCCTAGAGACTAACGACGCTTCCGTCGTCCGCCCTCTCGACGGATTCCGCGACGCAGCCTAGATTCCCGGCTGAACCGCCACAGGAGAGTCGCCCTTGCGGGGCACTGAGCGCCGCAGTTACGGGCCGGGCCGTCGAGCCACGGACCATCAGGCCGCGCGCTCCGCGCCCTGGACCCGCGTCCTTGCGCTCGCTCTGGCCCTGGCGCTGGCGGCCTATGTCCTGCTCTCGGCGCGCGAGGACAGCCGCCCCGGCCGAGAGGTTCAGGCCGCGCGCCTGGAAGCCCTGACGCTTGAGGCCAGGCTCGCCGCGAGCCAGGTGGAGACCCGCGTCGCCCGGACCGCCCGCGCCCTGGACGCGGCC
>JAFKFS010000010.1 GCA_017308115.1 Bordetella sp.
CCTCAGCCACTGGCGGCTCGGTCGCTCGACCAGACCATAGATGGCGGCCGCCGCGGCGAGGGTCACCGCCAGCATCGCCGCCAGTTCCAGAAGCCCCATTCGATAGTCGCCCGGCCAGCCCCCGATGGCCTGGGCGGCATTGCGCCAGATCATCAGGATCGGAATATGAACGAGGTAGAGGGCGAACGAGGCCTCACCGGCGAAGATTGTGATCGGGTGCGACAGGAAGGTCCTGACACCCGCCTTGGCGAGCAGCGCCAGGGCGAGAACGAAGGGTCCTGCCGCGGCGACGATAAGGCGATCGTCGGCCCCGATCTGCATGGCGAGCAAGAGCACCACGGTGGCTCCGGCGGCGCCCGCCATCGCTATCCGCGGGGACGGCGCCCAGCGCGCTCCGAGATAGTAGAGGCCAATCCCGAGCAGGAACTCCGGAATGATGCGCAAGACGCCCATATTGTCTTCCGCCCGGGGCAAAACCGTGCCGAACCACTGCCGGTAGATCGCGTCCAGGAGGATGAACAGGCCTGTCGCCGCCGCTACGAGCATCCATGGCCTGTGTCGAAATCGCAGGGCGACCGCAGCGTAGGCCGGAAAGGCGAGATAGACGAACCATTCGGCCGAAAGCGACCAGGCGGGACCGTTCCACAGAACTATCCCGTCTCGGGGGAACCAGGCCTGGACCAAGAAGAGAGTGGCCAGAAAATCCGCAGGATTGAACCGCCCGGGCTCCAGGCCGATACCCAACACCGGCGCGACCACCACGAGCGCCAGCATCGCCAGCAGGATGAACAGGTGCGCCGGGTAGATGCGGGCGAACCGCGCGGCGAGGAACCGCCTGTAGTTCACCGGCTGATCACCCTGCAGGTAGACATGGGTGAGGATGAAGCCCGACAGGATGAAGAAGATGTCGACCGCGAGACGGGCCCGGTTCAGCAGTCCGGCCGCGCCCTCGGGCAGCGTCCATTGCAACTGGTAGTGAAACAGGACCACGCCGAGCGCGAGGAAGAACCGCACCCCCGTAAGCGGATCGAGCCGATCCGGAAACGGACCCTCGGCCGGATCTGACCTCTCGCTCACATCGCTCCCCCCGACTCGAGCGGGTCCTCCCGGTCGTTCTCTGGTATCTACGCGGCGGACCGCGCTCCCCCTCGTGAGGGGCCGGACGGTTCGGCGCGTATGGCAAAAGGGGCGTGACGCAGGTGCGCAATGACTGAAGAGATCGAGCGACTGATCGGGGCGGAGGCGCCTGACGATGTGGGACGGCTGGACGGCCTGGAAGAGGCTGTCTGGGCACGGATCGCCCTGCGCCGGGATTCGGCGTCGATGGGGCAGGTCCGGGTCGCCGCCGTAGGGCTCGCGCTCGTGCTCGGCGTGGCCAACGGTGGGTTGCTCCTCCTGGCGTCGCCGAGGCCTGAGCCCTCTGAGTTACGCATCTTTACGGTCTCGGCGGGCCTGTCGCCGCTCGGTCCCCTGGATGCCCGGGGATGAGAGCGCGCTGGAAATCGATCGTCCTGACAGCCGTGCTGGCGGCGCTCGCCAGCGGCGCGGCGACCTGGGCGAGCGCGACCTGGGTCATGCGAGAGCGTCAGCCGCCGAGCCTGCATAGCGTCGTCCATGAGCAGTTGGACCTGAGCGCCGAACAGGATCGTCGTCTGGACGTGATCGAAGCGCGCTTCGCCGCGCGTCGCCCCGGGCTGGAAGCGGAGGTGCGGGCCGCCAACCGCGAGCTCGCCGCCGCCATCGCCGCGAGCGATGGAAACACGCCCCAGGTGCAGGCGGCGGTGGATCACTTCCACGTGGCCATGGGCGATCTGCAGAAAGCGACTATCGCTCACGTCTTCGAGATGCGGTCTGTGCTTACCCCGGCGCAGGCCGAGGTCTTTGACGCCGCGGTGGTGGACGCCCTGCGTGCCGACGCCGGCTAGGCGCGGCGCGTGGACGGCGACAGCATTGAAGCGCGCGCGGCTGGCGGGGACAGGGGCGCCTTCAGCGCCTTGATGGCGGCGACCAAGGGCGATCTCTACAGGTTTGTTCGGCGCTACGTCGGCGATGAGGCGGAAGCGCACGACCTGCTCCAGGAAACCTACACGGCCGCGTGGCTCGCCCTGCGGCGGTATGATGCGGCGCGGCCCTTCGATGTCTGGCTCCGCTCGATCGCCCTCAACAAATGCCGGGACTGGAGCCGTCGGCGTGCGGTTCGTCGGGTCGTGCGCGGCGTGATGGGTCTCGACGCCCCCGAAGCGTCGGCGGTTCGGATGGATACGCCGTCTCCCGAAACCCAACTGGACGATCGCCGCCGCGCCGAAGCGCTTCGCCGCGCACTAGCCCGCCTGCCTGACGGCCTTAAGGCCCCTCTCCTGCTCGCCACGATCGAAGGTCGCTCGCACGGCGAGATCGCGGCGATCATGGGCGTCACGACCAAGGCCGTTGAGACGCGGATCGCCCGCGCCCGCAAGCGGCTTGCCGAGGACATGGCCGTTCCCGCGGGCGCTTGACCTCATCGTCTCGCCGGATGGCGAAGGGCCTCTATTTCCGAGGTGTGGCGACCTGCCGCAAGGGCGTTGTCGCCGACGTGCGTATGTCAAGCAGAAGCCGACACGCGTCCCAGGAAACCCGCGCCCATGCCCAAGCCAAGTCTCGATCGCCGAATGCTTCTCAGGGGCGCCGCCGTTGGCGGCGGACTGCTTGGCCTCCAGGGGCTTCTGCCGGCTTGGGCGCAGACCGGATCGGCGGGCCTGAGAGCGGACCTGCCGACGCTGAGCGGGCCCAACATCGACCTGACGGTCGGCCACTCGCCCTTCACGGTCGGGGGGCGGACGGGCCATGCCGTGACAATCAACGGGGTGCTCCCGGCGCCCTTGCTGCGCCTGCGCGAGGGACAGAACGTGCGACTGTCCGTGACCAATGACCTGGATGAGGACACCTCGATCCACTGGCACGGCCTGTTGCTGCCATTCCAGATGGACGGCGTCCCGGGCATCAGCTTCCCGGGCATCAAGCCGCGGGAAACCTTCGTCTATGAGTTCCCGATCAAGCAGTCAGGCACCTTCTGGTACCACAGCCACTCCAATCTCCAGGAGGCGATGGGCCACTACGGTCCGATCGTCATCAATCCGGCGGGCGCCGATCCGGTCGGCTACGACCGCGAGCATGTGCTGGTCCTGTCGGACTGGAGCTTCATGCACCCGCACGAGATCCTGGAGAAGCTGAAGAAGAGCCCCGGCTATTTCAACCAGCAGCGCACCACCCTGGCCGGCCTCATGGACGGCAGCGACCGCATGAGCCTGGAGGAGCGGCGCATGTGGGGTGAGATGCGGATGGACCCGCGCGACATCCTGGACGTCAACGGCTCGACCTACACCTATCTGATCAACGGCCACGGCCCGCAGGAGAATTGGACCGGCCTGTTCCGACCCGGCGAGCGGGTGCGGCTGCGCATCATCAACGCCTCCGCCATGTCGATCTTCAACGTCCGCATCCCTGGCTTGCCGATGACCGTGGTGCAGGCCGACGGCGAGAACGTCCGCCCGGTCGAGACCGACGAGTTCCAGATTTCGGTCGCCGAAACCTACGACGTTATCGTCCGGCCGACCGAAGACCGGGCCTACACCATCGTGTCCGAAGCGATCGACCGGTCAGGCATGGGCCGGGCGACCCTGGCCCCGCGCCTTGGAATGACGGCCGAAGTCCCGCCGCTGCGGGAGGTGCCGAACCTTACCATGCGCGACATGGGCATGGGCGGAATGGACCATGGCGCCATGGGCGGCATGGACCACGGTAGCATGGCCGGGATGGATCATGGTGCGATGGCAGGCATGGACCATGGCGCCCCGGCGCAAGGCGCGACACCGGCGCATGACATGGGCGAAATGTCCATGTCGGGCATGAACATGCGCGATCCCGAGAACGCGCCTCCGGACATGGCGGTCGGCGTCGGCGTCGATGCGATCGCCATGGATCCGCCCAATCGCCTGGGCGAGCGGCCGATCGGTCTCAACAACGTCGACCACCGCGTTCTAGTCTACACCGACCTGGTGTCGCTGCAGCCGAACAAGGACCAGCGCCCGCCGTCGCGGACAATGGAAATACACCTGACCGGCAATATGGAGCGGTTCATGTGGGGCTTCGACGGTCGCAAGTTCAGCGAGCTGGTCGAGCCGATCCGCTTCGAGCGCGACGAGCGGGTGCGCGTGACCTTGGTCAACGACACCATGATGGCCCACCCCATTCACCTGCACGGCCACTTCTTCGAGCTGGTCACCGGTGGCCCCGCCGGACATCAACCCCTGAAGCACACGGTGAACGTCGCGCCCGGCGGCAAGGTGACGTTCGACCTGACCGCCGACGCGCCCGGCGACTGGGCCTTCCACTGCCATATGCTGATGCACATGCACGCGGGCATGTTCAACGTCGTCACGGTCCGCCCCCTGGACGGAGTCGCGTCATGAACCGCTTCGCCGTCGCCCTCGCGCCGCTGATCCTCGCCGCCAGCTCCTTTAGCGCCCAGGCGCAGGACCCACACGCGGGCCATGTCATGCCGGCGACCCCGGCGCCGCGACCCGCGCCTGAACCGGTCGTCCGGCCTCAGACGCCCCCTCCCTCGCCCGCTCAGGACCCGCATGCCGGTCATGTCATGCAGCCC
>JAFKFS010000011.1 GCA_017308115.1 Bordetella sp.
GTCTTCCAGCCACGTCAGGCCGCGCGCGCGCAGATGAGCCCGCAACGTCTCCCGCGTCTCGCCCAGCACCGGGCGCAACAACAGCAAGCCTCGCCCTTCCGGCCAGACAGGCGACGGGGACGCCTCGCGCAGGCGGCCCAGCATCGCGCCCTCGGCCCGCATCCAGTCGCCCTCGGCGACGTCGTCGGCGGTGTGGCCGGTCAGGATGACCCGCGCGCCCGTCTCCCTCGCCGCCTCGGCCAGCAGGGCGTGGCGCGCCGCCCGCGCGCGCGCCGGGACGCCCGGCCCGCCGCGCGCGTCTATCCAGATCAGGCCGCGCCAGTCGGCGCCCGCCGCGCGCGCGGCTTCGGCGGCGAAGCGGGTCCAGGCGGCGCTGTCGGGGTTGAGATCGTGGTCGACCGTCAGGGCCAGCAGCCGCCGCCCCCTCGCCCGCGCCCAGGCGGCGGCCAGGTCCAGCAGGGCCAGGGAGTCGCCCCCGCCCGACAGGGCCAGGGCGACCGGCTCTGATCCGGCGTGATTCAGCCGCCCGTCCAGCCGGGTGAAGACCCGGCCGGCCAGATCGCTCATCAGCTGCAGCCGGCGCGCGTCCGCAGCTGGGTCGCGCGGGTCTTCTGCGCCGCCGTGGCCGCCTCGGCGTAGCGGCGGCCGAACTCGGTCAAGGCGCCGCAGGCCTGGGTCGCGCGGTCGGTGGCGCGCAGGGCCTCGGCCAGCTTCAGCGTCGTCTCGGGCGCCCAGGGGGTGCGCGGCCAGCCGTTCAGGGCGGCGGCGTAGGCCTGAACCGCCGAGGCGTTGTCGCGCGCGGCGACGTGCAGGTCGCCCAGACGGCTGTTGGCCTCGCGCGCCTGGGGCGTGTTCGGCCAGGTGACGATGACGGTTTCGAGCGCCCGGCCGCCGCGCACGGCGTCCTCGCCCGCCAGACGCATGGCGGCCTGAAGATCCTGCGCGGCGTCGCCGGTCGGCGAGTTGGCGACGATCGGCCCGTTCAGTTCGGCGGCTTCCCGGGCGGCCTTCTCGGCGCGCTCGACGCGGCCTTCAAGGTCGCGCAGGCGGCGGCCCAGCTGCGTGTTCTCGCGCGTGGCCTCGTCCAGCTGGAAGGTCAGCCGCTCATTGTCGGCGTTCATGCGCTGGAAGGTCTGCTCCACGTCGCCCAGTCGGCGCTCCATGATGGAGACCTGCCCCTGCAGGGCCACGACCTCGGGGTCCGGCTCGACCAGGACGGGCTGGCCGGCGGCGTTGCGCTGGGTCAGGGCGCGCTCCAGGCGACGCACGTTGCGGTCCAGTTGGTCCAGTCGGCGCTTGTCCCACTGGACGAGCTCCATCGGCTGCACCTGGGCGACGACCGCGCCCCCGATCAGGGTCAGGCCGATCGCCGTCAGCACGGCGGGTTTGACGAGGCGGAATGGCGTCTTCAGCATGGCTCTGTCGTCCCACCGATTTGCGGCGACGGCAAGGCCCCGATCAATGTCCGAGGCCCAGATAGATGATGGCGATGATGAACAGGGTCGCCGCGATCTCGCAGAAGATCAGCAGCACCGCCGTGCGCCACAGGGTCGAGAAGACCGACAACCCATAGGCGCCCTTCAACTGGGCGAACATGTGCGCCGGCACGATCAGGGCCGCGATGGTCGCGACCGCCGCGCCCGCGCCCTTCAGCGTCGTGGCGACCAGCACCACCGCCATCAGCAACAGGGACATGAAGGTCAGGGAATAGAGGACGAACACCCCGTGGTCGTACAGGGTGAAGCCCCGCTTCCACAGGAACATCAGGGCCACGAAGGGGATCGACAGCGGCGCCAGCAGGAAGGCGAACTTGTAGATGGTCTGCTGCAGCTTGTAGAGCGCCAGGTCCGGGTTCTTCAGCTTCTTGGCGACCGTCCTGGTCAGGCCGTCGGCCTGTCCCTCCGTCCCGAGGGTGGAGGCGAGGTCGGCCACCTGGGCCTGCCAGCTGCCGGACCTCAGGCCGTCCTTGCGCCCTTCGACGGCGTCCTTCTGCAGGCGTTCCAGCTTGGCCCTCTCGCTGATGAGGCCCGCCTCGACGCCGGCCAGGACGCCCGCCGCCACGCCCGCGCGGACGCCGCTGTTCACCGGCGGCGGCGAACCCTCGGTCGGCTTCACGACCGCCCCGGTCTCGGCGATCTCCTTGCGCACGGCGAGGACGGCCTGCTCCGCCTCGGCGACCGCCGCCTTCTGCGCCTCGATCTGCTGCGGCAGGGACGGCAGCGCCTCTTCATGGCTGGGCATGAAGCTGAGGGCGAAGAACATGACGAAGAGGGTGAACAGGAACATCGCCAGCGGCGAGACGTAGCGTGTCCGCCTGCCCTGGGCCCATTCGCGCGTCAGCCGTCCCGGATTGACGATCAGCAGCGGCAGGGTGCGCCACAGCCGTCCGTCGAAATGCATGACCCCGTGCAGTATCTCCTCGCCCAGATGCAGCAGGGTGCGATGGACATGGGCCGCCTGGCCGCAGTTGGAGCAGAAATTGCCCGCGACCTCGGCCTGGCAATTGGCGCAGGCGCCGTGAGGCTCCCCCACATGGCCGCCCGGCTTCTCGATCGCCCCGGCGATGAGGCCCGCCGTCGCCGCTCCGCCCGCCGCTTCCAGATCCATGTCGCCTCTTCCCCCGGGATTCGCGGCGGACTTTGATCCGGCCCACGTGCAAAGAAAAGAGGCGCCGGCCTGCGCCGACGCCTCCATCCCTTGCTTTTTTTCCGCTGCGCGGCTTAGCGCGGCGCGCCCGACACGATGGCGGTGTGGGCGTTGCGGTTCTGGGCCCAGGCCGACTCGTTCGAGCCTTCGGCGATCGGGCGCTCCTTGCCGAAGCTGATGGTGTCGATGCGCGAAGCCGGAACGCCGCGGCTGATCAGGTACGAGCGCACGGCCTCGGCGCGGCGGGCGCCCAGGGCCAGGTTGTATTCGCGCGTGCCGCGTTCGTCGGCGTTGCCTTCGATGCGGACCGTGACCTGCGGGTAGCGGGCCAGCCAGGCCGCCTGGGCGTCCAGGCGCGGCTGGGCCTCGGCGCGGACCGAATAGGAATCCAGGTCGAAATAGACGCGGTCGCCGACGTTGACGACGAAGTCCTGCTCCGAACCCGGCGCCGGGGCGCCGACGTTGCCGCCGGTCACGGGGCCGGTGGGGGCGGTCGGGTACTGCGGACCCACGGCCGGCGGCGGGGTGTCGACCGGAACGGCCGGCTCGACCTTGGGCTTGGTGCAGGCGGCCAAGGAGGCCATGGCGACGCCGACGGCGGCGAGCCGGATCAGGGTGGAGGTGTTCATGGATCGTCTCCTTCTCATTCGGTCCGAGGCCGACGCCTCTAGCTTGACTGTGTGCGAGCGCTGCTAACGTGCGGCGCAGCGCCGCGCCAGTCGCGATAACGCACAGTTTATGACAATGGCTCCGCTCGTGATCTCACGAAGCCGTAACCGCGTTAGACCGGGCAGGAATCCGGGCCCTGGCCGACGCCCAGATTGACCGGCGGGGCGTCCAGAAGCCCCGACCAGGCCGGGTCCGAACCGCGGCCGTCATAGCCCGCCTGGGACACCACCCGGCCCGACAGGTCGACGGTCCACAGACGGGTGTCGCCGCCGGGGCTCTGGCGCGCGAAGGCGATGTAGCGGCCGTTCGGCGCCCAGGACGGGCCCTCCTCGAAATAGGAGGACGACAGGATGCGCTCGCCGGTGCCGTCGGACTTCATGACGCCGATGTGGAAGCGGCCGCCCTGCTGCTTGGTGAAGGCGATCAGGTCACCGCGCGGGCTCCAGGCCGGGGCGGTGTAGATGCCGCCGCCGCGGCTGATCGGGCGCTGGCCCGAGCCGTCGGCCCGCATGGTGTAGAGGCGCGCCGAGCCCGAACGGTCCGAGGTGAAGACGATCTGATTGCCGTCGGGGCTGAACGACGGCGAGGTGTCGATGCCCGGATCGGTCGTCAGGCGCGACAGCTGGCGGCTGCGCAGGTTCATCACATAGACGTCGGTGTTGCCGCCCCGGATGATCGAAAAGGCCATCCTGGTTCCGTCGTTCGAGAAACGCGGCGCCAGCACCTGGCCGTCGAACTCGCCCAGGCTTTCGCGGCGGCCGGTCGACAGGTTGTAGAGGTAGATGCGGCTGTAGTCCTTGCCCAGCGCTACATAGGTCACTTCATCGGGGTTCGAGGCCGAGAAGCGCGGCGACATGATCACCTCATCGCCCTGGGTCAGGAAGACGGGGTTGTAGCCGTCCTGGTCGACGATGGTCAGGCGCGACAGCTTGTTCAACTGGGTGCCGCTTTCGGACACGAACAGGACGCGGGAATCGAAGAAGCCCGCCTCGCCGGTCAGGCGCTGATAGACCACGTCAGAGATCTTGTGCGCGATGCGGCGCCACTGCTCGGACGTGGCGGTGAACTGATAGGAGACCAGCTGGCACTGGCGATAGGGGTCGTACAGGCGGAAGCCCACGTCGATCCGCCCGTCCGCGCGCGGCGTCACCCCGCCGTACAGCACCGCCTGGGCGCCGATGGAGGTCCACTGCGGGAAGTTCGGGGCGTTGGCCA
>JAFKFS010000021.1 GCA_017308115.1 Bordetella sp.
CGGGTCATTCATAGGAGAGACCAATGGCCAAGAAGATTCTCGGCTATATCAAGCTGCAAGTGCCGGCCGGTTCGGCCACGCCTTCGCCCCCGATCGGCCCGGCTCTGGGTCAGCGCGGCGTGAACATCATGGGCTTCTGCAAGGAGTTCAACGCGCGGACCGAGAAGGAAGCCAAGGGCACCCCGCTTCCGACCGTCATCACCGTCTATCAGGACAAGTCGTTCACCTTCATCACCAAGACGCCCCCGGCGACCTGGTATCTGAAGCAGGCCGCAGGCATCAAGTCGGGCTCCAAGCTCGTCGGCCGCGAGCTCGCCGGCAAGATCACGCAGACGCAACTGCGCGAAATCGCCGAGAAGAAGATGAAGGACCTGAACGCGAACGACCTGGACGCCGCGTCGCGCATCATCGAGGGCTCGGCCCGCGCCATCGGCATTCAAGTGGTGGAGGGCTAAGACATGGCTAAGCTGACCAAGGCCCACAAGGCCCGCACGGGCGTCACCGAAGACCTGCTGCCCTTCAACGAAGCCATCAAGCTGGTGAAGGACAACGCCAAGGCCAAGTTCGACGAGTCGATCGAGATCGCCGTCAACCTGGGCGTCGACCCGCGTCACGCCGACCAACAGGTCCGCGGCGTGGTGAACCTGCCCTCGGGCACGGGCCGCGACGTCCGCGTCGCCGTCTTCGCCAAGGACGCCAAGGCTGATGAAGCCAAGGCCGCCGGCGCCGAGCACGTCGGCGCTGAAGACCTGTACGAAAAGATCGCCGGCGGCTTCATGGAGTTCGACCGCGTGATCGCGTCGCCGGACATGATGGCCCTGGTCGGCCGTCTGGGTAAGGTGCTGGGCCCGCGCGGCCTGATGCCGAACCCGAAGGTCGGCACCGTGACCCCGAACGTCGCCCAGGCCGTCAAGGACGCTAAGGGCGGCGCCGTTGAGTTCCGCGTCGAGAAGGCGGGCATCGTCCACGCCGGCATCGGCAAGGTGTCCTTCACGCAGGACGCCCTGGAAGCCAACGTCAAGGCCATCGTGGACGCTCTGGTCCGCGCCAAGCCGTCGGGCGCCAAGGGCACCTATGTGAAGCGCATCGCCCTGTCCTCGACGATGGGCCCGGGCTTCAAGGTCGATCCGGCGTCGCTGGGCGCCTGATCCGGCTTCACGGCTAGAAATGACGACGGCCCCGGAAGAGCGATCTTCCGGGGCCGTTTTCTTTTCACGCGGGCGCGCGGCGGTCGCAGGTCTGGCTGTCAGTAGCCGACGGTGAAGCGGGCGCGTTCGTGTTTGGGCGTCTCTATTTCGTCGACCATGGCGATGGCGTAGTCGGGGAAGGAGATGGCGCTGCGACCCTGGGCGTCGACCAGCAGGGCGTCGCCGCCCAGGCGGAAGGCCCCGGTGCGCCCGGACCCGTCGAACAGGGCCGAGGGGGACAGGAAGGTCCAGTTCAGATCCGGCTCGCCCTTCAACATCTCCAGGAAGCGAGCGCCGGCCAGGGCCTCGGCCTTGTAGGCCTCGGGGAAGTCGGGCGTGTCCACGACGCGCAGGCCCGGCGCCGCCTCCAGGCTTCCGGCGCCGCCGACCACCAGATAGCGCGGCACGCCCGCCGCCTTGATCGCCTGGATCAGCAGGCGCGGATCGCTGGCCGCGAACATGACGGCGCTGACGGCCGCGTCAGCTCCCTTCAGGGCCTCGGCCAGGGTCTCGGGTCGATTGACGTCGCCGGCGACGGCGGCCACGCCGGGGACGGCGGGCACGCGCTCGGGATGGCGGGCCACGCCTGTCACCTGATGCCCTCGTCGCGCCAGTTCCTTGACGATCTCCGAGCCGGCGCGGCCGCTGGCTCCCAGGACGGTCACTTTCATGGGGTTGCTCCTGATGGTTACCAATGGAGACCAGGTGTGATATGGGAAGCGTCCATGCAAGAAGGCACTTTTCTCTCACCAGGTTTCCCGACGGTGACCGGCGCGCGCCGCCTCGAGCGAGGAGACGTCTTCGCCGCCGACTGTCCGACCCGTCTGTTGCTGGACCGGATCGCGGACAAGTGGACGGTGCTTCTGCTGATCACCCTGGGGGAGGGGCCGATGCGCTTCAACGCGCTCAAGCGCCGGATCGGGGGCGTCTCCCAGAAGATGCTGAGCCAGACCTTGCGCCAGATCGAACGGGACGGGCTGGTCACGCGCACGGTGGAGGCGAGCGTACCGGTCTCGGTGACCTACGCCATCACGCCCCTGGGGCAGGGACTGGTGACGGCCTTGGGGCCGATGATCGACTGGGCCGAGACGCGGATGAGCGAGGTGGCGGTCGCGCAATCGACCTATGATAAGGCGCGCGGCGACTGATCCATGGCGAAGTCCTGCTGTGCTTTCATCATCTCGGTGATCAGCCGTTTCTCGCCTTCGTCGAGATAGGGATTCCAGACGTCGAAAATCAGGATGACACGCATGGCGTCGGCGTCGTTCCAAGCTTCATGCTCGATGGTGTCGTCAAAGACCCAGGCGCGACCCATCTCCCAGTCACGGACCGTATTGCCCACGCGGAAGCGCGCCGGTCCCGGCAGAATCAGCGGCAGGTGGGTCAGCAGGCGCACGTTTGATGAGCCGGTGTGCGGCGGAATATGCGTCTTCGGCTGAAGCGCCGAGAACATGGCGGTGGGAGAGAAGCCCTTCTGGTCCGCCATGGGCAGACTTTCCAGCAGGGCGGCCGTCTGGGGGGCGCGCGCGCAGATATCGTCCTGGCGGCGCCCATCCTTCCACAGGAAAAGGGAGCTCCACTTGCGTGAGTGGTTCAACTCTCCCCACTGATTGACCGGCGCGCCCTTAGGGTAGGCGATGTAGGGCGAGAACTCGTCGAAGGCGGTCTCGAGCAGGGTCGCCAGCTCGGCCTGGATAACGGGAGTCGCCTCTTCTAGGGTCGCCAGCCAGGGAAAGAGGGTGCGATCGTAAAAGGGGATGACGGGCAGGCGCGGGTAGTTGAGCAGCAGCGGCTCCTGCTTGGGCGGCTGTTTCAGGCCGGCGTAGATCTCCAGACCCTCATCGAATCGATCCCGGCTGGCCTCGCCCAGTTCGACCTTCAGCGGCGCGATGCGGTCCTTCATGAAATCGGCCAGGGCGCGGGCATGCCGATCGATCAGCTTGCTGGCGTAATCCATCTGGCTGACCACGCCGGGCGGGCAGGAGGCGCGCGGCGGGGCGATCTTCAGGGCGTTGCGATACACTTCCACCGCCGCCTTGGTCTGATTGATCTTTTCCAGCATGGCGCCCTTGGCCAGCAGCGCCATGAAATCATAGGGCCGCATCTCCAGGGCGTCGTCCAGGACGCTCAGGGAGGCGTGGTAGTCGCCCATCAGGCGCAGGGCGACCGCGCGGTTCAGGGTGGCGTTGTGCGTCTTGCCGAAGCGATCCGCCTGATCCAGCAGCTGGAGGGCGGAGCGAGGGTCACGACGAGCCAGGGCCTGGCCGGCTTCGACCAGCAGGCGTTCCTGCTCGGCAGGGTAGGTCATGACGATTTTGGCCGATATTTAGACACAAAGATAACACTTTCGTCATGATGCAGTCAGGCGGCGGCGTCAATGGCCGTGGAAGAAATCTCAGAATCCGTACGCGGACGACTTGACGGGAGGACGGGAAGCCGGGACTTGGGGCGCCGGTTCGGTCCTCGGCATGCGCGAGGCGGCCTTGCGGGAGACGACCCATGCTCAGCTGGTTTCAGGCGCTGCTGCCCAAGGAAGACAACTTCTTCCGATTGTTCGACGCCCACGCCCTGAGCCTGGTTCACGGCGCGGCCGCCCTGCGTCAGATGATGAACGGCGGTCCCGCGACCGGCGAGTGGTGCGCCAAGGTGGTCGCCCATGAAGAAGAGGCCGATGAGATCGCGCGCGAGGTGCTGTTCGCCGTGCGTCGCAGCTTCATCACCCCGTTCGACCGCGCGGACATCCGCGGCCTGACCAACTCCCTGGACGACACCATCGACCAGATGCAGAAGGCGGCCAAGGTCGTCACCCTGTACGAGATGCGCGACTTCTCGCCGAAGATGCAGGAGCTGGCGGACATCGCCGTCGCATGCGCGGCCCTGACGCAGGAAGCCTTCACCCTGCTGCCGGCCATGCGCAAGAATCATGACCGGCTGAACGTCCTGACCGAACAGATCACAGACCTGGAGGCGCGCAGCGACGACCTCTATGACGCCGGCATGAAGGCGCTGTACGAGGCGCACCGCCATGACGGCACGGGCGGCAACACCCTGGGCTTCATCATCGGCAGCGAGCTGCTGGATCACCTGGAGAAGGTGATCGACCGGTTCGAGGACGTGGCCAACCGCATCAACGGCGTTCTGGTCGAGCACCTGTAGGACCGTCATGGATCACGCCCTCCTGATCCTGGTCTTCCTGATCGGCGTCGCCCTGCTGTTCGACTTCCTGAACGGCCTTCACGACGCCGCCAACTCGATCGCCACCATCGTCGCCACGCGCGTGCTGCCGCCGATCTATGCGGTGGGGTGGGCGGCCTTCTTCAACTTCATCGCCTTCCTGTTCTTCGGCCTGCATGTGGCCGACACCATCGGCCGGGGCATCATCTCGCCGGACGTGATCTCGGACCAGGTGATCTTCGGCGCCCTGATGGGGGCCATCAGCTGGAACGTCATCACCTGGATCGCGGGGATACCCTCCTCGAGCTCGCACGCCCTGGTCGGCGGCCTGCTGGGCGCGGGCGTCGCCAAGGCGGGAAGCAGCGCCGTGGTGCTCACGGGCGTGCTGACGACGGTCGGCGCCATCTTCATGTCGCCGGCGATCGGCTTCCTGCTGGCTCTGCTGCTGGTGCTGATCGTGTCCTGGCTGTTCGCCAAGGCCAATCCCGCCTTCGCCGACCGGGTCTTCCGAGGTCTGCAGTTCGTCTCGGCCTCGGCCTATTCCCTGGGGCATGGGGGCAACGACGCCCAGAAGACGATGGGGATCATCGCTATCCTGCTGTATTCGCGCGGCATGCTGGGCGGCGAGTTCCACGTACCCTTCTGGGTGGTCATCACCTGTCAGGCGGCCATCGCCCTGGGCACCCTGTTCGGCGGCTGGAAGATCGTTCACACCATGGGATCGCGCATCACCCGCCTTTCGCCCCAGCAGGGCTTCTGCGCCGAGACGGGCGGGGCCATCACCCTGTTCGCCGCGACCAGCCTGGGCATTCCGGTGTCGACCACCCACACCATCACCGGCGCCATCGTCGGGGTGGGCGCGGCCAAGCGCGTCTCGGCCGTCCGCTGGAGCGTGGCGCGCAGCATCGTCACCGCCTGGTTCATCACCATGCCAGCGGCGGCGGCCATCGGCGCCGTCTTCTATGCGCTGGGCGGGCTGTTCCTGAACTGATGTCCAGCAAGCGCCGCACCCTGTCGTCCGAGACGCGCCAGGTCGCGGCCCTGCCGTGGCGGCACGGCGCCGGGGGCGTGGAGATCATGATGATCACCTCGCGCGAGACGCGGCGCTGGGTCATTCCCAAGGGCAACCGCATGGCGGGCAAGACCGACGCCGAGGCCGCCGTGATCGAGGCCTATGAGGAGGCGGGCGTCCAGGGCGACGTCATGGGCGCGCCCATCGGCTGGTTCCGCTACGGCAAGCGGCTGAAGTCCGGTCGGGTCCAGGCCACCATCGCCAGCGTCTATCCGCTGGAGGTCTTCATCCAGTTGGGCGCCTGGCCCGAGGACGCCCAGCGCGAGCGCCGCTGGATGCCCGCCGAAGACGCCGCCGCCGTCGTGGACGAGGTCGAACTGGCCGAACTGATCCGTGACTTCAAGCCGAGCCGCGGGGCGGAGTAGGGCGTTTTGCTTTCAAAAGCGAACTCTGTTCGCTATGGGTGCGGCGTCGCTATGGAGAAGCCGATGTCGCCTGTCCTGTCCACCGCCTGTCTCGCTCTTGTCGTGACGGGCATGGCCTGCTCGGCGCCCGCCCAGGCTCATGCGTCGCTTGAGGAGCCGTCCAAGGCCCTTGTGCAGGTTTCTGATAATCGCGCTGCCCTGACCCGTCGCTATCTGGAGTTGACCACGGGCGGCGTCGACAAGCTCGTGCAGCAGTTGATCAGCGAGGAGCTCACGGCTCTGGCCGACGAGATGCCGGCCGAACAACTGGCGTGGTTCCGCGCCAACACCGTCATCATCATGCGGCCCCATATGGACGGGCTGATCCGGAGCTTGAGCGCGGACATCCAGACCCGCTTCACCGAGGCTGAACTGGAAGCCCTGGTCGGCTTCTACGACACGCCGCAGGGCCGTGCGATCGCGACCAAGCAGATGGAGATGGGCGGCGCCATGAGCCAGGCCATGCAGAGCTTCCAGATGGCCTATCTGCATGATCTGATGACCAAGTTCTGCGGCGCCTTCGACTGCGAGGCCATGGCGCAGGGGGCGGCGGGCGCCGCCAAGCCCTCCAAGCGTTGATTTTCCCGTCGGGCCGTGTATAGAGCACGCATCTCGTCAGGGCCTCGGTCCTGGCGATGCCTGTCCGAGAACTTCGGGATGCGGGGGTCGCCCGCGTCATAATCGTCAGAGAGCCTTCTGACGCCGTGGGGAGATGGGGATGCAAAGACCTTTTGCCTGCCGACATGTCGGCGGGCGGGCCAAGCTTCCTTCGGACAATAAGACCGGCCTGAACGCTGTGCAGCGATGCATGGCGCTTGAAGCCAATCCGTCGTCGGGAATAAGCCCGGCGGCGAATACCGAACTGGAGACCGCAATGGACCGCGCACAAAAAGCCGAGTCGATCGAATCGCTGAAGAGCGTGTTCGCCGACGCGGGCGCCGTGGTCGTGACCCACAACCTGGGTCTGACCGTTGCGGAGATGGAAGACCTGCGTGGCCGCCTTCGTAAGGAAGGCGCCGCGTTCAAGGTGGTGAAGAACCGTCTGGCGCTCAAGGCGCTGGGCGTCGAGGAAGGCAGCGAGTACCACAGCCTGTTCAAGGGCCCCGTGGGCATCGCTTACGCCGCCGACCCCGTCACCGCCGCCAAGGTCACGGCCGAATTCGCCAAGGGTAACGACAAGTTCGTCGTCCAAGGCGGCTTCATGGGCGACAAGGTTCTGGACGCCAAGGGCGTCGAGGCCCTGTCCAAGCTGCCGTCGCTGGATCAGCTGCGCGGCAAGCTCATCGGCCTGGTGCAAGCCCCGGCGACCAAGGTCGCTGGCGTCCTGCAGGCGCCGGCCGGCCAGCTGGCTCGCGTCTTCAACGCCTACGCGACCAAAGACGCCGCCTAAGCCCGTCATCTCTGCATATCTCTTTTGAACCTCATCCTACCGAAGGAAGACTAACATGGCTGATCTCGCCAAAATCGTTGAAGAACTGTCGGCTCTGACCGTCCTGGAAGCCGCTGAACTGTCGAAGCTGCTGGAAGACAAGTGGGGCGTCTCGGCCGCCGCTCCGGTCGCCGTCGCCGCTGTCGCCGGCGCCGCCGCTCCGGCTGAAGCCGCTGAAGAGCAAACCGAGTTCACCGTCGTCCTGGTTGACGGCGGCGACAAGAAGATCAACGTCATCAAGGAAGTCCGCGGCGTCCGCACCGACCTGGGCCTGAAGGAAGCCAAGGACCTGGTCGAAGGCGCTCCGCAGCCGGTCGTCGAGAACGTCTCGAAGCAAGCCGCCGAAGAGCTGAAGAAGAAGCTGGAAGAAGCCGGCGCCAAGGTCGAAATCAAGTAAGATTTCGGATCTGGCCCCTGGATCTCCAGGGACAGCTTTCAAAGCGAAGCGGGTCGGAGGGAAACCTCCGGCCCGTTTTCTTTTTTGGGCCGCGCGGCGTTGCGGGGTGCGGCAACAGCCGTGCGTGACGTGGACCTGATGGCGCGCTAATCTGCCCCGAAAGGCCATCAGAGCCGAGAGGAGCGTTCCATGTCCGACTTCGAGCACGTTTTCGAGCAGCCGCCGGAAGGCGCCGCCGCCGACTGGACCATCCCCCAGAACTGGTCGTCCTACACCGAGGTCGAGCACCAGACCTGGAACACCCTTTACGAGCGGCAGATGAAGATCCTGCCGGGCCGGGCGTGCGAGGCCTATATGCGCGGGCTGGACGCGCTGGACCTGAACATGGGCGGCATCCCCGATTTCGAGGTGATGAACCCCAAACTCCAGGCCCTGACCGGCTGGACCGTGGTCTGCGTGCCCGGACTGGTGCCGGACGAGGTCTTCTTCGACCACCTGGCCAACCGCCGCTTCGTCTCGGGCCAGTTCATCCGCAAGCCGGACCAGCTGGACTATCTGCAGGAGCCGGACATCTTCCACGACGTGTTCGGCCACGTCCCCATGCTGACCGACCCCGCCTTCGCCGCCTATATGGAGGCCTACGGCAAGGGCGGACAGCGGGCGGCGTCGTTGGGGATGCTCCCGAACCTGGCGCGCCTGTACTGGTACACGGTCGAGTTCGGTCTGATGCAGGAGGCGGACGGCCTTCGCATCTATGGCGCGGGCATCGTGTCGTCGGCGACCGAGAGCGTCTTCAGTCTGGAAGACCCTTCGCCCAACCGCCTGGGCTTCGACCTGGAGCGGGTGATGAAGACCCTCTACCGCATCGACGACTTCCAGCAGGTCTATTTCGTCATCGACAGCATCGAGGCGCTGAAGACGGTGACGTTGCAGGACTTCGGCCCGGTCTATGAGCGGCTGAAGGGCGCCGAGGCCCTGCCGATCGAAACCATCCTGCCGACGGACAAGGTGTTTACGCGCGGCACGCAGGCCTACGCGGCCAAGGGCGGGCGCTTCGCGGCATAGACGGCGCATCTTCTCCCTCCCCTTTATGGGGAGGGTGGTCGCGCAAGCGACCGGGTGGGGAGGGGCAGGTGATGTGGAAAGCGATTTCTGAACGCTCCGCGCCCCTGTTGGCCACACCCGCCGATCCTATCGCGCCGTCATTCTCGGGCTTGACCCGAGAATCCAGCCCCCAACGGTCTGAATCATCCTGAAGGTTGATGGAGTCGCCGTCGTGTTTGCTGGATTCTCGGGTCAAGCCCGAGAATGACGGCGAAGTAGAGAAGAATGCGTAAGCGAAGGCTCAGCGCCCGGTATCACCTTGCCGCCCCACCCGGCTTCGGCTTCGCCTCAGCCACCCTCCCCGGGACGGGGAGGGTGAAAGGGTCACGTTCTCTGGAACGGGTAGAAGCCGGCGCCCAGATTGAGGATCTGCGTCAGCTCGTCCAGCGCGCCGCGCGTCTCGTCCAGCAGGGCGGGATCGGCCAGGTCGCGGGCCGTCAGGCTGTCGCGATACCAGCGGCGGCCCCAGTCTGACAGACGGGCGTACAGGGCGTCCGTCAGACGCATGGCGGGATTGGTCGCCACCAACTCCGTCTCGGTCAGAACGACGCGCAGACGCAGACAGGCCGGGCCGCCGCCGTTGCGCATCGACTGACGCACATCGACGTATTCGACATGACCGATCGGGCCGTTGGAGGTTGCGAGGGCCTGCGCGACCGCATGGCTGCGCGGGTTGTCGCGCGTTTCGGTCGGGCAGATCAGGGTCAGGCGATCCTGTCCCGGAACCCGGATCAGCATGGAGTTGAACAGATAGGAACTGATGGCGTCGGCCAGCGGCAGGTCGGCGGCCGAGATTTCAATGAACTGCGGCTCAAAGGCGTCGGCCGCGATCCTGATCGCGTGTTTTGTCTCAGCGGTATTCTCGAAGGACTGTTCGTGGAAGAGCAGCGTGTCCAGGGCTCCGACGCATACGACGTCATTGTGGAACGTGCCTCCAGCGATAGCCGCACGCGACTGCTGAGCCAGAACCACACCCTGATCCATGTAACGACGGGCCAGAGCCTCCGAGGCCTGTCGCGTTTGTCTTGCTGGGAAATGCCCGTCCCAGGGTTCAAATGCGTCGCGCCCCCAGACCAGCAGGTTCACGCCGGGATAGTGATGCTCGGCGCATAACCGAACGTGATTGGCGGCGCCTTCGTCAGCGAGGTGGGAGACTGAGGGCAGGGCATCATGCACGGTGAACCACGAAGGGTCAGGAAACAGCGCTTCGAGTGCGCGCTTCGTCTGCTGGTGCTCCAGCGAGCGGTGTAGATTGGTGACGAGGTTGGCGGGCGTGAAGTGAACGCGGCCGTCGCGGCTGTCGGCGCTGGGCGTCACCGTGGCGGCGTTGGCGGCCCACATGGGCGAGGCCGAACAGGCGGCGGCGGCGAAGGACGGGGCGTCCTTCCATGCGCGTTCCAGTATAGCCTTGTCCGTGCCCCAGAAGCCCAATGAGCGCAGGAAGGGTATGTTCGGCCGCTCATGCGGGGGCAGGACGAACTGGGGAAGGCCCAGATCGGCCAGGGTCTTCATCTTGACGAGACCCTGCAGCACCGCCGCGCGCGGGTTGGACGCCTCGCCCTTGTTCAGGCTGGAGGCGAGGTTGCCTGGCGACAGGCCCGCGTAGGAGTGGGTCGGCCCGATCAGGCCGTCGGCGTTGGCTTCGACAGCGCTCATGCGTGTCGCTCCCGCAAGAGGCGATGTCTTCCTTCCTTCTCCCCTTGTGGGAGAAGGTGGGCGCCGGAGGCGCTCGGATGAGGGGTGTCGGCGACGCCGTGTCCGTTCATCCGTGACCTGGAGTTCAAATTAATGACCATGGCGCTGACACCCCTCATCCGTCTCGCTGTGCGAGCCACCTTCTCCCACAAGGGGAGAAGGGATCAGCGCAAGCCCTTGATCTCGCTTTCGATGTTCTTGACCGAACCGGCCTCGAAACTGGCGACCGGATAGGCGCAGTAGTCGGCGGCGTACCAGGCGCTCGGCCGGTGGTTGCCGGAGGCGCCCAGGCCGCCGAAGGGCATGTCGCCCGCCGCGCCGGTGGTCGGGCGGTTGAAGTTCACCACGCCTGCGCGGATGCGGTTGATGAAGCGGTCCCAGTTCTTCGCGTCGTCGCTGACCAGACCGGCGGACAGGCCGTATTTGGTGGCGTTGGCGGCGGTGACGGCGGCGTCGAACGTCGGAACGCGCAGCACCTGCAGGAAGGGGGCGAACATCTCCTCGTCCTCGACCGCGACGCCGGTGACGTCGATGATCGCAGGTTTCACGAAGGCGCCGGGCAGGTTGTCGACCGGACCCGAGGCACGGATCACGCGCGCGCCCGCGTCGATGCGCTGTTGCAAGGCTTGCAGCGCGGCCTGAGCGGCCTTCTGCGAGATCAGCGGCCCGGCGTAGGGCTCGGGATCGCTGTCCCAGGGGGCGAAGTTCAGGCGATCGGACAGGGCGGCGACGGCCTCGACGATGGCGTCGCCTTGGGCGCCTTCCGGCACGATCAGGCGGCGCGCGCACGAGCAACGCTGGCCGGTGGTGACGAAGGCGGACTGGACCACGATGCCCGCGACAGCCTCGGCGTCGTCGGCGTCCCAGACGACCAGCGGATTGTTGCCGCCCAGCTCCAGCGCCAGGATGACGTGGGGATCGTCGGCGAACTTGCGGCGGAAGTGGGCGCCCGCCGCGCCCGAGCCGGTGAACATCAGGGCGTCGATCGGCTGATCCAGCAGGGCCGCGCCGGTCTCGCGCCCGCCCTGCACCATGTTGAACACGCCCTTGGGTAGATCGGCGGCGTCCAGGCATTCGGCCATCAGCTGACCGGTCAGGGGCGTTTCCTCGGACGGCTTGAACACCACCGTGTCGCCCGCCAGCAGGGCCGGGACGATGTGGCCGTTGGGCAGGTGGCCGGGGAAGTTGAACGGGCCGAGCACCGCCGAGACGCCGTGCGGACGGTGACGCAGGGTGGCGCGACCGAAGGCGGTCTCGCTGCTGCGCTCGCCGGTGCGCTCGTCATAGGCGCGGATGGAGATGTCGACCTTGCCCGCCATGGAGGCGAGTTCGGTTTTGGTCTCCCACAGGGCCTTGCCGGTCTCGCGGCTGATGGCCTCGGCCATTTCGGGCGCGCGTTCCTTGAGCACGGCCTGATAGCGTTTGACCGCGTCGATGCGGTCCTGGCGCGGGCGGTCGGCCCAGTCGGGGAAGGCGGCGCGGGCGGCCTCGACGGCGGCGGCGACCTGAGCGGTCGAGGCGGCCTCGCCCTCCCAGATGGTTTCGCCGGTGGCGGGGTTGGTGGAGACGAAGTGGGTCATATCAGTATCCGCTCATCCCGGCGGACGCCGGGACCCAGTACTTTGGCCGCATCTGAGCGGCGGGACGAAAGGCCAAGTCAAGTCGGGAGGCGTGGTGCGCGGGGCTCTCACTGGGTCCCGGCGTCCGCCGGGATGAGCGGGAAATCTCGAGGATCACGACTTCACCCTGACCGTGGCGCCGTCCTTGATCTTCAGGGCGGTGGCGACGTCGGGGGTCATGCGCGCCAGGTCGCCGTCGACCAGCACGCGGGCGCGCACGGCGCGGAAGGCGGCGACGCTGTCGGTCGAGATGAGGGAGGGCAGGTCGACCTCGACCTCGTTCTCGATGCGGGCGGTCAGGACGCGGGCGTCGCGAATGGTGCGGATGTTGTCGCGGCCGCAGGCCACGGTCGGGCCGGCGTCGAAGATGTCGATCAGGCCGTTGGGGCGGAAGCCTTCGCTTTCCAGCAGGGCCATGGCGGGCACGCCCTGCGGGTGCACCTTGCCGATCACGGCGCGGGCCGGTTCGGGCAGCAGGTCGATGTAGATGGGGTGGCGCGGCGCCAGGTCGAGGATGAACTGCTTGTCGGTCGAGCCGGTCATGCGGTCGGCGTCGTCGAAATCCATCGGGAAGAATTTGTGCGCCACATGGTCCCAGAAGGGGCAGTAGCCGTCGGGGGTGAAGACGCCGCGCAGCTCGGCCAGCACATTGTCGGCGAAAAGATCCGGCTGGGCGCCGATCAGCATGTAGCGCGACTGGCTGAGCAGGCGCCCGGCGCCGCCCTTGCGCCGGTCGGCTTTCAGGAACAGGGAGCCGACCTCGGTCCAGCCGGTGCATTCGTTGACCAGCACCAGGGTCTGGTGGTTCAGCTTCACGTTCAGGGACGGCGACTGGACGGTGTTGTTGACCACGCGGAAGCTGAAGAAGGGCCGCTTCAGCCCGACCGTCGCCTTGACCGAGCCGATGCCGTCGATGTCGCCCGTGTCCCCGTCCTCCAGCATCAGGGTGTACCAGGCCTCTTCGGGCGCGATCCGTCCCTCGAAGCTGGCCTGACTCAGCTCCAGCCGCTCGCTCAGGACATCTGCGTCCTCGGGCAGGCTGGTGAAGCCGGGGCCGGACAGGATGGCCAGTTCGAGCAGGTGGTGAAGGTCGGCGGGACCGGCGGGACGAACAACGAGCATGCGGTTACAGGGTCTCCAGTCGGAGCTGTTTCAGTTTGAGGGCGTCGATCTCGCCCGAGGCGATCTTGCACAGGATCAGGGCGGACAACTGGGCGCGTTCGACGAAGCTGGCGGGCCAGGCGAACTCCTGATCCGAATGGATGTCGCCGCCGACGACGCCGAGCGTATCGACATTCGGCAGGCCCGCCGCGTGCAGGTTGTTGCCCTCGCAGACGCCGCCCGAAGGCTTCCAGGCGATGGTCTGGCCCAGCAGGCTCCCTGCGTCGCGAACGGCGTGGAAGAGGGCGGCCTGGCTGGCGTCCATCGGCTTGGGCGCGCGGGTCATGCCGCCGTGCAGGTCCAGCGTCAGGCCGGGGAAGGGCGGTTCGGCGGCGAGGGCGCGCACCGTCTCGTCGATCCATGTGGCGCTCTGGGCGTCCGGCACGCGGACGTTGAAGCGGATGACGGCGTTGTCGGCCACGACGTTCAGGGGGCCGCCGCCGGCGATCTTGGCGACGTTGACGGTGACGCCGTCGCGCTGGCCGTTCAGGCCGTGCAGGCGGGCGGCGATGATGGCGGCGCCCGCGACGGCGTTGGCGCCCTCGTGGAAGGCGCGGCCCGCGTGGGCGGCCTTGCCGGTGACGATCAGGTGGAAGTTGCCGCTGCCCTTGCGCTCGCCCGCCAGCGTGCCGTCCGACAGGGCGGGCTCATAGGTCAGGCCGACGTGGCCGCGCGCCCCCAGTTCCGCCAGCAGGGGGGCCGAGGCGGGAGAGCCGATCTCTTCGTCGGGGGACAGCAGCACGGTCCAGCCGACGCGGGCCTTGTCGGGATGGGTTTCGAAGGCTTCCAGCGCGGCCAGCATGACGCTGATCCCGCCCTTCATGTCGGCGATTCCGGGCCCGTTCAGGGCTCCGTCGTCGCGCGTGACGACCCGCTGGAAGGCGCTGTCGGCCGGAAAGACGGTGTCGTAGTGGCCGGTCAGCACGACCTGAAGCGGCGCCTCGGGCCGGGCGGTGATCTTCAGGCAGTCGGCGTAGCTCTCGGCGATCACCGCGCCGCTGTCGGCCACGGTGACGGAGCCTTGCGTCGGCACGCGCTCGACCGCCGCCGCCGCACCGAAGGCGGCGCGCGCCGTGGCGTCCAGAACGTCGAGAACCCGCGCCAGCCCTTCGGCGTGGCGGCTGCCTGAGTTGATGTTCGACCAGTCGACGGCGCGCTGGACAATGGCGTCGCCATGGGCCGCGACGTGGTCCAGCACGGCCTGATCCTGAGGTTCGATCCGCATGGCGGCGACCCTAGACGGGCGCGGGAAAAAGGTGAAGGCGGGGCGTTATCTCTCTCATGCCCTTGGGGTTTCGGCGCCAGGCGGGATAGTTTCGCCGCCTCAGTCAGGGAGTCGCGCATGAACCGTCGGATCGCACCGCCCCAACCCTTCGCCCCGGTCGATTCGGCGGAGACGGCGACGGCGCTGGCGCGCGGCAGCGCCTGGGCCTTCTGGATATGGGCGGCCGTGGGCCTGCTGCAGGCGGGGCTGGTCTGGTTTCAGGGCGATGCGGGGCATCAGGACGTGCGCGGCGCCACCACGGGCTTCATGATCTTTTTCGCCGGTTTCGCCGCCGTGCTGGGATGGATGCAGCACCGCAAGCCCAACCGCATCCTGCCGGTGTTCGGCCTGGCCTGGGCTCTTTATGAGTTGAGCGCCCTATCCGTCGGCCTGATGGTCGGCGCGCCGCTGGCGGCGCCGGGCCTGCCGGTATGGAGCATCGCCCTGGGGGCGGCGGTCATGGTGCTGTGCCTGCTGCTGCACATCGGCGGCCTTCGCGGGGCGGCGAAGCTGGCGCCGGGCGAACTCAAGCCCTAGGTCAGGACGCAGACAGGAGCTTGGCCATGACCGTCACGATCTATCACAACCCGAAATGCTCGACCTCGCGCAAGGCGCTGGAGCTGCTGCGTGAACGCGGCGTCGAGCCGACGGTGGTCGAGTATCTGAAGACCGGCTGGGACGCCGAGACCCTGAACCGCCTGGCGCGCGAAACGGGCGGCGGGCTGAAGGGCCTGCTGCGCAAGAAGGAGGCCAAGGCCGCCGAGCTTCTGGCCGAGGACGCCGACGATGCGACGATCCTGGCCGCCATGATCGAGAGCCCGGTCATCGTCGAGCGTCCTATCGTGGAGACAGCGAAGGGCGCGGCGATCGGGCGGCCGGTGGAGGCGGTGCTGGACGTGCTTTAGGGGCGTGTGGGTTGCCGAGTGTCGGGTTCCTGCGCTCGAATATGGGCTTCAACGGCCTCCGCCGCTTCTGCGGGGATTTCGACGCGAGCTTCAACGGATCGTTGGGTGGCGACTGCCTTGCCCGGTTCAGCCGGTGCCGTGACCTTTACGGTGACTTCATGCTTGGGCTCGGAGCAGGCCGCTAGAAGAACCAGGATCGATAGGGCTGCTGCACGCTTCATCTTCGCCTCCGCTTTATAACGCGACTCTTTCAAGGGGGCGTTGGTTCGTCGAGTGAAGTTTTCTTCATATGCGAGGAGCAGGAAATTGATGGGCGCCGGAGGCGATGCCGGACTTCGCTGTCCGTCACGCTTGGAATTCGTCCACGACCCGAACCTGTATGACGGCAGGGTCTGCGCCGCGATGAAAAAGGCGCGCGTCCCGCTGGATTTTTTTATGCGGCTTTCATAGCGACGACTTTCGTGATCATCCTGCGGTTACAGTCAAGCTGAAGGAATGTTGCGATGGTCGAGGCGGACTTTCAGAGCATATTTTCCAATGCCGCAGTTCCGCAGAAGGTCGTCCTGATCGCCCTGCTTTCGGCCGTTCCTGTTGTTTGTTTCTGCGTTCTGTTGGCGTTGAGGGACATTTCAAGGTCTGGCCCGTGGAAGCGCGTCATCTCGATCGTCTTGATCGGCGGGCCGATGGTGGGCTTGCTGGTTGGCGCAATGAACAGCTTTCACATGGCGCAAACCATCCAGCGCTTGCCGTTTGACGTGACGGCCAAACAACTCGCGCCGGGCATTATGGAGGTTTCGACCTTTGTGGGTCTGGGCGCGTTTGTAGGCCTCGTCGCCGGGGCTGCGCATCTGACGCTCAAGCGGATCGAAGCGCGGAGGCGGGCAAGGCGCATGCATATCGGGGTTTGAATGAGGGGCGTTTGACCCCTTCGCGCTTCGATGCCAGACCCCGGCTGTCCGTCACGCTTGGAGTTCGCCCATGACCCGCACCCTGTATGGCATCAAGGCCTGCGACACGATGAAGAAGGCGCGCGCCTGGCTGGATGAGAACGGCGTGGCCTATGACTTCCATGACTATAAGGCCGCAGGGGCGAACCGCGCCGAGGTGGAGCGCTGGGTCGCTGAGCATGGCTGGGAGAAGGTGCTGAACCGGGCGGGCACGACCTTCCGCAAGCTGCCCGACGCCGACAAGGCCGATATCGACGCCGCCAAGGCGGTCGACCTGATGCTGGCCCAGCCGTCGATGATCAAGCGGCCTGTGCTGGATCTGGGCGACGGGCGGACGCTGCTGGGCTTCAAGCCGGACATCTACGCCGAGGCCCTGAAGGGCTGAGACGCGGCTGGGGCTCAGTCCTCGACGGCGGTGGTGGGGCGGTCGTGGCCGTCGGCGCGTTCGGTGATCCACTGGCCCGAGGCGTCTTCATATTCGATCCAGGCGGTGCGGTCCGGCACGCGCTGTTCGCGCGCGGCCGCCGAGGCCGCCGCCAACGCCGCTGCGTGGCTGGGGAAGGTCTCGGAATAGCTGTCGCCCAGTTGGTAGGCCCAGCCGCCGTCGTGCTGGACGATGCGATAGGTGATGTTCATGCTCGCCTCCGAGGGATCGGCGGCCAAGGTTGAACGGCGGCCGAAGCCTGTCGAGTCACGCTGTAGTGACGCATTACGAAGAGTTCATGCCCGGGGCTGCATCCATGGGCGATCATCGCCGCCTCTTGTGATCAGAAGGCCGCCGCATCAGGCTCGGCCGACACTGAGAGGCAAAGGCCGAAATCATGGATTCTGAAATCCTCATCCCTCTGGCGTTCTTTTCGATGATCGCCGCCATCGTTCTGGTGCCGACGTGGCTCAAGAGCCGTGAGCGTCGCGAGATGCAGGCCACGCTTCGGGCCTCCATCGAGAAGGGGCAGTCCCTGCCGCCCGAAGTGATCGAAGCGATCAGCAAGGACAATGCGAAGTCGCCGGCGACGGCCATGCGTGATCTGCGGACCGGTGTGATCCTGCTGTCTGTGGCGATCGGCGCCGCCCTGTTCGGCTATGCGGTCAGTTTCGCCGAGATGGACGCCTTTTATCCCATCGTCGGGATCGCCGCGATCCCCGGCATGATCGGCCTGGCCTTTATTATCCTAAGCTTTTTCAACAAGAACAAAGGGTAAGCGGCCGACAGGGAAGACCGTCATGGCCCAACCCCTACGCGATCTGCACGATGTCGAGCTGGCCGGGCTGGCGGCCGGGGGCGGCCGCCGCGAGTTCGGCGAGTTGGTCCGCCGGCACGGCCCGGCCGTGCGGGGCCTGTTGCGCCGCATGGGCGCCCAGCCCGCCCTGGCCGACGACGTGGCCCAGGACGCCTTTCTTCTGGCGTTCGAGAAATGTGCCGAGTTCCGGGGCGAGGGCACCTTCGCCGCCTGGATCAAGCGCATCGCCGCGCGCCTGTACCTGAGGCGCATCTCGAAGGAGGCGCGCTATGTCGCTGAAACCGAAACGGAAGACGCCGCGCCCGTCGTCGACAGCATCGGCCGCGTCGATCTGGACGAAGCCCTGAAGGGGCTCAGCGAGGCGGAGCGCCTGTGCGTCTCCCTGTGTCACGGGGCGGGGCTGTCGCACCCGGAAATCGCCGCGGCCATGAATTTGCCGCTTGGAACGGTGAAGTCTCATGTCAAGCGTGGTCTGGATAAACTTCGGGCCCGGCTACAGCCGGGGCCGGTTGCAATCGGGAGCGCATCCCATGTCGGCTGACGAATTCGATCCGGCCATCGAACGGTTGTTCGCCCAGACGCCGCCCTTTCCCGATTCGGTCTTCTTTGAAGCCGATGTCGCCGCGCGGCTGAACAAGGCCTCGCGCGTGCGGTCCGTCGCCCTGTCGGCGGCGGGGCTGGTCGGGGGGCTGATCGCGGTGCGCGAACTTCTGAACGTCGACCTTCGCCTCGGGGCGGGCGGGGGGCTGGAGTCGGCGGGGCCGCACGGCGGGCTGGCGGTTCAGTCCCTGCTGGAGCGGTCCGAGTTGGGCGATGTCGCGCGCGCCGCCATGGGCTCCATGGGGGGGATGCAGATGTTCTGGGCCACGGCCGGGGTGCTGGTCGCCCTGCTGGCGGCGGGGGCGGTGAAGCTGTCGCAACAGATCTGAGCGCCGTTTTCCCGCCCCAGTCACGGCTTAGGGCTGGAAAAAGCCGTTTCGCGCCCAACGCCTGCGTTGCGGGCGTGACGCCGAACCTCTAGGGTCGCGGCGTTTTTATGATCGGCCTTGGCTGCATTTTTGGGGCGACGTTTCGTGGTTGATGTCTTCGAACAGGTCGAGGAGGAGCTTCGCTCCGAACGCTATAAGCGTCTGGCCCGCACCTGGCTGCCGGTCTTGGGCGGCCTGCTGGCCGTGGCCCTGGTCGCCGCCCTGGCCTGGTGGGGCTGGCAGTCCTATGTGAGTTCGCAGGCCGACAAGGCCTCGGCCGCCTATCAGCAGGGCGTCGACGCCCTGCAGGAAGGCAAGACCGCCGAAGCCAAGACGGCCTTCGCCGAATCGGCCAAGGCGGGCGGCGGCTACAAGGCCCTGGCCCTGATGCAGCAGGCGGGCCTGGCCCAGGCCGAGAACAAGACGGCCGAGGCCGTGGCCCTGCTGGACGAAGCGGCCAAGGCGACGCGCGATCCGATTCTGTCGGACATCGCCGCGCTGAAGGCGGTCTTCCTGGTCATGGACACCGCCTCTCTGGAGGACGTCCAGAAGCGGCTGGAGCCGCTGACCGGCGAGAAACGCCCGATGTCGGCGTTCGCCCAGGAGGCCCTGGCCATGGCTCAACTGCAGCACGGCAAGACCGCCGAGGCGCGCCAGACCTTCGTGCAACTGCAACTGGGCCAGGACGTGCCGGACCCGTTGCGCCAGCGCGCCCAGGCCGCAGTTCAGGCCATCGACACCGGCACGGCCGCCAGCCTGGCCGCCATCGTCAAGGCCGCCGCCGCGCCGCCGACGCCGGTCCAGGCGGGTTCCGCCGCCGCTCCGGCCGCGGCTGCGGCTCAAGCGCCCGCCGCGACGCCCGCCCCCTGATTTGACTCCCTCGGGACGCATCCATGACCAAAACCCTTAAAGTCGCTTTGATGAGCGGTCTGGCCCTGACCGTCGCCTCGTGCGGGACGGTGCGCAACGCCCTGCCGTTCGGCCTCGGCGGAAGCAAGGAGCCGGTTGCGACGGCGACCCAGGGGCAGCGCATCTCCATCCTGGAATTCGAGCAGCAGCTGGCGCCGTCGGCGGCCCTGTCCGGCCGCGACTTCTTCCTGCCGGGTCCGCAGGCGGCCACGGCCTGGAGCCAGCCCGGCGGCAACGCCGAGAACGCCGTCGAGCACGTCATCGCCGCGCCGGACTTCGCCGTCGCCTGGCGTCGCGACATCGGCGCCGGATCGGCGAAGGACCGTCAGGTCATGTCCCCGGTGGTGGCCGAGGACGGCAAGATCTTCGTCATGGACGGCGAGGCGGGCGTGACCGCCGTGGACGCCGGCACCGGCGCCGTGCTGTGGAAGGCCAGCGTCAAGGTCGACGAGGCCGATCGCGGCCGCCGCTTCCTGGGCGTGGGCCTGGGCGGCGGTTCGGGCGGCGGCGGCTTCGGCGGCGGCATCGCCGTGGGCGGCGGCAAGGTCTTCGTCTCGTCCGGCTATCGCGTCATGACGGCCTTCGACGCCAATACGGGCGCCGAGCTGTGGCGCACCCCGGTCGATCTGCCGATCCACGGCGCGCCGACGGTGGCGGGCCAGCGGGTCTATGTCGTCGACGTCGACAACCAGCTGATGGCCTTCAACGTGGCCAACGGCCAGCAGGACTGGTCCTATCGCGGCATCACCGAGCCGGCTCGTATCATGCGCGCCTCCAGCCCGGCGGTCAGCGGCGGCACGGTGGTCGCGCCCTTCTCCTCGGGCCAGATCGTGGCCCTGCAGACGACCAACGGCCAGCCGGTGTGGGAGCAGGTGCTGTCGCGCACCAGCCGCACCAGCGCCCTGTCGGAACTGCGCGACATCGCCGGCCGTCCGGTCGTCAGCCGCGGCCAAGTCTACGCCATCAGCCAGTCGGGCGTGCTGCAGGTCATGGACCTGCGCAGCGGCCAGCCCAAGTGGTCCCTGCCCATCGTCGGGGTGAACCAGCCCCTGCCGGTCGGCGACGTGGTCTATGTGGTGTCCCAGGCGGGCGAACTGACCGTGGTCAACCGCGAGACGGGCCAGGTCTACTGGACCCGCGACCTGAACGAGGGCCGGGTGCGCAAGGAAGGCGGCTTCCTGGGCTTCGGCAAGCGCACCGTGCGCCCGATCTGGTCGGGTCCGATCCTGGCGTCCAACCGTCTGGTCCTGGTCAATTCGGACGGCGAGGCCGTGGCCTTCGATCCCAAGACGGGCGCCCAGACGGCCAGCCTGAAGCTGGGTTCGGCCGCCTATATCGCCCCGGCCGCCTATAACGGCGCCCTCTATGTCCTGACCGACAAGGGTCAGCTGATCAGCATCCGCTGACCTTTTCACCGATTTAAGCTAGAAGGCCGACATGGCTCTGAAGGTCGCCATCGTCGGCCGCCCCAATGTGGGCAAGTCGACACTGTTCAACCGCCTCGTCGGCAAGCGCCTTGCGCTGGTCGATGATCGCCCCGGCGTGACCCGCGACCGCCGCTACGCCGACGGCGTGATCGGCGACATGGACCTGACCCTGATCGACACGGCGGGGTATGAGGACGTCACCGACGAAAGCTTGGAATCCCGGATGCGCGAGCAGACCGAGGCGGCGATCGAGGACGCGGACCTGATCCTGTTCATGATGGACGCGCGCGAAGGCGTGACCTCGCTGGACCGCATCTTCGCCGATCGCCTGCGCAAGGTGCACAAGCCCGTCGTCCTGCTGGCCAACAAGTCGGAAAGCCGCGAAAGCGGCGGCGGCGTGGGCGAGGCGCACGGCCTGGGCTTCGGCGAGCCGGTGCCGATCTCGGCCGAGCACGGCGAGGGCATGGCCGACCTGTATCAGGCGATCCTGGCCGCGTCGGAAGACATCTTCATCGAGGAAGTCGACGAGCCCGAAAAGCCGATCCGCATCGCGGTCATCGGCCGTCCGAACGCGGGCAAGTCGACGCTGATCAACCGCTTGATCGGCGACGATCGTCTGCTGACCGGACCCGAAGCCGGGATCACGCGCGATTCCATCTCGGTGGACTGGGTCTGGGAAGGGCGCAACATCCGCCTGATCGACACCGCCGGGATGCGCCGCAAGGCCCGCGTCCAGGAGAAGCTGGAGAAGCTGTCGGTCGCCGACACCATCCGCGCCATCACCTTCGCCGAGGTGGTGATCATGGTGATGGACAAGGACGACGCCTTCGACACCCAGGACCTGCAGCTGGCCGATCTGGTCGAGCGGGAAGGGCGGGCGCTGGTCTATGTCGCCTCCAAATGGGATCTGGAGGAGGAGCCTCAGGCGCGCCTGTCCGAGCTGAAGCGTCTGGCCGACGACAAGCTGCCTCAACTGCGCGGCTCGCCCTTCGTGGCCCTGTCGTCGTTCAACGGGCGCGGCGTCGAGCGGCTGATGCCCGCGGTGCTTCAGGCCTATGACACCTGGTCGGTCAAGGTGAAGACCCGCGACCTGAACGACTGGCTCGCCCTGGCGACCCAGAGGCACCCGCCGCCCGCCGTGGACGGCAAGCGCATCAAGCCGAAATACGTGGCTCAGACCAAGGCGCGTCCCCCGACGTTCGTTCTGTTCGCCAGCCGCGCCTCGGCCATGCCGGACCACTACAAGCGCTATCTGATCAACTCGATCCGCGAGAGCTTCGACCTGCCGGGCACGCCGATCCGCCTGACGGTCAAGTCGGGCTCGGCCAACCCCTACGCCGACGGCGGGGCCAAGTCGGGGCCGGAGCGCTTCAAGGGCGCGGCCAAGACCGCGCCGCGCCGCGTGCTGAAGGCCGAGAAGGAAGAGAAGCTGTCCAACCTGCCCGGCAAGGCGCTGGAGCAGAAGGTCAAGGCCGGAATCAAGCCCAAGGTGAAGCCTCTGGGCGGGCTGAAGGCCAGCGCGTCCAAGAAGTCGGGGACCAACGCCTTCGTCGGCAAGGGCGCGCGCGGCGGCGCTCGTCAGGTGTCCCGCTCGGGCCGCGTCCGCACGGGACAGAAGGGCGGCGCCAAGCGCTGAGGCTGAATACGCCTCGGCGTCAGCACGCCCGACCGCGCAGGCGGCGACCGGTCGCCGCCGCCGCCGTCCGCACGGGGGCTTCGTCCCCGAGCGTCAGTTTCAGCGCCAGGGCGACCATGACGACCCAGCGCAGTTCGTGCCAGTTCATGGCGATGCTTTCACTCAGCATGGTGAAGGTGAAGGACGTCATCATGGGCACGGCCACCCAGCCGCCGGGGCTGGTGTAGGCCGCCCAAAGCGACTGCGCCCATATCTGCAACAGCCATAGGGCGAACAGGATCACGCCGCCCAGGCCCAGGGCGATGTAGATCTCCAGCCAGCCGCTGTGGGCGTTGGCCGGCAGGAAGTGGGCCTGATGCCCGATCCAGGCCTTGGGGCCGGTGAAGCCGGGGTCGTCCCATACCGCGCCGTAGCCGAAGCCGCGCCAGGGATGGTCGGCCATCTGCTGCATGATGCCCGACCAGATTTCGGTGCGTCCCGTCAGGGTGGCGTCCTTGCCCAGCAGCCCCAGCACCATGTCGGTCTCAGCCGCGATCAGCAGGCCCGCGCCGATGACGAAGACGACCGCCAGCCAGGTGGCGATCACGGCGCGCAGCGGGCCGGATTTCACCACGGCGACGAACCCCATGGAGCCGAGCGACAGCAGCAGGACCAGCAGGGCCGTCTTCGAGGTCGATAGGATGACCAGGGCGACGGACATGGCGGCCAGGCCGAACCAGAGCTTGCGCCGTTCGGGAACCATGATCCCGGCGGCCAGCAGGAAGATGGTGGTCTTGACCATGACGTGGCCGAGCGAATTCTTCTCGAGCCACAGGCCGCGCCAGGCGCCGGGGAAAAGCTCCTGCATCCGTCCGAAGTCCGGCAGGAGCGCTCCCAGCAGGAAGGAGATCACGACCAGGGCGCCCAGCGTTCCGGCCAGGATTTCCGTCAGGGTCCGCCAGCTCCAGCGGGACGCCAGGGCCACGCCGCCCAGGGTGGTGAACAGCAGGGCCGGAATCCGGCGCGCCGTCAGGTCCGGCATGATCGACCAGAAATAGGTGCCGGCCGTCAGCAGCAGCAGGGCGATCAGCAGGGGCGAGCGGATCATGCCCCTGATGGCGCGCCCGGGCCTCATGCCGACCAGGACCACCGCCATCAGATAGGCGGGGTAGTAGAAATTCCTGAGGAAGTCGGCCGAGCGGGCGCCGTAACCCGTCAGCGGCGCGCTCCAGAAGCCCACATAGGTCAGGATCAGGCCGATCGAGGCCGCAACGGCGACAATGTCGGCCAGCGGCGCCGCGCGGATCAGCGGGGCGGCCCGGGGGGCCGTCAGGGGCTCCCGTGTCCGCATCGCCGACGCCTGATCTCCCCCGGGCATCGGCGCTTCAGACGAGCGCGTCCGCTGACAGGCCCTGCTTCCATGCCTTGAAGCTGACCGTCAGGGGCGGCGTGAAATCAGGGCGGGCCAGCTCGACGATCAGGGGGCCGATCTCGGAGGGGTGAGGCAGGCCTTCGGGATCTTCGCCGGGAAAGGCCTGGGCGCGAAGCTGCGTCCGCATCCGGCCCGGATCGACGATGGAGACGCGGACCGGCGTGCTCTCGATCTCGTCGGCCCAGCATTTGACCAGGGCCTCGGCGCCCGCCTTGGTCGCGGCGTACATGCCCCAGAAGGCGCGCGGCCGGCTGGCCACGCTGGTGGTCAGGTGGATGGCGCGACCGGCGTCGGACGCGCGCAGCAGCGGCTCCAGCGAGCGGATCAGGCGATAGACGCCGGTGAAGTTGATTTTCTCGACCTTGGCGAACTCGCGCGGCTCGGCGTGGGCGACCGGGGTCAGGCCCGAGGGGCCCATGGTGGCGGCCGCCTGAACCCAGATGTCCAGCTTGCCGTAGCGCTGGAACAGGGCCCCGCCCAGGCGGTCGATGGCGCCGCCGTCCACCAGGTCGAACGGGACCAGGCTGGCGCGCCGGCCGGTGGCGGCGAAGATCTCGTCGTCCAGCTCCTCCAGCGCGCCCTGGGTGCGCGCGGCGGCGATGACGTGGGCGCCGGCCTTGGCCAGGGCGAGGGCGGCCTCGCGGCCAATTCCGCGCGAGGCGCCGACGACCAGGGCGATGCGGTCGGCGAGGGGGAGGGAAGCGGGTTCGGACATGGCCCGCTGATAGCGCGGCCGGACGCAGGGTGGAAGGGCGCGACAGCTTCCCTCTCCCGCCGGGAGAGGGAAGCCTCGTCTTCAGTAGCCCGGCGCGGGCTGCCACAGGCTGAAGCTGACGCCTTGGTCGTCGCTGACCACGGCGGACAGGCCGGACGGGCTTTCGGCGGGGACGGCGCAGCGGCCGCCCAGTTCGGTCACGCGGGCGCAGGCGGCGTGGATGTCGTCCACGCGGAAGTAGAGGTTGGGAAAGGCCTTGTGCTCGCCCTTGGTCAGGCCGAAGGCGGGATCGGACCCGGCCACATGGGCGTAGGTCGGGCTGGACGCGGTCTCGTCGAAGCGCCAGCCGAACAGACCCGCGTAGAAGGCGCGGGCCTTTTCGACGTCAGGGGTGTCGAGCGTGAAGTAGCCGAGCTGGATCATCCAGCCTTAAGCGGTCACCAGCAGAGAAAGTTGCTTGCCGCGCGGGTCGCGGCCGCCTTCCTCGATCTCCCGGTCCAGCAGACGGGTCGGATAGTCGCCGGTGAAATAGTGGTCGGTGAACTGGGGATTGGCGGCGTCGCGCGGTCCGGCGCCCAGGGCGTCATACAGGCCGTCGATGGACAGGAAGCCGAGGGAGTCGACCTCCAGAACCGCGCGCATCTCTTCCATGCTGTGGGTGGCCGCCATCAGCTGCGACCGCTCGGGCATGTCGATGCCGTAGAAGTCGGGGAAGAGAATCTGCGGGCTGGCCGAGCGCAGGTGAACCTCCCTGGCGCCTGCCGCACGCACCGCGCGGACCAGCTTCAGCGAGGTGGTGCCGCGCACGATGGAATCGTCGATCAGCACGACGCGCTTGCCTTCCAGGGCGGCGCGGTTGGGGCTGTGCTTCATCCGCACGCCCTTCTGCCGGGCGCCCTGGCTGGGCTGGATGAAGGTGCGGCCGAGGTAGTGGCTGCGAATGATGCCCATCTCATAGGGCAGGCCGCTTTCCTGGGCGTAGCCGAGGGCGGCGGGGACGCCCGAATCGGGCACCGGCACCACGATGTCGGCCTCGACGACGTGTTCGCGCGCCAGACGGCGGCCCATCTCCTTGCGGACGTCATAGACCGACAGGCCGTTCACGACCGAGTCGGGGCGGGCGAAATAGACGTACTCGAACAGGCAGGGGCGAGCGGGGCGGGCGGAAAAGGGCTTGATCGAGGTCAGGCCTTCGTCGTCGATGACCACGACCTCGCCGTGCTCGACGTCGCGGATGAAGGTGGCGCCGATGGTGTCCAGCGCGCAGGTCTCTGACGCCAGCACCCAGGCCTCGCCGATCTTGCCCAGCACCAGCGGCCGGATGCCCAGCGGGTCGCGCGCGCCGATCATCTTGAAGCGGGTCTGGGCCACCAGGGCGTAGCCGCCCTCGATGCGACTGAGCGCGTCGATGAAGCGGTCGACGATCTTGGCCTTACGGCTGCGGGCGATCAGGTGGAGGATGGCCTCGGAGTCCGAGGTCGACTGGAAGATCGCGCCTTCCTGCACAAGTTGCGCGTGCAGGTATTTGAAATTGGTCAGGTTGCCGTTGTGGGCGATGGCGATGCCGCCCTGGTCCAGGTCGGCGAACATCGGCTGGATGTTGCGCAGGAAGCTGCCGCCGGCGGTGGAGTAGCGGGTGTGGCCGACCGCGGCCCGGCCGGGCAGGCGGTTGGCCAGGTCGGCGTTGCCGAAGGCGTCGCCCACCAGGCCCTGGTGACGCTCGGTGTAGAAGCGGTCGTCGTGGACGCTGGCGATGCCGCAGGCTTCCTGGCCGCGATGCTGCAGGGCGTGCAGGCCGAGCGCGACGATGGAGGAGGCTTCATTCTCGGGCGCCCCCCAGACGCCGCAGACGCCGCACTCGAGGCGCAGCTGGTCATCCTCGGGCTCGCGCCAGTGCTCACGGTGAACGACGGGTTCGGCGATATGGTGGCGCATCGTCAGGCTCCGATGACCGGGGAATGATAACTCAACGGGCGGCGCCGCGCACGTAGTCCGCGAATGCGTCGGGGGCAAGGCTCATTGATCGGAAAACCCTTCGCGGACGGAGGAACCGACGACGGGGGTCAGGGCGTCGGCGCCCTTTCCAAGGGTGGGCAGCACGATCTGGATGGCGCGGGCGGCGCCTTCGCTGACCGGCGCGGTGGCGGCCTCGGTCAGCCAGCGCGGCGGATTGTCCTGCATGGCCCCCATAATGACCAGATGCACCGCCCCGATCAGGCCCAGGGCGCGGATCAGCCCGACCACGAGGCCCAGCGACTGGTCCAGAACGCCCAGGGCGTGACCCCGCGCGCCCTGCGATATGGCCGAGCCGATAAAGCGCAGGCCGAAATAGAGGAGGACGAAGACCAGCCCCACGGCCAGCACCGAGCCGGCCCAGTCGGGATCGACCAGCGAACGCCCGATCGGCGCCGTCCACGGCAGGGTGATCAGGGCCAGCAGCGCCGCCAGCATGAAGCTGAACAGGGCCGTGATCTCGCGCATGCCGCCCCGGAACCATCCGGCGGCGCCCGAGGCCAGCAGGGCCAGGATCACGAAGACGTCGTAGCCGGTCACACGCGCTGCGCCTCTATGGGTTGGGAACGCGCTTAGTAGCGGTTCTGGGAGATTCGCTCGACCGCCTCGGCCAGCCGGGTGACGACGGTCAGGGCGACGTCGCCCTTCTTCACCTTGCCGTTGGCTTGTGGCGGGGCGAGGGCGCGCTCGAAGCCCAGCTTCTGGGCCTCGCGCAGACGGGCCTCGGCGCGGCCGACGGCGCGGACCTCGCCCGACAGGCCGATCTCGCCGAAGACGACGCAGCCCTGCGGCAGGGGCATGTCCAGCGCCGACGAGATCAGGGCGGCGGCGGCGGCCAGATCGGCGGCGGGCTCGTTGATCCGCATCCCGCCCGCGACGTTGAGATAGACGTCCTTGTCGCCGAACCCGAGGCCGCAGCGCGCCTCCAGCACCGCCAGCAGCATGGCGAGGCGGCCGGAGTCCCAGCCGACGACGGCGCGTCTTGGCGTACCGTATGCAGAGGGCGCCACAAGCGCTTGAATTTCCACCAGAACAGGGCGCGAGCCCTCGATCCCGGCGAAGACGGCGGCGCCGGGCGCCCGGTCCTTGCCTTCGCCCAGGAACAGGGCCGAGGGGTTGGGCACTTCGCGCAGGCCGGCGTCGCCCATCTCGAACACGCCGATCTCGTCGGTGGCGCCGAAACGGTTCTTGCCCGCGCGCAGGATGCGGAAGGGATAGCCGCGCTCGCCCTCGAAGCTGAGGACGGCGTCGACCATATGCTCGACCACGCGCGGCCCGGCGATCTGGCCGTCCTTGGTGACGTGGCCGACCAGGACGATGGCCGGGCCGCCGTTCTTGGCCAGCCGCACCAGTTCGGCGGCGCAGGCGCGCACCTGGGTGATGGAGCCGGGCCCGGCCTCGTGCGCGTCGGACCACAGGGTCTGGATGGAGTCGATGATGACGATGTCGAACGGGTCGCGCTTCAGCGTCGTCAGGATGTCGCGCAGCGCGGTGGCGGAGGCCAGGGAGACGTCGGCGTCGGCCACCCCCATGCGTTTGGCGCGGGCGCGGATCTGCTCGATCGCCTCTTCGCCCGAGATATAGGCGACCCTGGCGCCGTTGCGGGCCGCCTTGGCCGTCACCTCCAGCAGCAGGGTCGACTTGCCGACGCCGGGGTCGCCGCCCAGCAAGATGGCCGAGCCGGGCACGACGCCGCCGCCGCAGACGCGGTCGAACTCGGTCACGCCGGTGACGATGCGAGGCGGTTCAGGCGTGTCGGACTGAAGCGTTTCGAACTGCACGCCGCGCCCGCGCGCGGTCGAGGCGGGCTTCAGGGCGCCCGGCGGGGCGGCCTTGGATTCCTCGACGAGGGCGTTCCATTCGCCGCAGGCCGAGCACTGTCCGGCCCATTTGGAATGAACCGCACCGCAGGATTTGCAGACGAAGAGAAGAGAGTCGCGCGCCATGGGCCAGACCTAGCAGATCGCGCGGACGAGGGCAGGCGCGACGGAACGAGGTGTGTCCGAAATTGTCATAGGGAGACTGCGGGGTTGCGTCGGCATCCACACAGCCGTCATTCTGACATGATAAGGCCGTGATCCGACTCAATCGCCCAGAAAGCTGAAGAATGACCCTGGAAAATCCCCCCGCCGTCGATCCCTCGCTCGTCTCGCGGGTCAAATACATCCTGACCCGGCCCAAGTTCGAGTGGCCCGTCATCGACGCCGAGAGCGCCACCATCAAGGGGCTGTTCACCAGCTATGCGGTCATCCTGGCGGCCATTCCGGCGGTGGCGACCATCGTGGGCCAGATCGCCTTCGGTCATCGCGGCCTGGTCGGACCGGTGCTGGCGGGCGCGCTCAGCTATGTGCTGAGCCTGCTGAGCGTCTACATCCTGGGCCTGATCATCGACGCCCTGGCGCCGACCTTCGGCGGGACCAAGAACCCGGTGAAGGCGATGCAGGTCGCCGTCTATTCCATGACGGCCGCCTGGGTGGCGGGCGTGCTGAACGTCCTGCCGATGCTGGCCTGGCTGGCGGGCCTGCTGGGCCTGTATGGCTTCTACCTGATGTACCTGGGCCTGCCGGCGCTGATGAAGACGGCCGCCGACAAGGCGCTGGGCTACACCATCGTCGTGGTGGTCGCGGCCATCATCCTGAACGCCATCGTCTTCGCCATCGTCGGCGCGGTGATCGCCAGCTTCGTCATCGTCGGTGCGGGCGCCACGGCGTTCGCCCTGAGCTAAGTCTGAAGAAGGGCTGGGGCCTTGCGTCTCAGCCCTTTGTCTTTCAGCCCTGATAGACGCGCGGGACGCGCGGCGTGATCGAGGTCAGAAGCTCATAGCTGATGGTCCCCGCCGCCGCCGCCGCGTCGTCGATCAGGCGGTTGGCGCCGAAGATCTCGACCGGATCGCCCGCCTTGACGTCCAGGCCCGTCACATCGACCGCCAGCACGTCCATCGACACCCGGCCGATGATCGGCCGCATCTCGCCCGCGATGAAGACCTGTCCCTTGGGGCTGTAGCTGCGCAGCACGCCGTCGGCGTAGCCCGCGCCGCAGGTGGCCACGCGCATCGGCCGCTCCGCCTTGTAGCCTTGCGAATAGCCGACGGTTTCGCCCGCCGGGACGTCGCGTACCTGCATCGCCTGGGCGATCAGGCTGGCGACGGGGGCGATCTTCTCATGCGGGCGGCCTTCCGGTCCGCCGCCGTAGAGGCAGATGCCCGGCCGCACCACGTCGAAGGCGAAGTCCGGCCCCAGGAAGCAGCCCCCCGAGTTGGCGAAGGAGCGCGTCACGCCCGGATAGCGGGTCACGACCGCCGCATAGGCGTCGCGCTGGATGCGGTTCAGCGGGTTCGACGGCTCGTCGGCGCAGGCCAGGTGGGTCATCACCAGTTCAAGGCCCTCGAACGGCTCGGGCGCGTCCTCGACGCGGAAGCCCAGCCGGTTCATGCCGGTGTCGATCTGCAACCCGCAGGCGCCGCCGCCCGCCGCCCGCCAGGCCTGAAGCTGGGCCGGCTGGTTGATGACGGGCCGCAGGTTCGAGGCCTTGAGCATGGCGGCTCCGTCGCCTTGGGAGCCGCCGGGGCAGCCGTCCAGGATATAGATGACCGGCTCAGGCCCGATCGCCTCGCGCAGGCGCACGCCCTCGGCCGCGCGGGCGACGAAGAAGGTGCGCGCGCCCTCGGCCATCAGCCGCCTGGTCACGGCGGCGGCGCCCAGGCCGTAGCCGTCGGCCTTCACGACCGGATTGACCGGACGGCCCGTCAGGGTCTCGAGCGTGCGGTAGTTGCGGGCGAGCGCGTCCAGATCGACGTTGAGGACGGCGGGAGCGAAGGCGGGGGAGGTCATGGCGACGGTTATAGGCCGCTGTTCGGGCGGCGCCACCGCTTTGACGGCCTACTCCGGAATATCCGCATAGGCGCCGCCGTAGCGGCCGTCGTGGGCCAGGTTGCCGAAGCGGGTGGTGTTGGAATCGAAGGCCAGCTTGACGATGCCGATGGGACCGTGACGCTGCTTGCCGATGACGACCTCGGCCTGGTGCTGCAGGCGGTCCATGTCTTCCTGCCACTTCAGGTGTTCTTCGGTGCCCTCGCGCGGCTCGGCGCGGCCCAGGTAGTAGCTCTCGCGATAGACGAACATGACGCAGTCGGCGTCCTGCTCGATCGAGCCGGATTCTCGCAGGTCGGACAGCTGGGGCCGCTTGTCCTCGCGGCTTTCGACCTGACGCGACAGCTGCGACAGGGCGATGATGGGGACGTTCAGCTCCTTGGCCAGGGCCTTCAGGCCGCCGGTGATCTCGGACACCTCCTGCACGCGGTTCTTCTGGCTGTTCTCGCCGGTGGTCACGAGCTGGAGGTAGTCGACCACGATCAGATCAAGGCCATGCTCCATCCGCTTCAGCCGCCGCGCCCGCGCCGCCAGCTTGGAGATGGACAGGCCGCCGGTGGCGTCGATGTACAGCGGGCTTTCGCCGATCTCGATGGCCGCGTCGCGGATCTTGCCGAAGTCCGAAGCGTCGATCTCGCCCTTGCGCAGCTTGTCCGAGGACACGCCGGACGCATCGGCCAGGATACGCATGGCCAGCTGTTCGGCGCTCATTTCCAGCGAGTAGAAGGCGACGACGCCGCCGTCGACGGTCTTGCGTCCGCCGTCCGGCGTCGGCTCCCAGCGATAGTTGCGCGCGACGTTGAAGGCGATGTTGGTCGCCAGCGCCGTCTTGCCCATCGACGGACGGCCCGCGAGGATCAGAAGGTCCGACGGATGCAGGCCGCCCAGCTTCTGGTCCAGATCGTCCAGGCGGGTGGCCAGACCGGCCAGCTTGCCCTCGCGCTGATAGGCCTCGCCCGCCATTTCGACGGCGCCGGCCAGGGCCTGGGAGAAGCTGACGAAGCCGGACGACGGCTTGCCCGTCTCGGCCAGGGAATAGAGGGTCTGCTCGGCCTGTTCGATCTGTTCGTCGGCGGGGGTCTGGGGGTTGGGCGCCTCCTTGATGATCTCGCCGCCGATGCGGATCAGGTCGCGGCGCAGGGCCAGGTCGTAGACGACGCGGGCGTAGTCGGGGGCGTTGGCGGCGGGCGGCGCCCGGTCCACCAGGTCCGCGAGGTAACGCAGGCCCCCGAACTCCTGAAACGCGGGGTCCTGCTTGAACCGCTCCATCAGGATGGTGGGCTCGGCCAGCAGGCCCTGGCGGATGTGGTCCTCGATGGCGTCGAACAGGCGCTGGTGGAAGGGCTCGTAGAAATGGCTGCCGCGCAGTCGGTCCGACAGGCGTTCGAACACGGCGTTGTCGAACATCAGCGAGCCCAGCAGGGCCTGCTCCGCCTCCAGGTTGTGGGGCATGGACGACACCTGCAGGGCGTCGTTGGCGGAATCATAGGGCATCGGGGCGAAGGCGTTCATCGGCGTCATTCAATACGCATAGGCGCGCCCTGCGTCAGAGGCGGGCGTCGTCGTCATCGTGGACAGTCGGCGAGGCCTGTGGACGGCGCGCGAAAACCGCTGGCCGATCAGTGCGCCTCAGCTGCGGCAGGGATAGCGTTCGGCCATCCAGTCGCGCACCGCCTGGGTCACGGTCATGCGGCGCCGCGGCTCGGGCAGGGTCTCGAAGCGCGCGACCAGGGCCTCGGGCGTGATGCCGGTGCCGGAGGCGGGGATGCAGTGGGCCGGGCGGCGGCCCGCCGAGACGGCCGAGGCCTGCTCGGCCTTGATCGTGCTGACGGCGCCGGTGACTTCGCGGATCAGGCGGCGGGTGTCCGGGCGCATCACGGCGACGGCGCGGTTGCGCGGGATGTTCTGGCCGATCGCCAGGAACTGCTGGACGGTCATCTCGGAGGACTGGGCCTGGGCCAGTTGCGGCGCGGCGAGCAGCGTCAGGGTGCCGAGAGGCGCGGCGAGGCGGGCGGATCGACGGAACGACATGGCGGCTTAAATGCGCCTCCGGGCAAGACTTCGCAAGCGGGCAGGACGCCGCCCCGTCAGGCGGGGCAGGGATGCTCGGCCGCCATCCATTCGCGAACGGCCTGGGTGACGCTGATGTTTCGACGCTGCGCCGGAATGGCGTTGAAACGGTTCAGGATCATGTCCGGCGACAGGCTGATCTTGGCGCCTTCGGCGATGCAGGTCGCCGGCCTGCGGCCCGCCGCCTGGGCCGCCTTCTGCTCGCTGCCTACCGTGCGGAAGGCGGTCTGGACCTCGCTCATCAGCCGGCGGGTGTCCGATCGCAGCAGGGCGGTCGGATTGCGCGGGATGCGGTTCGCCGTCGTCAGGAATTCCTGAACCGTCATGGCGTGGGCGCCGGTCGCCCACACGCTGGCGGCGAGGACGATGGCGAGCGTGGCCTTGTTCATGCGGACCCCTCCGAACGGCAAAGGCTCAGCTTGCCGTTCGGATATGAATGCGCGCTGAACGCGATCAGGTCTCCAGCGGCAGCGTCGGCAGGGTGTTGGGATGGATGCGCTCGATGTCGCCGCCAGCCGCCCTGGCCGAGCGCGCCATGCGATAGGCGTTCACCGGCTGGGTGTCGCCGATCCACAGGGCGTTGATCAGGTGATCCGCATAGGGGTCGTCCGTGTTCGGGTGGATCAGGATCTTCAGCCCCAGGTGATTGAGCATCAGCCAGGGAATGACGGTCGGAACCTGATCGTTGGTGAAGCCGAAATAGAAGGACGGCGTGGTGTGCGGTCCGCGCGGCCCCTCGTTCCACTCGCCCAGTTCGACCTTGAAACGATGGATGACCCAGTCGCGCAACCGGGCCGCGCGATAGGCCGTATCCTCGTTGAAATAGACGTGGGCGTGGTAGCTGCTGATCTCCGTATAGGGGCGCGGCGCCTCGGGCAGGTCGACGCCGCGCGGCAGCGGCTCGGGCGGGCCCTTGGGGCGGGCGCCCCAGGGGCTGAGCGTGCTTTCGTCGCCGACCTGAACCGCCGCATGCGCCGGGCGGGACGCGACGGCTGCGGCGGTCGCCGCCGCCGCCGCCACGCCGCCGCCCAGCAGCAGACTCCGGCGCGAGGATGAGGGGAGGAGCTCCTCCAGCGCCTGATCCATCGTCGTCACCACTTCACGCTCAGTCGGGCGTAGCCGTAGCGGCCGTTGAAGCCGAAGGGCGAATAGAAGGGGAAGCCCAGGACGCCGTTGCTGTTGAGGCTGGCCGGCACGAAGTCGGGATACTCGTCGAAGACGTTGTCGACGCCGACGGCCAGGCCCACGCGGTCGGTGAACTGGAAACGGCCTTCCAGGTCGACGGTGGTCTTGTCGCCGGTCGAATAGTCGCTGGCGGCCGTCGAGCCCGGCTGCAGCACGCTGGCGTAATAGGTCGCCCGCGCCGTGGCGCCCCAGCGGCCCAGGCTCCAGTCGGCCGAGGCCGACACCTTCGCATCCGGCGTGCCTTCCTCGATGGTGGCGATGCGCTGGCGCGAGAACAGGGTCGGGACCGGATTCAGCACCGAGGAAGAGGTCGGGACCTTGGTCACGCTGACGTCATTGACATTGCCGGCGACGGTGAAGTCCCAGTCCCCCGCCGTCTCGGTGCGCAGGCGGTAGCGGCCGACGATGTCGACGCCTTCGGTCTCGGTCGTCACTCCGTTGAGGAAGAAGCGGGCGGCCTGGATTCCCAGCGGGTCCAGCAGGCCCGCGACCTGGGTCGAGAAGCTGCGGTTGATCAGCTCCGACAGGACGATCTGGTTCTCGATCTCGATGCGGTAGGCGTCGATGGTCAGGTCGAAATTCCCCAGGCGGATCACCGCGCCCAGGGTGTAGTTGGTCGAGGTCTCGGCCTTCAACGGGCGGGCGCCCAGAATGGAGGCGACTCCGCTGGTGGCGGGGAAGGTGCCGGTCTCGACCACGGCGCCGTTCTGAATCACCGAGGAGGTCGAGGTGAAGAAGCTCTGCTGCAGCGACGGGGCGCGGAAGCCGGTGGAGGCCGAGCCGCGCAGGGCGAAGTTCGGGCTGAAGTCGTAGCGGGCGGCGAACTTGCCCGTCTGGGCGTCGCCGAAGTCGGAGTAGTCCTCGACGCGCAGCGCGCCCTCGACCGTGAGCTTTTCGGTCAGCGGAATTTCGATGTCGGCATAGAGGGCGACGGCGTCGCGGTCCTCGTCCACCTCGTTGGAGGGCTGGAAGCCGACGAAACCTTGGGCGCCGCCGGCCAGGCTGGTGTTGCCGCCCAGGGGGCCGCGATTCCACGATTCCGGCTGCCCGGCCTCGATCTGATAGTTCTCCTTGCGGGCCTCCAGGCCCCAGGCGAAGTTCAGCGGGCCGCTGAGCCCCACCTCGAACTGGCGGGTGAAGTCTGCGCCGAACACCAGCTGATCATAGATGAGGGCGCCGGAATCGAAGCTGGTCGGCGAGGCGGTGCCATAGGTGGCGTTCAGCGAATCCTCGGTGCGGAAGGACAGGTCGTTGCGGCCGTAAACCAGGCTGAACTCGGCGTTCCAGCCGCCGCTCTCGCCGCGCAGCCCGCCCCCGGCCGACAGGTCCTCGGACTTGACGGCGATCTTGGGCAGGAAGCCGTTCGGATAGACGGACAGGACGTTGTTCACATTGTCCGACAGGCGCGGGAAGGCGCCGCTGGCGCTGTCGCGGTGCTGATAACCGGCCCAGCCGAAGGCCTCCCAGTCGGCGTTCAGCGGCTTGCCGGCGTTGGCGAAGACGGTCCACTGCTCGACCTCGGGGTCGCCCGCGCGGGCGGTGACGGCGCCGTTGGCGGCCGCGCGGGGATCGACGTCGGACCGGTTGGTCGGCTCGCGGTTCAGATACTCCGCCGACAGGGTCAGGAAGCCGTCCGAGCCCAGGCCCAGCCCTTGCCAGGCCGAGGCGGTGACGGTGGCGCCGTCGGTCTCGTCGCGCTTGCCGCGCGCGGCCTCGACGGTGGTGAAATACTGGCCGTAGGTGACGCTGGCGCCGCCCCCCTCGCGCGCCTCCTTCAGGCGCAGGTTGACGACCCCGGCGATGGCGTCCGAGCCGTATTGGGCCGAGGCGCCGTCGCGCAGCACCTCGACCCGGTCCAGGGCGCCGCTGGGGATGGCGTTCAGGTCGACGGCGGCCGAGCCGCGCCCGATCGAGCCGTTGACGTTGACCAGGGCCGAGGCGTGGCGGCGCGTGCCGTTGACCAGCACCAGGGTCTGGTCCGGCGACAGGCCGCGCAGGGTGGCGGGCCGGATGGAGTCGGTGCCGTCCACCACGGTCGGACGGGCGAAGGTCAGGGACGGCACGGTCTGGGCCAGGGCGGCGGCGAACTCGGTCGTGCCCCGGTTCTGCAGGGTCTCGGCCGTCACCACGTCGACCGGCGCCAAGGTGTCGAGGCGCGAGCGGGCCGGGGCGCGGGTGCCGGTGACGACGATGTCGTCGACCGAGGTGGCGCTGTCAGGGATGGATTGGGCCTGGGCCGCGCCGGCGGCGATCAGGACGGAGCCGGAAGCGGCGGCCAGGAGGCCGGCGCGGCGGATATTCGCGATGTGCATGGAGAGATCTGCTTTTTTCTGATTGGACGCCGGGAATGCGCCGCATACTGAAAGCGCGACGGCTGAATCCTGCGCCGAAACGGCGTTACGTCAAGCGCGGAGCCGAGGCTTCGGGAGGGGAAGGGCACCCGGCTGACATCGCGCCGTCTCGGTGAACGGCCGTCTGGAACGAACTGGCGATCTCGAACGCATGAGGACTCCCGCTCGTCCACGGCGACGAACAGAGGCCATATTGCGGCGCAAAAAGGGGCGACGAATATCGAGATTATCTGTTGGGGCGTTTAGCAGAGCTAACAGACAAGCCCTCTCCCGCCGGGAGAGGGCAAGAAGGGTGGAAGGGTAAGAAAAAGGGGCGCTTCCTTGCGGAAGCGCCCCTGGATCGTCTCGCCGAGGCGACAGGATCAGGCTTCGTCGCCGAAGCCTTCCTGTTGGCCGGCGCCGCCTTCGATCAGCTCTTGGGCGGCTTGTTCGGCGGCGTTGCGCTCGTCGTCGAACTGAGCGCGGATCACGTCCTCGCCCTTCGCTTGACGCTCGGCTTCGTCGGCCGAACGGGCGATGTTGATCTTGACCGTGGCCGAGACCTCGGGGTGCAGGCGGACCAGCACCTCGTGGACGCCCAGCGTCTTGATCGCCGTGTTCAGGACGACCTGCGAACGCTCGACCTTGCCGCCTTCGGCGCGGACGGCCTCAGCGACGTCGCGACCGGCGACCGAGCCGTACAGCTGGCCGGTTTCGCCCGCCTGACGGATCATGACGTAGCTCTGACCGTCGATCTTGTCGGCGATCTTCTGAGCTTCGGCCTTGTTCTTCTCGTTGCGCTGCTCGATGGCGGCGCGCTCGATCTCGAAGGCCTTGAGGTTGGCTTCCGTGGCCCGACGCGCCTTGTCGCGCGGCAGGAGGAAGTTACGGGCGAAGCCGTCCTTGACGGTGACGACGTCGCCGATGGCGCCGAGGTTCTCGACGCGTTCCAGCAGAACGACCTTCATCTTACTTCACCACGTACGGCAGGAGGGCCAGGTAGCGGGCGCGCTTGATGGCCTTGGCCAGCTCGCGTTGCTTCTTGGCGGAAACGGCGGTGATGCGCGAGGGCACGATCTTGCCGCGTTCGGAGACGTAACGCTGCAGCAGCTTCACGTCCTTGTAGTCGATCTTCGGCGCGTTGGCGCCCGAGAACGGGCACACCTTGCGGCGACGATAGAAGGGGCGGCGGGCCGGGCCGGAGCCGGCCGGAGCGCCCGGGATGGGGGCAGTCGTATCGGTCATGGTCCGGTTCCTTATTCCGAAGCCGCGGCGTCGTCGCCGCGCGGGGCGCTGCGGTCACGCTCGCGTTCGCGGCGGGCCAGCAGGGGCGACAGCTCCAGGTCGAGCTCCTCGACGCGGATGGTCAGCCAGCGCAGCACGTCTTCGTTGATCGACAGCTGGCGCTCGACTTCGGCCATGGCGGCCGGCGGGCAGTCGACGGCCATCAGCGAATAGTGAGCCTTGCGGTTCTTCTTGACCCGGTAGGTCAGGTTGCGCAGACCCCAGTACTCGATCTTGGCGACGGAGCCGCCGTTTTCTTCGATCAGAGCCTTGATGGTGTCGTTCAGCGCTTCGGCCTGTTGCGCCGAGATGTCCTGGCGCGTCATGACCGTGTGCTCGTAAAGAGCCATGCGGTAGTCTCCCTTGGCGGACATCGGCGCGGGCGAACCGGGGAGTTCGTCCACGATGGCTCCTGACGCGGCGGACGGGAGTTTCCCGGCCCTTTGACGTTCCGCAGCAGGACCGAAGCCCTGGAAAGGGCGCGCCTATACGGGAAAACCCCCGGCAGGGCAAGGCGCGACGGGCTTTGCGCCGACGATTGGCAGCGGCGGCGAAGCGAGGCACGGTGCCTTCCAAGCAGCCGGAGCCTTCAGGATGACGCAGACGCAGAGGAACCGCTGGTCCCTGATCGGGCCGGGCATCGTGGTGGCCGCGACCGGGGTAGGGGCGGGCGACCTGGTCGCCACCCTGATCGCCGGATCACGCTTCGGCTACGCCCTGTTGTGGGCGGCTGTCGTGGGAACCCTGTTGAAGATCGCCCTGGCCGAGGCCGTGGGCCGGTGGACCCTGGCCAGCGAACAGACGATGTTCGAGGGCTGGTCCAGCCTGGGGCGTTCTCGCCCGGGGGGCGGCCGGCTGGACGGGCGGCTGAACTGGGCCGGGCTCTATTTCGGCGTCTATGTGGTGGTCTGGGGCTTCGTCTACGGGGCGGCGGCCATGACCGCGACGGCCCTGCCGCTGGCGGCCCTGTTCCCCGTGCTGGACCTGAAGGCCTGGGGGATGCTGAGCAGCGTCGCCGGGCTGATCTTCGTCTGGTTCGGCGGCTACGGCCTGTTCGAGAAGGTGATGACGGCCTGCGTCGGGGTGATGTTCGTCACCGTGGTCGGCCTGGCCGTGATCGTCACGCCCAATCTGCCGGAACTGGCGACCGGCCTGTGGCCGACCCTGCCGGAGGGGGCGGCCTTCTACACCCTGGGCCTGATCGGCGGGGTGGGAGGCACCATCACCATGGCCGCCTATGGCTATTGGCTGAACGCCAAGGGCTGGAAGGGGCCGGGCTGGATGGCGGTGATGCGGCTGGACAACCGGGTGGCCTATATCGTCACCGGGATCTTCGTCGTCGCCATGCTGATCGTCGGGGCCGAGCTGCTTTACAGCGCGGGCATCGCCCTGCAGGGCGGGGATCGGGGCTTGCTGGACCTGGACCAGGTGCTGCGCGAGCGGTTCGGGCGGCCGATCTCCATCCTGTTCCTGGTCGGTTTCTGGGCCACCAGCTTCTCCAGCCTGCTGGGCGTGTGGCAGGGCGTCAGCCTGATGTTCGCCGATTTCACCGCCCATGTGCGCGGCCGCTCCGACGATCCCAGGGCGCGCGGCGACAGGAGCCGGGCGTTCCGCGCCTACGCCCTGTGGCTGACCTTCCCGCCGATCGTGCTGCTGTTCATGGACCGGCCGTTCGGGCTGATCGTCGCCTATGGGGTGCTGGGCAGCCTGTTCATGCCCTTCCTGGCCGGGACGCTGCTGTGGCTGCTGAACAGCGCGCGGACGCCGCGGGAATGGCGCAGCGGCTGGATGTCCAACCTGATGCTGGGGGCGGCGGCCCTGCTGTTCGCGGTGCTGGCGGGCAAGGAGCTGCTGGGCCTGATCCCGTCGTAGGCGGCGATCGGCTCATCCGGCGCGATCGGCGCCTTCGTCTTGCCGTAGGGGAGGGATTCGCCTACCCCTCGCGGCTTGATTCAACGGATGACGGACGATCCCGGATGAGCCTCGCGCTTCTCTTTCCCGGTCAGGGCAGCCAGTCGGTGGGCATGGGCGTCGCCCTGTCGGACGCCTTCGCCAGCGCGCGCGAGGTCTTCGCCGAGGTGGACGACGCCCTGAACCAGAAGCTGTTCGCCCTGATGCGCGAAGGGCCGGAAGATCAGCTAACCCTGACCGAGAACGCCCAGCCGGCCCTGATGGCCGTGTCGGTCGCCACGGCGCGGGTGCTGAAAGCCGAGTTCGGCGTCGACGTGGCGCGCGCCGCCTTCGTGGCCGGTCACTCCCTGGGCGAATATTCGGCTCTGGCCGCTGCGGGCGCGATCAGCCTGTCGGACACCGCCCGCCTGCTGAAGCTGCGCGGCCAGGCCATGCAGCGCGCCGTGCCGGTGGGCAAGGGGGCGATGGCCTCGCTGATCGGTCCCAAGACCGATCTGGCGCTGGCTGAAGAGGCCGCCAAGGCCGGTTCGGCGGCGGGCGTCTGCGTCGTCGCCAACGACAACAACAAGGGCAACGTCGTCATCTCGGGCGACAAGGCCGCCGTGGACCTGGCCATCGAAAAGGCCAAGGAGCTGGGCGCGCGCGCCATTCCGCTGAACGTCTCGGCGCCCTTCCACTGCCCGCTGATGCAGCCCGCCGCCGATGAAATGGCCGCCGCTCTGGCTGACGCCAAGATCATCGCCCCCGTCGTGCCGGTGGTCGCCAACGTCACCGCCCGCCCGGAAACCGACGCCGAGGTCATCCGCCGCCTGCTGGTCGAGCAGGTCACCGGCCGCGTGCGCTGGCGCGAGAGCATGGAGTGGATGGCGGGTGAAGGCGGCGTGACCCGCTTCGTCGAGGTCGGCTCGGGCAAGGTGCTGACCGGCATGGCCAAGCGCATCGCCCCCGACGCCGAGGCGATGGCGCTGAACACGGCCGAAGAGCTGGAAGCCTTCGCGAAAACCCTCTGAAGCCGCTCATCCCCGCGGAGGCGGGGACCCAGTTCCTTGGGAGCGAGATGCGGCGCTTGAAGCTGAAGCCTAGGTCCCCGCCTCCGCGGGGATGAGCGGAGATTTCAATGTTCAATCTTTCGGGAAAGACCGCCCTCGTGACCGGCGCCACCGGCGGCATCGGCGGGGCCATCGCCCGCGCCCTGCACGCCCAGGGCGCGACCGTCGTCCTGTCCGGCACGCGCGAATCCGTGCTGGCCGATCTGGCCAGGGAACTGGGCGGGCGCGCCCATTTCGCGACCGCCAATCTGTCGGACCCGGAATCGGTCGATAATCTGGTCAATGCGGCCGAGACGGCGGCGGGCGCGCCGCTGGACATTCTGGTCGCCAACGCGGGCATCACCAAGGACGGCCTGCTGATGCGGATGAAGGACGAGGACTTCCAGTCCGTCATCCAGATCAATCTGGAGAGCTATTTCCGCCTGACCCGCGCGGCGGTGAAGGGGATGATGAAGCGCCGTTCGGGCCGCATCATCGGCATCACCTCGGTGGTCGGCGTCACCGGCAACCCCGGCCAGACCAACTATTGCGCCTCCAAGGCCGGGATGATCGGCTTCTCCAAGTCGCTGGCCCAGGAAGTCGGCTCGCGCGGGATCACGGTCAACTGCATCGCGCCGGGCTTCATCGCCTCGCCGATGACCGACGTGCTGAACGACCAGCAGCGCGAGGCCATTCTGTCGAAGATTCCGGCCGGGCGTCTGGGCGCGGGCGACGAAATCGCCTCTGCCGCCGTCTATCTGGCGTCGGATGAAGCGGCCTACGTCACCGGCCAGACCCTGCACGTCAACGGCGGCATGGCGATGATCTAAGACGTTGCGCGGCGTCATCACGACGCGCAACAGACTATTTCCAGCCCCGAAGCCTGTGCTAAAGGGCGGAACGTCTTTCGGGGGTGAGTCTTATTCGGACTTGCACCCGGCAGGCAGCCGTGACACGGCGAAGCAACCCACGACCCGCCATCACGGCGATTTCAAACAGGCAAGAGAGACACTCATGTCCGACACCCTCGAACGCGTCCGCAAGATCGTGATCGACCACCTGGACGCCGATCCGGACAAGGTCACCGAGAAGGCTTCCTTCATCGACGACCTGGGCGCCGACTCGCTCGACAACGTCGAACTGGTCATGGCCTTCGAAGAAGAATTCGACGTCGAAATCCCGGATGACGCCGCCGAGCACATCCAGACCGTCGGCGACGCGGTGAAGTTCATCGACGAGAAGCTGGCCGCCTGATCCGGCTGCGCTCCGTCGCACCTAACCAAGCTGATGGCCGCCGTGACGGAACCCTAGCGGGACCGTTCGGCGGCCATTAGTGTTTCTGGCTACGATTCTGACCGAGAAGGAGCGCGAACCATGCGCCGCGTCGTCATCACGGGCCTCGGCCTGGTCACTCCGTTGGGCACGGGCGTCGAGCACGTCTGGAAGGGCATTCTGGACGGTCGGTCGGGCATCCGGCCGATCACCGCCTTCGACACCGAAGGCTACGGCTGCACCATCGCGGGCGAGGTGCCCAGCGTCGATGGGCGCGGCGGCGGCGAGGCCGGTCAGCCCGGCGTCTTCGATCCCGATCAGGTCATGTCGGCCAAGGACCGCAAGCGCGTCGACGACTTCATCCTGTACGCCATCGCGGCGGCGGACGAGGCGCTGGCCGATGCGAACTGGAAGCCGGAATCGGAAGACGACAAGTGCGCCACGGGCGTCATGGTCGGTTCGGGCATCGGCGGGCTGGGCCCCATCGCCGACACGGCCATCGTGCTGAAGGAACAGGGCGTCCGCCGCGTCAGTCCCTTCTTCATCCCCTCGGCCCTGATCAATCTGGCGTCGGGCCAGATTTCGATCCGCCACGGCCTGAAAGGCCCGAACCACTCGGTCGTCACCGCCTGCGCCACCGGCGCCCACGCCATCGGCGACGCGGCCCGGATGATCGCCTTGGGCGACGCCGACGTCATGGTGGCGGGCGGGGCTGAGAGCTCGGTCGTGCCGATCGGCATCGCGGGCTTCCTGGCCTGCAAGGCGCTGTGCACCGCCTATAACGACACGCCGGAGAAGGCCTCGCGCCCCTATGACCGCGGCCATGCGGGCTTCGTCATGGGCGAGGGCGCGGGCGTCATGGTTCTGGAGGAATACGAACACGCCAAGGCGCGCGGGGCCAGGATCTACGCCGAGGTCGTCGGCTACGGCATGAGCGGCGACGCCTATCACATCACCGCCCCGTCGGAAGACGGCGACGGCGGCCTGCGGGCCATGAAGGCGGCGCTGAAGCGCGCGGGCCTTCAGCCGTCGGACCTCGACTACGTCAACACTCACGGCACCTCGACCATGGCCGACTGGATCGAGCTGAAGGCGGTCGAGCGCCTCGTGGGCGACCACGCCGAGAATCTGGCCGTGTCGTCCACCAAGTCGATGACGGGCCACCTGCTGGGCGCCGCCGGGGCGATCGAGAGCATCTTCTCGGTCCTGGCCATCCGCGATCAGACGGCGCCGCCGACTATCAACCTGGACGACCCGGAGATGGAGACGCCGATCGACCTGATCCCGCACAAGGGCAAGGCCAGGAAGATCGACGTGGCGATGTCCAACAGCTTCGGCTTCGGCGGCACCAATGCGGCCGTGATCTTCAAGAAGGTCGACTGACTTGGCCAAGGCTCCGTCCCGCCGCCCCTCCAAGGTTCGCCTTCCCAAGTCGCGCGTGCCGAAAAAGCAGGGCGGGGGCGGCGGCTCTCGCTTCGGCCTGGGCGTCGGCCTGATCACCGCGGCCGGGACGCTGGGCCTGTTCGTGGTCGCGGCCCTGGTCGCCTTGTGGGCCGTCTACTGGGGGCCGGGGCCGAGGGCGGCGCAAGGAGAGGCGACCGTCGTCATCCTGCCGTCCGGGGCCGGGGTTCCGGCCATCGCGGCCAATCTGAAGTCGGCGGGGGTGATCCGCTCCACCGATCTGTTCCGCGCGGCGGTCAGCCTGACCGGCGCCGATCGCAACATCAGGGCGGGCGAGTATGAGGTGCCGTCGGGCGCCTCCCTGGCGACGGTGGTGGGCTTGCTGGTCGACGGCAAGGCGGTGCGCCACTACGTGACCCTGCCCGAGGGCTGGTCCAGCGCCCAGGCGGTCGACATCCTGATGAAGCAGCCGGTCCTGACCGGCGAGGTCGAGGTTCCGCCCGAGGGCAGCCTGTGGCCCGAAACCTATGAGGTCACGCGCGGCGAGACCCGCGCCGCCGTCGTCGCCCGGATGCAGCGCGCCGCCAGGACCAAGCTGGAGACCCTGTGGGCCGCCCGCTCGCCCGCCACGGTGGTCGCGACGCCGGAAGAGGCGGTCATCCTGGCCTCCATCGTCGAGAAGGAGACGGGCGTCGCCTCCGAACGGCCCCAGGTGGCGGCCGTCTTCACCAACCGCCTGCGGCTGGGAATGCGGCTGGAGAGCGACCCGACCATCGTCTACGGCGTGACCAAGGGGCGGCCGCTGGGGCGCGGCATCCTGTTGTCGGAACTGCGCAATCCGACGCCGTGGAACACCTATCTGATCGACGGCCTGCCGCCGACGCCCATCGCCAATCCGGGCGAGGAGGCGCTGAAGGCCGTGCTGAACCCGCCGCGCTCGGAATACGTCTTCTTCGTCGCCGACGGCACGGGCGGCCACGTCTTCGCCCGCACCTATCAGGAGCACCTGCTGAACGTGGCCCGCTGGCGCGAGATCGAGCGTCGCAAGGCCGGTCTGGCGGCGGGCGAGACCGCGCCCGAGACGTCGCCTGCGCCCATGACGGACGAAGCCGCCGGCCCGGCGATCGCCATTCCGCCGGGCGCCAAGGTTATTCGCGTGCCGACGGAGGACGGACGGTGAGCAACCCTGTTTCGGGCCCTATTTCCGGCATGACGGGCTTCGGCCGGGCCGACGGCGGGCTGGACGGCTGGACCTGGACGGTCGAGGCGCGCTCGGTCAACGGGCGGTCGCTGGAGACGCGCTTTCGCGGTCCGGGCGGCTTCGACAATCTGGAGCGGCTGGCCAAGGCGGCGGCCCAGGCGCGGCTGAACCGGGGGCAGGTGACGCTGGGCCTTCAGGCCAAACGCGCCGAGGGGACGGAGCCCGCGCCGCGCGTCAATGAGGCGGTGCTGGCGACCTATCTGCGGCTGGCCAATCAGTTGGCGGAGGAGGGGGCGACCCCGCCCTCGGCCGACGGCCTTTTGGCCCTGCGCGGCGTGATCGAGGTCGCGGAGGAGGACGAGGACGCCGAGGCTCGCGCCGCCCTTGAGGCCGCCATGGCCGCCACGGTGGAACAGGCGCTGGACGCGCTGAAGGCCTCGCGCCGGCGCGAGGGCGAGCAGCTGACGCCGGTGATCCACGACTTCGTCGGGACCATCGAGGCCCTGGTCGCGCGCGCCGAGCTCGAGGCGTCGGCTCAGGTCGAGGCCATCCGCGACCGCTTCACCCGCCGCATCAGCGAACTGGCGCCCGACGCGCCGGGGCTGGACGAGCGCGTCTTCCTTGAGGCGGCGGCGCTGGCGACCAAGGCCGACGTGCGCGAGGAGCTGGATCGGCTGACGGCCCACGTCGCCTCGGCCCGCGCCCTGTTGCAGCAACCCCCCGCCGGTCGAAAACTCGACTTCCTGATGCAGGAATTCATGCGCGAGGCGAACACCCTCTGCTCGAAATCCGCTACGACCGCGCTCACCGGAATCGGCCTTGAGTTGAAGGCCGTCATCGAGCAGCTTCGAGAACAAGTTCAGAATGTCGAATAACCGCACCCCCCGCCGTGGCGTCCTGCTGATCGTGGCCAGTCCGTCGGGGGCCGGAAAGACGTCGCTGTGCCGCCGGCTGATGGCCGACCACAAGGGGCTGGAGCTGTCGGTGTCCATGACCACGCGGGGCATCCGCCCAGGCGAGGTGGACGGCCGCGACTACCATTTCGTCTCGGTGGAGGAATTCCAGCGCCTGATCGACGCCGACGCCTTCCTGGAATGGGCCGACGTCCACGGCAACCGCTACGGCAGCCCGGCCGCCCCGGTCGAGCGGGCCCTGGCCGAGGGGCGCGATGTCCTGTTCGACATCGACTGGCAGGGCGCCCGCGACGTGGCCGCCAAATGTCCCGGCGACGCCGTGCGCGTCTTCATCATGCCGCCCAGCCTGGAAGAATTGCGCCGCCGCCTGGTGACGCGCTCTCAGGACGCCGACGAGGTCATCGAGCGCCGGGTCGCCAACGCCAAGGGCGAGATCGAGCACTGCGACGAGTTCGACTACGTCCTGGTCAATGAGGACTTCGACAGCAGCTACGCCGAACTGGCCCACATCTATCACGCGGAGCGCAGCCGCCGCCGCCGCAACCTGTGGGTCGAGGGCTATAAGCAGGCGCTGCTGAAGGAAGTGGTCTGAGGGTCATGAGCGAGGCCGAACACCGTGGCTGGCTGACCCAGGCCGTCGATCTGGCGCTGGACAACGTCAAGGCGGGCGGTCGGCCTTTCGGCGCGGTGCTGGTCAAGGACGGCGCGCTGGTCGCCAGGGGCGTCAACCGGATGCTGGCGACGCACGATCCCAGTTCTCACGCCGAGATGGAGGCCCTGCGTCAGGCGGGGCCGGCGCTAGGCGGCGTCGACCTGTCGGGCGCCGTCCTCTACGCCAGCGGCCATCCGTGCCCCATGTGCCTGGCGGCGGCGGTGATGACGCGGATCAGCGCCGTCTACTACGCCTTCAGCAATGCGGACGCCGAGCCCTACGGCTTCTCCAGCGCGGCGACCTATCAGGCCCTGGGCGTGAGGCTGGACCCGCCGCCGTTGCCGCTGACGCAACTGGACGCGCCCGGTCGGACAGCGGCGGAGCTTTACGGCGCCTAGCGGAAGGTCACGCGCACGCCGGGCTTGACCCTGGAGGCCAGTTGCTCGGCGTCCCAGTTGGTCAGGCGCACGCAGCCGCTGGAAAAGGTCTTGCCGACCTTGGACGGGTCCGGCGTGCCGTGGATGCCGTAGGTGTCGCGCGACAGGTCGATCCATACCGAGCCGACCGGATTGTTCGGCCCCGGCGGCACGATGACCTTGCGGTCGCCCCGGTCATAGCTGACCCGATCCGGGTCGTAGGTGTAGTTGGGCTCGGGCGCGACGCCGACGACGCTCAGTTCGCCCGAGGGCGCCGGGCGCGCCGAACTGCCGATGGTGGCCGGATAGAAGGCTAGCAGCCTGTCCGAGGCGTCATAGACCCGCACCGAGCGCTCGGCCTTGTCCACGACGATATGGGCGACATCGGCCGCAAGGTCGGTCTGGGCCACGGCGGCCACGACGATGGTCTGACCCGCCTTGCCGAAGTCGACGCCGGGGTTGAGCGCCTGCAGCAGGCCCTCGGTCATGTGGAATTTCTCGGCTAGCATCTCCAGCGGCGTGGCGTAGCCGACGGTCTGCAGCTTGGCCATGTCCGCCAGATTGGTTGGAACCTGGCCGATGAAGGGACCGCTGAGGTCGGCGGCGGTGATCGTGTAGTCGGTCAGGACCCGGCCGTCGTCGCCGGCGGTCAGGCGGCGGAAGACCTCCGCGTCCAGCACGCCGTCCTGGGGCAGGCCGGCGGCCTTTTCGAAGGCGGCGATGGCCTGGCGGGTGTTGTCGCCGCCCAGACCGTCGATCACGCCGGGCGAGAAGTTGGCGCGGTCCAGCAGGATCTGCGCGCGCGCCGTGGCCGCGTCCGGCCGCGCGGGCTGGCCCTCGACGGGCGTGGGGGCGGCCTCGAACACGGCGGCCTCGACCGCCTCGCGGGTCAGGGGCGAGGCGGCGCCCTGGGCTGCCGGGGGCTGTTCGGGCCTCGGCGTCTCGGCGGGGGAGCTGCAGGCCGCAAGGGCGGCCAGGGCGAAGGGCAGGGCGGAGACGGCGAGGCGCGATTTCGACATGAAAGCTCCGAAGGTTCCGGGGCTTGTCGAACGCTTCTAGGCGGTCCGCTGTTCCTGCGCGGCCTCGGTGCGGGCGGCGAAGAAGGGTTTGATGCGCGCCAGGGCGTCCTCGATCTCGGGCGTCGAGACGGCGAAGCTGAAGCGGATGAAGCGGTTGCCGTTGACGGGGTCGAAGTCCACGCCCGGCGCCGTCGCCACGCCCGTCTCGCGCACCAGGGTCTCGCAGAAGGCCATGCTGTCGTTGGTCAGGTGGCCGATGTCCGCATAGATGTAGAAGGCGCCGTCCGGCGGGGCGATGGAGCGCAGGCCCATGGCGGGCAGGGCCTTCAGCATCAGCTCGCGGTTGGCGCGATAGACGTCGATGTTGGCTTCCAGCTCTTCCTCGCAGTCCATGGCGGCGAGGCCCGCGAACTGGCTGAGCGTCGGCGGCGTCAGGAACATGTTGCCCATGCGCGCGCGGGCCTGCTGGACTTCTTCCTCGGGCAGGATCAGCCAGCCCAGACGCCAGCCCGCCATGCTCCAGTATTTGGAGAAGCTGTTGACGATCATGGCCTTGTCATCGAACTGCAGCATGCAGGGCGTGTCGTGGCCGTAGGTGATGCCGTGATAGATCTCGTCCGAGATGATGCTGATGTTCCGCTCGCGGCAGACCGCGACGATGGCCTTCAGCTCGTCCTCGGCGATGACGGTGCCGGTCGGGTTGGCCGGGCTGGCGATGATGACGCCCTGGGGCGCCGGGTCCAGGTCGCGCAGGGCCTGGGCTGTCAGCTGGAAGCGCACGTCGGCGCCGCAGTCGATCTCCTGCGGGACGATGTGCAGGGCCTTCATCGTGTTGCGATAGGCGACATAGCCGGGCCGGGCGATGGCCACGCGGTCGCCGGGCGCGAAGCGCATGTTCAGCGCCACCACCAGGGCGGGCGAGGCGCCGGCGGTCATGATGACGCGCTCGGGGTCGATGACGACGCCGTAGCGGTCCTTGTACAGCTTGGCCACGCGGGCGCGCAGCAGGGGGCTTTCCCAATAGCCGCCGGCCTCGGCGTCCATGATGCGGTGCGCCTCCGCGATGGCGCGGGCCGGGGCGCCGGTCGAGGGCTGGCCGAACTCCATGTGGATGACCGACTGGCCTTCGGCCTTCATCGCATGGGCGATGCGGCTGATGGCGATGGCGCGGAAGGGTTCGATTTCTACTGTCATGTCAAAGCGTCGGCCAATCTGAGGAAGCCCCCCACGTCGATGGTCTCGGCGCGGGCGTCGGGTTCGATTCCGGCGGCTTCGCACAGGGCGGCGCCGCCGAGTTGTTTCAGGCTGGAGCGCAGCATCTTGCGACGCTGGCCGAAGGCGGCCGCCGTGACCCGTTCCAGCCGCTTCAGACGGTCGGGGGCGGGGCGCTCGCTCAACGGTATCAGATGAACCACGGCCGAGGCCACCTTGGGCGGCGGGGTGAAGGCGGCGGCGGGCAGGTGCATGACGATGCGCGCCTCGGCCACGGCCTGGCTGATGATGGCCAGGCGGCCATAGGCGTCCTCGCCCGGCTGGGCCACGACGCGCTCGGCGACCTCCTTCTGGAACATCAGGGTCAGGGCGCACGGCGTCCACGGCCCCGTCAGCCATTTGATCAGCAGCGGCGTGCCGACGTTGTAGGGCAGGTTGGAGACCAGGTGCGCCGGTCCCTCGACCAGTTCAGCCTCCTTCACCTTCAGGGCGTCGGCCTCGACGATGGTCAGGCGGCCCGAGCCGTCGTCCAGTTCGCCCAGCAGGGGGATGAAGCGGGGGTCCTTCTCGACCAGCACCACCTTGCCCGCGTCGCTCTCCAGCAGGGCGCGGGTCAGGCCGCCGGGGCCGGGACCGACCTCGATGACGGCGCGGCCGTCGAACGGCCCGGCCAGGCGGACGATCTTTCGCGTGACGTTGAGGTCCAGCAGAAAGTGCTGGCCGAAGCTCTTCTTGGCCGAAAGGCCGTGGGCGTCGAGCGTTTCACGCAGGGAGGGCAAGCTCATTCGCCCTTCTCCCCTCGGGGGAGAAGGTAGGCGGCGGAGCCGCTCGGATGAGGGGGCTGGGTCCGCATCTGCGCCGCACGAAGGCGGATCGCGCCCAACAGGCCGTTAGGGTCGGACAAAAAGGCTTCATTGCCCGATCTCAGCACCATGAATCCCGCCTGCTCCAGTCTGGCGTTACGTTCGGCATCCTGTGCCTCATGAAGCTTATGAACGCCGCCGTCCAGTTCTACGACGAGTCGAATTTCCGTGCAGGCGAAGTCACAGATCACGCCGCAGACAGGCGTTTGTCGGCGAAACTTGAGGTTATCGAAGCGGCGGTCGCGGACAATCCGCCAAAATATTGCCTCGGCGTGGGTGAGTGTTCGGCGGTGGCGGCGGGCGCGCTTCGTCCTGTCCGGCGTTTGCCACATGGCTGGCCGCCCCCTCATCCGAGCGCCTTCGGCGCCCACCTTCTCCCCCGAGGGGAGAAGGCTATCGGCCCGCGCGGGCGGACGCCATCTCAGAAGCCAGGCGGACGGCGGCGATGAAGCTGTCGGCGCGGGCGACGCCCTTGCCGGCGATGTCGAAACCGGTGCCGTGGTCGGGCGAGGTGCGGACGATGGGCAGGCCAAGGGTGGCGTTGACCCCGCCCCAGAAGTCCAGCGTCTTCACCGGGATGAGCGCCTGATCGTGGTATAGGCAGACGACGGCGTCATACCGCGCTCGGGCCTCTTCGTGGAACAGGGTGTCGGCGGGCAGGGGGTCGGTGATGTTCAGCCCTTCGGCGCGCAGGGCCTCGGCGGCGGGGCGCAGCACCGTCACCTCCTGCAGGCCGATGGCGCCGCCTTCGCCCGCGTGGGGGTTCAGGGCGGCCAGGGCCAGACGCGGGGCGTTGATGCCGAAATCGCGCTTCATCGATTCGTGGACGACGCGGGCGACGCGGGCGACGCGCTCTCCCGTCACCAGTTCAGGCAGTTGGTCGATCGGCACGTGGATGGTGACGAGGCAGGCGCGCAGGTTCTGCGCCGTCAGCATCATCACCGGGCCGCGCGTGCCGCTGAACGGGATGTCGGCGGTCAGTTCGGCGATGAACTCGGTGTGGCCGGGAAAGCGGAAACCGGAGGCGTACATGGGCGCCTTGGCGATCGGCGCCGTCACCAGGCCGCAGCCTTCGCCCGACAGCACCAGATCGACGCCGCGCTCGATCCAGTCGGCCACGGCGACGGCGTTGGCGGGCTCAGGCTGACCCCCCGTTACGGGGGCGGGCGCCGGATGGTGCAGGACGGGGATGGCGCGGCCGAAGACGCCGGCGGCGTCCGCGGGGCTGATGATGGCCTCGACCGGCTCGGCCTGCGCCTTCAGAACATCGGCGTCGCCGACCACGACGAAGGGCACGACCGGCGCCAGGGGGCCGGGCGCGGAGCTCAGCACCGACCAGGCGCGCGCGATGATCTCCGGCCCCACCCCGGCGGGGTCGCCCATCGTGACGATGAGCGGCCGGATCATCGTCATTGCTTGATTTCGATCA
>JAFKFS010000022.1 GCA_017308115.1 Bordetella sp.
CCCCAGGTGCCGGCGTAGTCGTACGTCGGCGCGCCCGGCAGGGCCTGGATCTCGAAGCTGCTCAGATAGCTGATCGCCGAGCTGACGCTGAGCTGCCCCTCGTCCGGCAGGCCGACATCGCCCAGGTGCAGGCGCCAGTCCAACTGCAGGTCCACGCCGGTGACGTTGAACTGGCCCAGGTTCAGCAGAGGCTGACGCGGGTTGATCATATAGCCGTCGTTGGTCCCGCGATCCTGCAGGGTGCAGTAGTAGTTGTTCGGATCGAACGTCGGGTTGTTGCCCCCGTCGTTGAAGCAGTAGCGGATGCCGTTGCCCACGCCCAGGACGCCGACCGCATCGGCCACCTTGATCTGATACCAGTCGATCGAGGCGCTGATGTTGCTCAGCCAGGGCGACTGGAAGGTCGGCTGCAGCACCGTGCCGAACGAATAGGTGTCGGCCGTTTCTTCCTGCAGGTCGGGGTTGCCGCCGGTCAGGGCGAACACCTGGGCGGCGCCGAACTGGAAGTCGTTGATCAGGGCCGAAGGCACGCCCAGAGACACGCACAGGGCCTTGACCTTTTCGGCGTCGGGGCCGTTGCGGAACGAACTGCGGTAGTCGCAGGGATCGCCGTTGGTGTTGCTGGCGGACGGGGTGCCGATGTCGACCGTGGCCGACGAGACGGGCGAGTAGAGCTCGCCGACGCTCGGGGCCCGGACCGCCCGATTATAGCCGCCGCGCAGACGCACGATGTCGTTCACCTGCCAGTTCAGATCGGCCTTGTAGGCATGGACGCCGCCGACCGAGCTGTAGTCGGAGTAGCGGTAGCCCAGGTCCATCTCCAGCGACTTGACCAGGGGCAGGTCGCGCAGCAGCGGGATCAGGAACTCGGCGAAGACCTCGGTCGTGTCGACGCTGCCCGAAGACGCGCGCAGCTCGCTGTAGCCCAGGATGTCGCTGGTGCCGTCCGGCTGGTCCAGGGCGCCGTCGGGGCGGAAGTCGAACTGGTTGTAGCGATAGCCCAGGCCGGCGGCGAAGCGGACTTCGCCCGCCGGAAGGTTGAACAGGCCGCCCTGCATCGACGCCTCGGCCATGCGCTGGGTCAGCTCATTGGTGTTGGTGGTGTTGCGCCGCACATAGTCCACGCACTCGGGGGACGGATCGTGATTGCCGAAGGGATTGAAGCCGCCGGCGCAGAATTCCGATCCGCCGGTCGGGCTGTACAGCAGGCGGGTGATGGCCGAACGGCTGACGCCTCCCGTCTGGACGTTCTCGAAATCGGCCTGGGACACGCTGGCGTACGCCTCCCAGGTCCAGTCCTTGTAGCCGACCTGGCCCGACAGTCCGCTGATGAACTGATAGACGTTATAGGCGTAGGACTGCAGGCGCTCGCCTGCGAAGTCCAGGTCCTTCCACAGGGCGAAATCCGCCGTCGGATTCGGCCTGGAAGCCAGGATGTGAGCGAAGTCGGCGCCGATGTAGGGGTTGGTCACGGGCGCCGACAGGGCATAGGCCAGACCGGCCAGGGTCGGATTGAAGGTCCCCTCCGATTCATAGCTGGTCAAGGAGCCTTGCAGGAAGAAGTCGATCTCCGGCGTCACCTGATAGTCGATGCGGCTGAACAGCGAATAGCGTTCGTTCTCGTTCTGGATACGCCCGCGGTTCCAGCCCCACAGCATGTTGGTCCCGGCGGCGTTCAGGAAGTGGTTGTCGGTCTCCGGGTCCTTCAGGTTCATCACCGGCGAGGCGCCGCCGAGGTTGAACAGGGTCTGGTCGCCGGTGTTGAAGCCGATCTGACCGTTGTAGAAGCCGCCGGCGCCCAGCACCGGATTGACGCCGTACTGGCCGACGAAGACGTCGTTCACCGCCGCCAGAGTCGGCCGGTTGCTGCCGAACCACGCCGCACCCTGGGAGATGATGGCGGTGTTGGACTGGCGATTGCGCACGAAATAATAATCGCGCTTGGACTGATAGGCCACGTCGCGCATCGAATAGTCGAGCGAGATCACGGCCCGGCCGCGGTCGTCGGCGAAGGTGTCGCCCGCCGTGACGGACAGGCGGAAGGTCTCGCCGTCGCCGTAATCGCTGACGCCGTACTGGGAGGCGACGGTCAGGCCGCTGAAATCGCGCTTCAGGATGAAGTTGACCACGCCCGCCGTGGCGTCCGAGCCATAGGCGGTCGAGGCGCCGCCGGTGATGACCTCGACATTGCCGATCAGGGCTTCAGGAATGATGTTCAGATCGACCGAACCGTCCGGGTTGGACGGCTGAAGACGCTTGCCGTCCAGCAGCAGCAGGGTGCGCTTGGAGCCCAGGCCGCGCAGGCTGGCGTAGGCCTGGCCGCCGTTCAGGGAGGTGGAGGACGAGCCGGCCGTGCTCTGGCCCATGGCGCCCGAGAACTGCGGCATCTGGGTCAGGGCCTTTTCCACCGTCACCTGCCCGGTGTTCTCGATGGCTTCGGTGGTGACGGAGACCAGCGGGCTGTTGGAGGCGTAATCGCGGCGGGCGATGCGCGAACCGGTGACGACGATCTCACTGACTTCGACCGCGGCGCCCGGATCTTCGGCCGCTTCCTGGGCGGCGACCGTCGACGCGCTCATCAGAGCGACCGAGGCGCACCCGCCGGCCAACAGGGCGCGATACATCGCGGGGCGCCCGCCCCCAGAAACACTAAAAATCATGAAGTCCCCTCTCGTACTGACGTTTCATCGGCCGTCCCCACGGCCGCCGCGCGATTCTTGAAAATGCGCTTCGCCAATCACTGTATTTAGTAAGGAAGATTTCTCCACACGATCAGAGACTATTCCCTCCAATTCGAAATAATTTTCGACAATTAGTCGGAATTGCAAATTTTTCTCCGCGATCCCGACGCCAAAGCGACGCTTCCAAGGCAGGCCGCGGCTCGACCAGGCGACGGATCGGGCGGCGCCCGAGCCCGCGCCCCCTTCCCGCCTGAAAGCGCACGGGAGGGCCCGCCCCGCCGCCGCGCCCGGCCGAGCCCGGACGGCAGAAAGGCCCACAGGGCGCTATGGGGCTTTGAAAGGCTTGGGCATGAAACAGGATGCGGCCGGCCCCGCGCCTGCGGTCCGCCTCGCCGGTTCGTCCGTCAAACGCCTCAGTAGGCCAGGCGCAGGCCCAGCGTCAGAGTGCGGGGCGGGGCGTAGCCGGCGACGCCGCCGGCGGTTTCGGAGACCTCGACCTCGGCGTCGAACAGATTGTCGGCCGCCAGCCACAACAGGGTGCGCGGCCCCGCGCGCCATTCCACGCGGACGTCCACGGCGACGGCCGCGTCCAGCACGCGGCTGTTCAGGTCGTCCTCGAACCGCCCGCTCTCATAGCGGGCCTGGACCGCCAGGCCGAGCCGGTCCGACGCCTGCCATTCCAGCCCGCCGGTCACGCTCCAGATCGGGGCCTGGGCCGGGCGCAGTCCGGTCAGTTGGGGCGCCGCCGATCCGCCGTCCATCCGCGCATCGGTCATCGACAGGGCGCCGTTCAGATGCAGACCCCGGCGCAGCGTCCGGCGCGCCGTCAGCTCGATCCCCGTCGCTTCGATGGTCCCGGCGTTCTGGCGCTGGCGCAGCACCCCGCCCGCCGGAACGAAGCCCGCCCGGGGGAAGGTCCCCGGCCCCTCGGCGATCGTGACGTTGACGATAGCGTCCTCGATCCGGTTCCAGAACAGATTGACGCCCAGGGCCGAGATCGGCCCCTCGAACGCCAGCCCCGCCTCGACCCCCTGCAGGGTTTCAGGGACCAGCGCCGCATTGGCCTCGGTCAGGTCGTTGCCGACGCGGAACGGCCGGTGCAGCTCGTTCAGCGTCGCCGGACGGAAGCCGGAATAGGCCGCCGCCCGCGCCGCCCACCCGCCGCCGATGAAGCGGCGCGCCGCCAGCCGGGCGCTCACCACCTCGCCCGAGCGGTCGGGGTCGGTTTCATCCAGCGTGGGCAGGCCCGTCTCGCGGTCCCATTCGCGCCGCCGACCGTTCTCGTTGCGCCAGCCGTCCAAACGAAGGCCGCCGGCCACCAGCCACAGATCGTCGCTCCACGAGCCTTCGCCATAGAGGCCCGCCACCGAGGTCTCGCCGCCCGCCGCGCGGTCGCGGGTGAAGGCGCCGTTCATGAAGCGGAAGCGCTCGCGCGTCTCGCCCTCGTTGAAGCGGGCGTCGGCGCCCAGCTCCCATTCCAGCCGCCCTCCGGCGACGTCGCGCGCCGAGCGACGCAGGGCGGCGTTAACGCCCCAGCCGGTCGCCGGGGTCTCATACTGGTCGTTGGCGGGCGTGGTCGTGCTGCGGTCCGCCGCCACCGCGACGGAGGTGTTGGCGAAGTCGCTCTCGCGCCGCCAGGCCTGCAGGCGCCAGCCATAGCGCCCCTCCTGCGCCCGCCGCGCCGCCGTGGCGGACAGCAGGTGGCCGCCGGCGCTGGATCGCGCCCCGGCCAACCCCGAGCCGCGCGCCTCGTCATAGACCGAGGCCCGCAACGACACGCCGGCCTCGCCCACCGGCGCATCCAGCCGCACGGCCGCCGCGCGGGCCTCCAGGTCCAGGGGCGTGTCCGCCTTCCCGGCCGCCGCGCCGCGCACGGGCCTGTAGCCGTCGCTGGTCTCATAAAGCGTCGAGGCCGTCAGCCGCGCCCGACCGAGGTCCAGGCCCCCTGATCCCGCCAGGCGCGCCCCGCCCCGTTCCGACACCGAGGCCGACAGCACCCCGCCGCGCTCACGCTCGCGCAGCTGGATCACCCCCGTCAGGGCGCCCGCGCCATAGGGACCGGCCCCCGCGCCGCGCACGATGTCGAGGCTCTCCAGGCTCTCGGTCGGCAGTTGCGACCAGATCACCCAGCCGCCGAAGGGATCGTTCATCGGCACGCCGTCCAGCGTCACCAGGGTCCGCCCCGCCCCCGACGGCGCGATGGCGCGCAGGGAGATCCCCTGGGTCGTCGGATTGGCCGCCAGGCTGGACGTGCGTCGGAACAGGGACACCGCCGGAACGCTCGCCAGAGCCTCGTCCAGACGCGCCGACCTCGCCAGCGCCGCCTCGTCCAGCCGAATGACCGAGAAGGCCGCCTCCCCCGCCGCCGCCGGCAGACGCGCCGCCGTCACCACCACCTCGTCCACGACAACCGGCTGAGACTCAAACACCCTACGTCTCCTGCGCCGCTACCTGGGCGGCAAAGCCTTGGCGAGATAGCCGATCACCGTGTCGATGTCGTCCGCCGAGGCCTGCATGCCATTGGCCTCCATGCGGGCGACGATGGAATCCCACTCCGCTTCGGTGTGGCCCGTGGCCGTCACAAGTATGAGGGAGTGGCAAGTTCCGCACAGGCGCTGAGCCACATTACGCCCCGCCCCCGCAGGCAGAACGCCCGGTTGGACCGCCGGTTTCACCACCGCAGGCGGCGTCTGTTGCGCAGGGAGATTCGCCTTTGCCGCAGGGGCAGGTGCGGGTGAAGGCGCAGCCGCCTCCTCCGAAGGGGTCCTGAGCGGGACAGCAGGCGGCGCGGCCTGAGCCGGGACCTCCTCAGGCGCGGCTTCGGTCGGCGCGGGCGCAACGTCGGGCTTCGCTGCGGGGACAGGAGCGACCGCGGCAGGCGCAGGTTCCGGCGCCTCCTCTGGCCTGGCCGGGTAAGAGGGTTGGCACGCCGCCAGAGCCAGGGCCGCCGCCAGGGCGCCGACCGAGATGCGGACGACCGACGAAGTCAGGAACAACGACCACATCAGTTGAACTCCTCTGCGGCAGGCTCGGCGATGCGTTCCACGCGGCCGACCAGGAAGGTGTAGGAAAGCGCTCCGATCAGGGCGAGCACGCCGATGAAGGCCAGCCCCCCGAAGAAGGAGCCCGTCGCGGCGACGATGAAACCAATCATCATCGGCGTGACGATCCCGGCCAGGTTGGTGCAGAAGTTGAACACCCCGGCGGTCAGGCCGATCAGGCTCTTGGGCGCCACGTCGGAAATCAGGGTCCAGCCCAGGTTCGACATGCCCTGGCCGAAGAAGGCGACGGACATGACGGCGATCACCAGGGCGTCGGATTCGAGGAAGGCCGCCGAGATGATCGTCGAAGACAGCAGCAGCCCCCCGACGATCGGCAGCTTGCGTCCGAAGGTGGCCGAGCCGCTGCGCTTGACCAGGGCGTCCGACAGCTGGCCGCCGATCAGCACCCCGACCGAGGCGGCGATGAAGGGCAGCACCGCCATCCAGCCGACCTTGAGCCAGGGCATGTTGCGTTCGGCCACCAGATAGGTGGGAAACCAGGTCAGGAAGAAAACGAGGGTGGCGTTGGTGGCGAACTGGCCGATGGAGGCGCCCAGAATCTGACGCTTGCCGAGCAGCCAGCCGATCTGCCTCCAGGAGAAGGGCGTCTTGCCCGCCGCCGACGCCAGGCCGCCGCCTCCCGCCGCGATGTGATCCAACTCGACCTGATTGACCATGCGGCTGTGCTCGGGATCGCGATAGACCTGCCACCACAGCAGCGCGAACAGCACGCCGATGACGCCCGCGATGATAAACAGGGCCCGCCAGCCGAAGGTCCCCGTCACCCAGAACAGGACCGGGCTGAGGAAGGCGATGCCGAAATACATGCCCACGGAGTAGACGCTGTTGGCGCGCGCCCTCTCCTGCTGCGGGAACCACGACACCAGGATGCGGCTGTTGGCGGGGAAACACGGCGCCTCGGCCGCGCCCAGGCCCAGACGATAAACGATCAGCGAGATCAGCCCTGTCGCCGCGCCCTGCAGGGCGGTGAACAGCGACCAGACGCCGACCGACAGGGCGTAGGTCAGACGAACGCCGAAGCGGTCCAGGAACATCCCGCCCGGAATCTGCGCCAGGGCGTAGCTCCACGAGAAGGCCGAGAACAGCACGCCCATGGTCGCCGCGCCGAGCGCCAGATCCTTCGACATGCTGGGCGCCGCGACCGCCAGGAGCGAACGGTCAAGGTAGTTGATCATCGTCCCGACGGCGATCAGGGCGAGCACGACATAGCGCGTGCGGGTCCTTTTTTTCGGCGGGGCGGACAGGGCTGCGTCCATTGGCTGAATCCACTGACTAGAAGCCGCCCGACGGCGTCGGGCGCGGAACACGCTCCGCGGAGTCTCCCCCGCGGAGCGTCAGGCGCTAGGGGAGGACGAAGGCGTTCAGGGTGTCGGACATCCTTGGCGCGCCGACCGCCGTGCCGCCGGCGCCGGTGACGACGACGTACTGCTTGCCGTCCTTGCCCATGTAGGTGATGGGCGTGGAGTGGGCGCTGGCGTCCAGTTCGACAGACCACTTCTCTTCGCCGGTGCGGGCGTCATAGGCGCGGAAGGTGCGGTCGTTTGTGGCGCCGATGAAGACCAGGCCGCCCGCCGTCTGGATGTTGCCGCCCAGGTTGCGGGCGCCGGTGGCCACGTCGGTCTTCAGGCCGGGAATGGTTCCCAGCGGCGCGCGCCACAGGATTTCGCCCTTGCTGATGTCGACCGCCACCAGTTCGCCCCACGGCGTGGGGGTGCAGGGCAGCATGGTGTCGGCGTCGATGCGATAGGCGAACCCCGACTGCGTGATGGGCGCGCCCGGCTCGGCGGCCCCGCGGCGGCGGGGCGGACGCGGACCGCCGAAGCCCGGCGTCACCGGCCCGGCCGGGCGGAACTGCCCCATGTTCTGAACATTGACGATGAAGACGTCCGAATTCGGATCGTAGGAGGGTCCGCCCCAGTTCGGCCCGCCCAGGGTCGAGGGGAAGCTGAGGGTGCCCCGCGTCATCAGCGGCCGCCCATAGAGGCCGGTCACCTCGATGTTGTTCTCATCCCAGAAGGCGGTGCAGTAGGCGTGCTGTTCGGGCGTGATGTTGGGGATTTCATCGCGCGTCATGGTCACGCGCGCCAGCGGCCCGGGCCGCACGGGGAAGGGCTGGGTCGGCCAGGCGTCGTCCTTGGGATCGTCGCTGCGCGGCGTCGGCCTTTCCTCGATCTCGTGCAGGGGACGACCGGTCAGGCGATCATAGACGAACAACAGGCTCTGCTTGCCGGTGAGCGCCACCGCCGGAATGGTGCGATCGCCCTGCCGGAACTCCACCAGGACGGGCGGGGTGGGCATGTCCCAGTCCCACAGGTCCTTGTGCGTGACCTGATGGTGCCATTTCAGCGCGCCGGTGCGCGCGTCCAGCGCCAGCAGGCTGTTGGCGTACAGTTCCGACCCCGCGGCGCGACCGTTCAGGTCGCCCACCGGCGCGAAGACGACGCCGTTTTCCTCGTCGATGGTGATGGTGGACCAGACGTTGGCGCCGCTGCGGTCCTTCCACTCGTCGCCGCTATAGGTCTCGTGATTGGCCTCGCCGGGCTGGGGCACGGTGTGGAAGGCCCAGACCAGTTCGCCCGTCCGCACGTCCCAGGCGCGCACGTCGCCGCGCGGGCCGGGAGGGCCCATTTCCCCAGGACGCGCGCCCGTGATGATCAGGTTATCGTAGAGGGCGACCGGATTGGGGATGGTGAAGGTGTCGCGGCGGCTTTCGCCCACCACCTCGGACACGACGCCGACATAGGCGTCGATCAGACCGCCCTGGCCGAAATCGGCCGCCAACTGGCGCGTCCGCACGTCCAGCGCCGCGAGATAACCCTTGTCCGTCGCGAAGATGATGCGCGGACCGTGGGTCGCGTCGCCCGGCCACCAGGCGATGCCGCGCCCATGGATGTTGCGCTCCGACTCCCACTTCCACAGCACCTTGCCGGTCTCCGGCTCCAGGGCGGTGATGGTGGACTTCAGCTCGAGAATGTTCGGATTGGTCGGCGTCGAGACATACATGACCCCGTCGATCACCAGGGGCGTCACCTCCCAGCGATAGTCCAGGCCACGATCGCCCTCGTCATCGGTTCCGCCGCCGTAGCGGAAGGTCCAGGCCCGCTGAAGACCGCCGACATTCTCCGGCGTGATCTGCGTCAGGGGCGAGAAATTGGTCGAACCGGGATTCTGACCGTAGCTGCGCCAGGTCCTTCCGTCGTCGGTCGATTGGGCCCCGGATTGGGCCAGGGCCGGCGATGCGGCCATGAGGATCAGCGCCAGGCTGGCGCCGACGCCTTTGAGAGCGCTCTTGGTCATGGGGCGTTCCTCTTGCTTGTTCATTGTGCGGGATCGGGCGTGACGTCGGCATCGGTCAGGCCGAGCGCCCACTTGATGCCTTCGAGCTGGAAGTTGCTGAGAACCGGGTCGTCCCAGATCGCCTCGACGTGGCCGAGAGAGCTGACGAAGACACGGCCCCTGCCGTAGGTCTTGGCCCAGGCGACCGGAAAGTCGCCGTCCGGGCGCCGCGCCCGCTGTTCCGGCGTCAGGCGCGAGGGGTCCAGCCTCAGGATGGTGTGGACGCCGCCCTTCACATAGGGGGCGCCGAGATAGGGAAATTGATCGGTGATGACGTCCGGCAAGGCGGCCGCGCCCGGGAAGTCCGGATCGGCGACGATCACCCCCGTCGGCTCCACCCGATACTCGCCGGCCATGAAGCCGCCGATCATCTCGCCGTATTCAGGCCAGTCGTAGAAGGCGATGGTGGCCGCGTGGCCGCCGATGAAGCCCTTGCCGTCCTCCTTCACGAAGGCGAGCAGGTCGGCCTTCTGCTGGTCGGACAACGCCCCTGCGCCGCTGCTGAGCATGAAGACGGCGTCGAAATAGTCGAGGTTGCGCGCATTGATCGGCCGTCCCTCGTAGCGGCTGCCCGTGCCGAGAATGGGCGTGCGGGTGATCAACTGGGAATCGGTGCGCAGGAAGGCCACATAGGCGCCGCTCTCGCGGCCCAGGCGCTCGATCACGGCCATGGCGTGATTGATCGAGTCATGATGGAAGCCCGTCTGCACGTCGGCGATCACCAGCAGCTTCTTCTTGCCCGCGTAGGGGTCCGGCATGGCCTGTCCCGGTGCCGGCGCCTGGGCGCAAACGGCCCCGCCCCCCAGCATCAGGCTGATCGCCCCCGCCAGCACCGCCAGCCACGTCTTCAACTTGCTCATCCGCTCCTCCCTGCGAAAGCCTCGGAAGCGGCGAGGACCCACGCCCCGCCGCCTCCGACCGGTGTCAGAACCGCTTGGTCAACTCCACCGACCAGACCCGTCCGAACGGGTTGTGATTGCCCAGATCGACCGCCGTCGTGCCGCTGAGCACGATGGGCGGCTGTTCGTCGGTGAAGTTCTGCACATTCACCGCCACCCGTACGCCGTCCAGAACCCCGCCGTCGTCGAAGTCATAGGCCAGACCCGCGTCCCAGGTCGTCCAGGCCGGAATCTCGGTGTCCGGCAGCTTGACCCCGCCGACGGTGATGGTGGCGTTGTTTAGATAGGAGCCGACATAGTTGGCGGTCACATTGGCGGTGAGGCCGTCGCGCCGGTAGTTGACGTTGAAGCGGCCTCGCTCCGACACCTGGAAGCCGTAGGTGTCGAGGGCGTCGAACAGCGGACCGCCCGCCACCACGCTCTTCTCCAGGTTCAGCACCTTGGAGAAGCTCGCGTTGAAGCCGAAGTCGCCGAACGCGGTCTCGTGTCGATAGTTGGCTCCGAAATCCAAACCGCTCTGCTTGACCTGGCCCAGGTTCAGCCGGCCGCCGGCGATGACGCCCACCATGGAGCAATCGTTGATGGTCGAGGGCGAATAGACGGCGTTGGGATCCGTCAGCCAAGGCAGATAGGCCAGATTATAGGTCGAATAATCGCCGTTCACGCAGCTGGTCGGCTGGGGCGCGGCGATGAAGAAGTCCTTGTAGAGCGCCAGGTTCTCCGGGCTCGACAGGATCAGGGTCTGGTTCGGAAGGTTCTCGATCCGATCCTCATAGTTGACGTTGTAGTAGGTCAGGCTGAGCTTCAGGTCCGGCAGGTAGTTCGGGCGGTACTCGCCGCCCAGAGACCAGATGGTCGCCGACTCGGGGCGCAGGCCCGCGGTGTTGCCGGTCCGTGACAGGACCGCGCTCTGGCCCGAGGCCGGATTGGTCACCGGGATGTTCGGATCGTTCAGGCCGTTGCTGACATAGACACGGTTGGTCTGGCCGACCGTGGCCGGGTTGGCCTCGATCAGCGTCGGAGCACGGAAGGAGGTGCCCCAGCTGGCGCGGACCAGGAATTCCTCGTTGGGCCGCCACGTCACGCCGACCTTGGGATTGGTGGTGTCGCCCGCGTCCGAATAGCTGTCGTAACGGACCGCCGCGCTCAGATCGAGCGACTGCATCAACGGCACGCCCTGCGCCTCCGACACGAGCGGCACGAAGACCTCGGCGAAGGCCGACTTCACTTCGCGGTCGCTCTTGGTGAAGCGCGAGGTCTGATACTCGCCCGCCAGGTTGAGGGTGTTCTGCGCCTTCAGATACAGCTTGTGACGCGAGAATTCGGTCCCTGCGGCCAGACGGGCCTCGCCGGCAGGCAGGCTGAACAGCGGCCCGTCGATCTTGGCCACGGCGTCGAACAGGACCGTGTCGTACTGCTGTATGAACCCGCCGACCAAGGGGTCCGCCCCCGCCTGAGAACCGAGCAGATAGGGATTGAAGCCCCAGGAGGCGTTGCTGGCGATGACGTTGCCGACCGTGGTGTTCACCTGAGCCTGACAGACGTTGCAGGAATCCGTCTTGCCATAGGTCAGCAGGCCCGAGAACCGATAGTCCCTGGGCAGATCCAGGGTCATGTCGACCGAGTGGTTGATCGTCTCCTCGCGATTGTCCTGGCTGCGCGAGACATCCGGGTTATTGAGCGAGAGGTTGTAGACCAGCGTCTGGTTCGCCGTCGGGTTCGGCATGCCCGGAATATAGTAGGGGCTGCCGGGCGTCAGCCGGATCGAGACACGCTCGAAACCATCGCCTGCCCGAGACGAGTTTTCACGCAGATTATAGATGCCGGTATAGCCCAGCTCGAAGCCCGGCGCGACTTCCTGGCGCAGCTTGAACATGGCCGCATGGCGTTCGCGCGCCGTGTAGAAGTCATAGAGATAAGAAGAGTCGTAGAGCTCGGGCTTGCCTTGCAGAGCCAGGACATCGGCTGCGTTCGGCACGGCGCCGTTGGTCTGGGGCAGGCCGTAGACGGTGTTGCCTATGATCAGCGCGCCGGGCGCGCCCGGATAGACCGTCGTGCCGACCAGGCGATTGTCGTTCCCGCCGAAAGGACGCAAATCCTGCATCATGTAATCGCGCGCGCTGCGCGGAACGCTGTCGTTCTTGTCCCAGGAGCCGGCGAACATGACCCCGCCGCCTTCCCAGGTGCGGCCGATCACCCCGTCGACAACGTATTGGTTGTACAGAGAATTGACCCAGCGCCCCGTGATCTCGGCGCCGTCATAGTTGCGGCGCGTGATGTAGTTGACCACGCCCGCCACCGCGTCCGAGCCGTAGATGGCCGAGGCCCCGTCGGTGACGACCTCGACCCGCTCGATGGCGGAGAAGGGAATGAGGTTAGGGTCCGAAACCTGGGCGTTTCCGCCCTGAGGCACCACGCGGCGGCTGTCGAACAGCACCAGGGTGGCGTTGTTGCCCAGACCGCGCAGGTTGACGCCCGCCGCCCGACCGCCCGACGACGCCAGGGTCGTGCCCTGGCTCGACGCCTGCGGCAGGCTGGCCACGAGGGCGCTCGCGTCCTTTGCCGGCGCCTGGACCAGATCCTCGCGCGTCATGCCGACCGTGGCCGATCCCACGGGAGCCACCCCGCGGATGGCCGTGCCGGTGACCACGATCGCCTCGACCTCGACCGCCTCGGATGCAGGCGGCGCCGCCTGCTGGGCGTGGGCGGCATGGCCTGTCAGCACGGCTCCCGCCGCCGCCGTTCCCATCAAAATGGCGCGCACGCGCCGTCCCTGGCCCCCTGCAGGAGCCCGGCTCAATCCTTCAATCAACACTGTCATCCTCCCCGCATAGCCCGCTGCTCTTTTGGCGCAGGCCTTTGCTTCCTTTAGTTATTCCCTCGATTTTCGATCTTCCGTTCGATCATTCGCCTCCTTTCGAGCAGGGCCTGCGCCCGGCTCAGGATCGGTTTGTCAATCATGCGTCCGTTGAGCGCGAAGGCGCCCGCGCCGGCCATGCGCGCCGCATCGACGATGGCCAGCGCCTCGCCGACCTCCGTCTCGCTGGGAGCGAACACCGCGTTCAGCACCGCAACCTGCGACGGGTGGATGCAGGCCGCCCCGACATGCCCCAGCCTCCGCGAGCGGATCGCCAGCTCACGGTAGCCGTCCAGGTCGTCGAAGCGGGTCGCCTGGCCGACCAGGCCCAGCGGCGCGACCCCGCTGGCCGCCGCCGCGATCACCATCTGCTGCCGAGGCAGGCGCAAGACGTCTTCGCTCGGCTCCACGCCCAGGTCGCGCGCGAAATCCTCATTGCCCAGGTTGACCGCGATGATCCTCGCGCTGGCTTCCAGCAGCGACGGCAGGACCATCAGTCCCTTGGCCGTTTCGATCAGGACCAGCAGCCGCGTCCCGCCTTCCGGCATCCCAGCCTGGCTCTCGGCCGCTTGGATCAGGTCGTCGATGCGGCGGATTTCATCCGCGCTTTCCGCCTTCGGCAGCACAAGGGCGCAGACGCCGGGCCGCACGGCCGCGCGGATATCCTCCTCGATCAGGCCGGTCTCGGCGTTTACGCGCACCAACACGTCGCCCCCCCAGCGCCCCACGGCCTTCACCGCCGCGTCCAGCGCCGCCCGCGCCGTCGCCTTCGATTCCGGCGGCACGGCGTCTTCGAGGTCCAGAATGACGGCGTCCGCCTCGCGCACCCGCGCGGAGCCGACATGTTTCTGCTGATGCGCCGGGACATAGAGCAAGGAGCGCCAGACAAGCGTCATGCCGCATCCTCCGTCAGGGACAGGGTCGCGGCGATCACCGCGCCTTCGGCGATCAGCCCGGCCGTCTCCGCTTCTTCAAATCCGAGCTGACCCAGGATGTCTCGCGAATGCTGGCCCAGCGCCGGCGCCGGCAGCCGGATCGAGCCGGGCGTGTCGGACAGGCGCGGCACCACATGATGCATCGGCAGATGCTCGATCTCGGCGTCCGGATAATCGGCCAGGATCTCACGCTCGATGACGTGCGGATCTTCCATGATCTGGGAAACGTCGTAGATCGGGCCGACCGTGACCTCGGCCTCCTCCATCAAGGCGACCAGGGCCGCCTGGTCGTGACGGCCGATGAAGTCCCCGATGGCGGCGTCCAACTCCTCGACATGCTTCAGTCGATCGGCGTTGGTGGCGAAGCGAGGGTCGGCGGCCAGGTCCGCGCGACCGATCGCCTGAAGAATCCGCATGGCCATGGTCTGGGTCGACCCCGACAGGCTGACGTATTTGCCGTCGCGACAGCGATAGACATTGCGCGGCGCCGAGTTGCTGGAGCGGCTGCCCTCGCGGCGACGCGTCTTGCCGCTGAGGCGATAATTGGCCGCCTGCGGCCCCAGAAGGGCGAACAGGGGATCATAGAGCGGCAGGTCGATCACCTGCCCCTTGCCGTGGGGACGCTCGGCCTCGCGCAGGGCCAGCAGGGCCGCCGAGGCGCCGTAGGTCCCCGCCACGCCGTCCGCCAGATACATGGGCGGCAGGACCGGCTCGCGATCCTCGAAGCCGTTGATGGCGGCGAACCCGGACATGCCCTCGATCACCGTGCCGAAGCCCGGCCGCTTGCGGTAGGGCCCGCCCTGCCCCCAGCCGGACACGCGAACGATCACCAGGCGAGGATTGAGCGCATGCAGAACCTCGGGGCTCAGGCCCATCTTCTCGAGCACACCCGGCCGGAAGCTCTCGACCAGGACAGCCGCCGTCGGAACCAGCTTCAGGAAGATATCCCGGGCCCGCGGATTGCGCAGATCCAGGCCCAGGCTCTTCTTGTTGCGAGCGTAGATCTTCCAGTGGGTGGAGACGCCTTCGGTCTTCCAGCCGCGCAGGGTGTCGCCCGCCGGGGGCTCGACCTTGATCACCTCGGCGCCGAAATCGCCCAGGATCTGGGTCAGGACGTTGCCGGCGAACAGTCTGGAAAGGTCCAGCACCCGCACCCCGTCGAGCGGTCCGACGGCGTCCGGCTGATAGTCCCGCTGACGCAGACCCGGTTTGAGCGGCGGCGCGTCAGTCATTGCCGGTCGCCAGGAAGTCGGCGATGTCCCAATAGCCCGTGCGAGGCATCGGCACGTCCCCGCGCGTGCGCACTTCCAGCAGGAAGGGGCCGCGCTCGGCCATGGCGGCGCGCACGCCCGCTTCCAGATCGGCCGGCTCCTCGATCAGGGCCGACTTGATGCCGAACGACCCGGCCAGAAGCTGGAAGTCGGGATTGTAGAGCTCGCCGTCCGGCGACCGGAATTCCGTGCCGTACTTGTTGTTGAAATAGGTCGAACCGACGGTGCGGATGGTCGAGTAGCAGAAGTTGTTGAACAGGACCCACAGCACGGGAATGTCCAGCTCGACCGCCGTGGTCAGCGCGCCCAGCACCGACATCAGACCGCCGTCTCCGACGAGGCCCAGCACCTTGCGATCGGGCGCGCCCATGGCGGCGCCGACGGCGGCGGCGGGGGAATAGCCCATGGTCGCCATGCCGCCGCTGGTCAGGAAGCCGTTGCGACCCCGGATCTCCAGCTGCTGACCGGCGCCGTTCTTGTTCCAGCCCACGTCCGTCACAAAAATGGCGTCTGCAGGCGCCGCATCGGACAGCACCTTGAGCAGCCGCGCCGGATGGATCGGCTTGGTGTCGATCTCCTGCGTCTCCTTCAGCTCTTCGCGCCAGGCGGCCTTGCGCTTGTCCAGCAGGGCGCGCTGAGCCTCGACGGCCGCCTGCGGGCGGGGCTGATCGCCCAGAGCAGCCGACAGTTGCGCCAGGGTCGCCCGCGCGTCGCCGACGATGCCGACGTCGACCGGATAGCTCTTGCCGATCTCCTGCGGGTCCAGGTCGATCTGGATCAGGGTCGTGCCAGGAATGTTGAAGGTGTGCTCGGGCCGCCAGGAACTGCAGTCCGCCTCGCCGAAGGCCGTGCCGACGGCCAGTATGACGTCGGCCGTGCGCGCCGTATCGTTGGCGACGCGCGCGCCCCAGATGCCGGTCGTGCCGACCGACAGCGGATGGCTCTCCGGAAAGACGCCCTTGCCGACCAGGGTGGTCGCCACCGGCGCGCCCAGTTGCTCCGCCAGGGTCTTCAGCGCCTCATAGGCGCCCGACAGAGCCACGCCGTTGCCCGCGAAGATCACCGGGTTGGCGGCGCCTTTCAGCAGGGCGGCGGCCGCAGCCACGCCTTCGGCGTCGCCCATGGGGCGGGCGAAGTTCGGGCGGCGCGAACGCGTCTGGGCCTCGGCCGAAATCTTCTGGGCGAAGACGTCCATCGGGATGTCCAGCAACACCGCGCCGGGCCGACCCGTCTGGGCGATGTTCAGGGCCCGGTGCATCACGTCCGGCAGGTGGCGAGCGTCATCCACGCGCCAGACCCGCTTGCAGATCGGCCTGAAGATGTCGCCCTGGGAGGCGTCGGCGTGCAGGCGCATGCTCTGATGCGCCTCGCGCGGGTGGTGATAGGTCGGGGTGTTGCCGGTGATGACCAGCATCGGCGTTCCATCCATCGCCGCCGAGGCGACCCCGGTGACGGTGTTGGTCAGTCCGGGCGACAGGTGGACGTTGATCACCGCCAGCTTGCGCGACACCCGATAATAGGCGTCGGCCGCGTGGACCGCCTGCTGCTCATGGCGGAAGGAGACATATTCGATGCCCAGCCGGTCGCAGGCGTCGATCAGGGCGTAGTTGGTATGGCCGCACTGGCCGAAGACCTTCTCGACGCCTTCTTCCTTGAGACACTGCGCCATGAAGATGGCGGCGGTTACGCTGTCTGCTGACATATCCAAATCCATCACAGGGTGATCGTGACGAGACGCTCTTCGGTCATCTCGCGCATGGCGTAGCGGGGGCCTTCGACCCCGACGCCGCTGTCCTTGACCCCGCCGAAAGGCATCAGGTCGACGCGGCTGCTGGAGGCTTCGTTCAGGTGCACCACCCCGACATGCAGCCGTTCGGCGGCCTTCAGCGCGCGGCTCAGGTCGCGGGTGAACAGACCCGCCGCCAGGCCGAAGGGGGTGGCGTTCACACGCTCGATCGCCTCATCCAGCGTATCGAACGGCAGGATGGTCAGGACCGGGGCGAAGATTTCCTCGCACAGCACCTTCGCCCCGGGATCGACCTCGGCCAGGACGGTGGGGGCCAGCACGGCGCCGCGCCGTTCGCCGCCCGCCAGGACCCTGGCGCCCTTCGCCTCGGCCTCACGGACCCAGGCCTCGGCGCGCACGGCCTCGGCCTCGCTGATCATGGGCCCGACATCGGTGGAACGATCGCGCGGGTCGCCGACCTTGAGCGCGGCGACCTCGGCCAGGAACATCGGCAGGAAACGCTCCAGGACCGACCGTTCGACGAACAGCCGCTGGGTCGAGGTGCAGGCCTGGCCCTGACGGCGGAAACCGGACTGGGCGCAACGCACGGCCGCCCGCTCCAGATCGCCGTCGGCGCAGACGATGGTGGCGGCGATGCTGCCCAGCTCCAGCGCCGTCGCCCGCATGCCTCGGCTGGCCCGGATCGCCTTGCCGACGGGGGTGCTGCCGGTGAAGGTGAAGAAGTCGACGCCCGGATGGGCGGCCAGAGGCGCGCCGACCTCGGCCCCGCCGCCGTGAACCAGGTTGATCAGACCGCCCGGAACGCCCGCCTCGAGCATCAGCTCGAACAAGCGCGTCGCCGACAGCGGCGTGGCGACCGGCGGCTTGAAGACCACGGCGTTGCCCGAAGCCAGGGCCGGGGCGACCTTGTGCGCCACCATATTCAACGGCGAGTTGAACGAGCTGATGCCGCCCACGACGCCTCGCGGCATGCGCAGGGTGTAGGCCATGCGGCCCGACTGGCCGGCCGCGCCCTGGATCGGCACCATTTCGCCCGTCAGGCGCCGCCCTTCCTCGGCCGACACCCGGAAAGTCTCGGCGGCGCGCGCCACCTCATTGTCAGCATCCTTCCACGGCACCCCGGACTCGGCGACGATCATCGCGGCCATGGCCTCGCGATCATTCAGGATCAGGTCGGCGACCCGGTTCAGCAGTCGACTGCGCTCATAAGGTTCGATGCGGACGGCGGCGAAGGCGGCGCGCGCAGCCGCAACGGCCGCGTCGACCTGGGCGACGGTGCCGGAGCGGATCCGGCCCAGGTCCGCGCCCGTCCATTTATCGACCACCGGGATTGCGGGGCCTTCGCCCTCGATCCACCGGCCGTCGATCAGCATCTTGATGTCGTGTCCAACCTTCATTGTCTCTTCCCTGTCCCTCGCCTCTGCGGGCGCTGGGAGCTTGCCGGACCGAAAGCGGCCTCGCGATCCGTCATGTGAGTGGTAACAATCGTCACACTGAAGAAATAGTGACGTTTCCTGCTTCGATAGATAACGATTCCTCATGATAGAAGAGCGGCGGCCTCGCCCCCGAGACGCGCGGAGTGCTGAACGATGAAGCTTGAATTCCTGATGACCCTGAATTCCGTCTTGAGGCACGGCAGCTTCGCCAACGCAGCAGACGACATGGGCCTGACCGCCAGCGCCGTCAGCCTGCAGATGAAAAGACTGGAGGAGTACCTGGGACAGCCGCTCTTCGACCGCTCAGGACGCTCGGTACGGCCTACGCCGCTGGCGGTCGAACTGGCCGAGAACGTGCGCGGCGCCCTGGACGCCGTCGAGGAGGCGCGCACCCGTCACGCGGTCGCCCTGACCGGCCGCGTCGTCATCGGCGCCATCCGCTCGCTGCAACCGACGATGATTCCCCTGGTCCTGCGCGAAATCGGCAGGCGCCACCCCGGTCTCAGCGTGCGCGTGATCCAGGGCGACTCGGGCGAGCTTCTGGAGCACCTCAAGGCGGGACGGCTGGACGGCGCCGCGCTGGTCCGCCCGACCTCAGGCGGATCGAGCCGTCTCTACTGGCAGGACCTGGAGCAGCAACCCTTCGTCTTCGTCGCGCCGCCCGACAGCATCGAGACGACGGCCGAAGCGCTCGTCGCCCGCTACGACTGGATTCAGTTCGACACCTCCCTGACCAGCGGGCGGACCGCCGCCAGCTATCTGTATCGACTATCCCCAGGGACGCGCCCGCGCTTCGAGTTGGAATCCATCGAGGCCGTCCTGGCCATGGTCTCGGCCGGACTGGGCGTGTCCATCATTCCACGCCTTCCGACCGGTTCGCGGGTTCGCGCGCCGGTGCGTCAGATTCGGCTCGACGACGACACCCCGACGCGCAAGATCGCCTTCGTCTGCCGCAGCGGCGACGCCGACAGCCGACGCGTCATGGCCATCCGCGACGCCTTCGCCACCGGCTACGGCCTCACGCGCGATGACTGATCATCCGCCCACCTTGGATGCGAGAGGCGCTGCGACGGTTGGTCGATCGTGGCGCTCACGGCCCGGGAGGCAAGAATAACTGAACAGACCGGTTACGAGCCGGTATCAGCCCTATCATGGGCAAATGGGGCGTGAAGAGATGGGGCGCCAGCGGCGATCGACGGCCGCTGCATCCCAATCCGGCGGATGGAATCGATGATGAAGTCACAAACAAGCGCGCGCCTGCGCGATCTTCTATCGAAGGCTGCTCTGCTGGCTGACACGTTGCGATCGCTTGCCCGCACGGACGGAGACGCAAGGAGGCGGCTTGAACTGCTTGAATGCGACATCGCGCGGCTGTCGGCGGCTCTGGAAAGCGATAATCGCCAGACTGTTTTGCTCGCTCTGGCCTTTCCGTCGCTGGATGGAAGGGCGGCCGACGCATTGGGCGAGCTTGACCTCGAAGATAATCCAGCAACCGCGCTTCAGTATCACGTGCTCAATCAGTCGCTCGTCGCGGCGATCGCAGCCCTGAATGCCATATAGGACGACACCAAGGCTGAAGTCCCAGAGCGCGGCTGGTCTCGACAGGGAAATCATGAGGCGGATTGTGCTGCGGCGCGCCGATCTCCAGCGACATGCAGGGGCTTCTATGTCGCCGGAAGTGGCCGTCTGCCCAGACTGGAAGCGCGCCCGACAAGCATGGTTTTCACAGTAGCCGCCTGAGGCGGTTCAAATATCGCTGCAAATCAGAGTTGATCGAAGGCTGGCCGATGGCGCTGTGGGGTCGGCCCGGATGCGTCCCCCCGCCCATCCAACTCCCCGAAGCGATCGATCGCCCACAGCAGACGATCCGCGCCACATGCCGCTCAAGCGAAAATGCGCAAAGCGGAGGAGCGCGCATTCGCGGGCGTCACGCCCCACCTGCTGTCGCCCGCAGCCATCGCCGAGGTCGTCAGAACATTTCACGCCGCCGCCATCAGGACTCCGCCCCCTCCCAATAGACGTCTATTCCATCGTCATGGTCGACGATCCGCACCGGATGCAGAGTGCTCAGGGCTTCCATGAAGCCCTCCGGCCGACCGGCCTTGAACACCCCGCTGACGCTGAGAGCGTTCAATCGCTTGTCGCGCAAACGGATCGGGTGTCGGCTGTAGCGGTTCAACTCCGCGACAACGACGATCAAGGGCTCGTCGTCGAACTCGACCATCCCGTCGCGCCAAGCCGGTGCAGCCGTTCTGGCGTGAACCGCTACGACCGTCTTGCGCCCCGGCCGCACTGTCAACGTTTCTCCCGGCTCCAGGACCACGCGTCCTGGAGCGGCGTCGACCGCCGTCTTCAAGGGATCGACCACAACCGACCCTTCCAGCAGGGTCGTGCTGAAGGCGTGCGGATCCACCCGAACCTCGAAACGCGTTCCCAGGGCCGTCACCCGGCGCCCGCCGCCATCGACGGAGAAAGGCCGCGACGGATCGTGCGCCACGTCGAAATAGGCCTGTCCCTGCTCCATCCGCACCTCGCGGCGGTCTCCACGATAACGAACGGCCAGACGACTGTCGGTGTTGAGCGTCAGGGCGGTTCCGTCCGCCAGAACAATGTCCAGCCGCTCCCCGACATCGGTAGCGTAGCGGGTTTCGCCAGCCATCCAGGCCGCGACACCTGATCCGTCCACAGCCGCCACGCCCAGGCCGATCGACAGAACAAGGGCGGCCGCGATCGCAGCGAATTGCGCCATGGTCGGCCGGAGCCCAGGCCGCCGCCCCGCCAACACAGATGTGCGCAGGGCTTGAACCGTCGGATCCTGCGCCACCAGATCAACCGCCTCCCAAGCCTCGCAGGCTTGAGCGTAGGCGGCCCGATTGGCCGGCGAGCTCGACAGCCAGGCATCGAAAGCCGCCTCCTCCGTCGCAGAGACGTCGTCGCCATCCAGGCGCACCAGCCAGTGCGCCGCAGCTTCGGCGGGCGTCATCCCTGCCAGCGTCCGGTTGTTCTTACATCGCATCATTCGCGGCCCATCCGTTCCGCAAGATGCAACACCGCGCGCCTCATGTCCTTCTCCACCGAGCTCAGAGACACCCCCAGGCGGCGAGCGATATCCTGATACTTCATCCCCTCCACCCGCCGCAGCACGAAGACCGCGCGCGGCCGCTCCGGCAACTCCAACAAGGCAGCCGTGACCCGCTGCAGACGCTCGCGCCCCAAAAGGATACGGTCCGCCGAGAAATCTTCGGGCGCCGGCTGATCGATGGACAGGACGCCATGATCATCCGCTTGTCGGCTGCGACGGCGGCGAACCCAGTCGGTCAGGACGCTGCTGGCCGTTTCGAAGACATAGGCGCGGACAGCCTCCATCTTCACAACCTCGCAACGACGCACCAGTCGCGCCAACACCTCCTGCACCAGGTCTTCCACCTCCTCCGACTGGCGCACACGCCGCGCGAAGTAGCGCAGCAGGGCTGGGCGGAACTCCTCGGCCAGAGCCGTCAGGGTGTAGCCGTCGCGCGCGGAATCGGAGGCCGCCTCGCCAGCCTCCCCGTTCCGTTCGCCTTCCACCATGATCCTGTCCTTAGCCAAAGACTTCAGGGCCGCATCAACCGAGCGATGAGAAATTGCATCCGCAACGCCATCAGGTCCGGCCGCGCAAGGGGATCGCTGACGCCGTGGCCGCCCTGTTCGTCCTCGATCAGGAAGACCTGCCCCCCCGCCTGTGACAGACGCCAGGCCAGCTTGCGCGCATGGGCCGGGCCGACGCGATTGTCGGTCGTAGAAACCGAGATCAAGATCGGCGGATAGCGGCCATCCGCGCGCACGTTATGGACCGGCGAATAGGCCGACAACGCCGCATGGGTCACGGGATTCGCTGGGTCGCCATACTCATCCTTCCACGCCGCCCCCATGGCGATGCGATCATAGCGCAGCATATCGGCCAATGGGGCGTCGCTGACCGCCGCCCCATACAGGTCCGGCCTCTGCACGACGGCCACGGCGGCCAGCAGCCCGCCATTCGAGGTGCCGAACACGCCCAGCCGTTCCGGTCGGGTGAAGCCACTGTTCACCAGATCCCCGGACACGGCGAAGAAATCGTCATAGGACACCTGACGCCGTTCCCGCAGGGCTGCGCGGCGCCAACCCTGCCCCTTCTCGCCACCGCCGCGAATTGCGGCCACGGCCAAGGCTCCGCCCCGATCAAACCACAGCTTCAGCGCCTCGCCGCCGAAGGCTCGGCCTAGATAGGCGGGCGGCAGGGTGATGCCGAAGGCGCCGTAGCCGGTGATAAGCGTCGGCACATTCTTCGACGCCCCTCTGGGCCGGACCAGATAATAGTCAACCGCCGTCCCGTCGCGCGATCGGGCCGTGCGGATGTCCACCTGGAAGGCTGACGCATCGAAGACCTCCTGCGCTGTCTCCAACGGCGTCCGGCGATCCCCCGACGCCAGTTCCAGCACTGTCGGTTGCAGGAAGCCCGCGCGCCGCAGAACCACATCCTCGCCCGTGGCGTCCGCCGAAGCGACCGACAGATCGACGCCCGCATCGGCGGATTCGAACGGCGCCGCGCTCCAGCCTGACTGGCCATGCTGCGCGGCCATCACGGTCACGGCCAGACCCGACTGCACGGGGAAGAAGACCCGCGACGATGTCGCTCGGAACCCGCCGTAGGACGACACGACCTGCCCCGCCTTCGGCTCATAGACGAGTTGCAGCCGCCGGCTTTCAGGAACATCAGCGCCGAAATCATAGGCGACGATGCTCTCGGCCGCAGCCATGCGTCCGTCGATCCTGGTCGGCTCCGACAGTTGGAAGACCATATGCCGGTCCGTCCCCCCCAGGGGGCCGAAGGGCTTGATGTCCACCGGCAAGGCCAGCTTGCTGACCGCGCCCTCGCCATCGACGGCAAAGACCTCGAAGGTCGAATAGTCGATGACCCGGGTCATCAGCACGCGCGGCGCCGATCCGATGCGGGTGAACTGGAAGGTTGCGTCGCTGGAAGGCGCGGTGAAGACCACCGGCGCCTCGGCCAGGGCTTGTCCGCGCCTCCACAGACGCGCCGACGCCGCCCAGCCCGCCGCCGTGCGCGGATCACCGTCGCGCGCGTGGGCGATCAAGACGGTGTCGGCGTCGATCCAGGCCGACTGCACCCGACCGGCCGGCGCCGCGAAGCCGCCCTCGACAAAGCGCCCCGTCTCCAGGTCGAACTCGCGCAGCATCAGCTCATCGCCGCCGCCATCGGAAAAGCCGAGCAGGCACAGCCTGTTCTCGGGCGGCAAGCAGGCGGAGCCATAGGTCCAGTTCAGCGTATAGGGGCGGCCTTCCTGGGCGGCGAAGGCCGCCACGTCCAGCACCGTCTTCCATGCGCCCAGGGCGCCGCTCGGGCCCCTTTCCGCCACCTGAAGACGGCCCTTGGGAAAGTCGGGGTCGCGCTTCAGCCGAACCGCGCGCGGCCCCAGAAGAGCGATGTCCGTCACCGGCGACGAGGCCGTCAGGGCGGACTTCAGCTCCTCCAGCACGCCGCCATAGCCAGGCTCGGCCGACAGGGTCGCACGAGCGGCGGCGGTCTGTTCTCGGGCCCAGGCTAGGGCGCGCTCGCCCTCGGCCGGCTCCAGCCATTCCAGGTCGTCGCCAACGGGCCCGCCTTCGACGGCCAGAGCGGGCGCCGCGGAGATCAGGGCAAGCGCCGACGCCGCGGCCGCCGCCAGGAACCGCCGCCGGATCATTTCGGCGCCTCGGCCGGCGGGGTGACGGACAGCAGACGGATGCGGAAGATCAGCACCGCGTCCGGCGGGATCGGCCCCACGCCCCGCGCGCCATAGGCCAGCTCGGGCGGCAGGGTCAGCAGCCACTCGTCGCCGGGCCGCATCATGCGCAGCGCCGATACCCAGCCGGGGATCAGGCCCCGCAGCGGGAAGGTCACGGGCTCCTTTTCGAACGAGCTGTCGAACACCTCGCCGCTGACCAGTCGCCCCTCGTAGTGGACCGTGATCTGGTCCGACATCCTCGGATGCGGCCCATCGACCGGACCCGAGGCCAGGATTTCGTAATGAAGCCCCGGCATGACCACCACGCCCGCCTTGGTCGCATGGGTCGTCAGATAGTCCGACTCGGCCTGGGCCCAGGCGGCACCCGCCGACAAGGCCAGGCCCAGGAGCGCCGCCCCGGCGATCGTCTGCATTCGCGAAGACATCGGCTCTCTCCGCTCAGAAGTCATAGGTGACGCGAACGCCGATGGTGCGCGGCCGCACATAGTGGTGACGCAGGACGCCGCCGCTCATCTGGGACACGGTCACGCCGCGCGCGTCCGTCAGGTTCTCGACATAGGTTTCCAGTCGCGCGTCGTTCAGCGTCACGCTGCCGCGCAGGTCGAACAGGTTGTAGTCCCCCTGACGCAGCGTCCCCTGAAGGTTGCTCGGCGCGTCGGAAATATAGCGATGCGAGGCGATCAGCATCGGTTCGACCGCCGCATCCCCTCGCCAGGTCAGGGTGCTCGACAGCCGCCAACGCGAGGCGCCGGGCAGCATGGCGCCCTTGGCCACGCCCTGCGCGGGCAGGGCCTCGCTCAGCTCCGCGTCGAGATAGCCCACGGTGGAGTTGACGGCGAAGCTGGGCGTCGGCCGCCAGGTCACGGCCAGATCCGCGCCCAGGTTGCGCGCCGACCCCACATTGTCGGCGTAGGCCAGGTTGTCCCCGCGCACGATCAGCAACTGGATGTCGCTCCAGTCGATGTAATAGAGGGTGGCGTCGACCAGCCAGCGCCGATCCGGGGTCGAGGCGCGAACCCCGACCTCGTAGTTGATCAGAGAGTCGGAGTCGAAGGACGACGGCGACGGATAGGCCGGATTGGGCGCGATGGCGTTGGGGCCGCCGAACCGGAAGCCCTTCGACACCAGACCATAGACCATCAGTTCGTCGCTCGGCTCATAGCGCAGCGAGACCTTGGGGTTGAAACCCTGCTCGGAGGCGTCGGCCGCGGCCGGACGGGCGTTCGGCGATCCCGTGGACAGCAGCGTCGCCAGACCGGATTGACGGCTGCGGTGATCGATCGCTGTGTCGAAGAAGCGGCCGCCCGCCGTCAGGGTCCAACTGGGCGCAAAACGCCAGCTAGCCTCCCCGAACACCGCCTTCTCCTGTCCGTTCACGCGCAGGAAGTAGTCGTTGAACCGATCGTTCGGCGCCGCTTTCTGGCCCACGCCCGCGCCGTGGCTGCCGGCGTACAGGCTTTCGATCAGGGCCGCCGCGCCCGCGAACTCGGCATAGCTGGGCATGTCTATCCGGCTGTCGAAATAGCTGGCGCCGACCAGCCATTCGAAGTCGCCGTCGCCGCTGGACGTCAGCCGCGCCTCGATCAGATCGCCCTTGGAGGCCCGCTCGGCGATCAGCGGAATCTGTGTCGGAATGCGGCTGAACAGGCCGCCGAATGTGTTGGTGAAGTCGGTGACGTTGTGCGTGGACTTCTCGCTATGGGCGCCCTGAACCGTCAGCGACGCCCAGCCCAGATCGATATCCCCGCGCAGGCTGTGGATCTCGGTCGTCGACCGGAAGGGCTCCAGCAGGCGGGTCGAGCGCTGGAGGTCCGGCAAGGTCGAGAAGGCGGTGAAGGCGTCGTCGTTCTCGCTCTCGAAATAGAGACTCAAGGCCGAGATCGAGACGGCGTCGGTCGGCTTCCATTCGACCGACAGGCGTCCGCCGAATGTCTCCATGCTGTTGGAATCGCGCGCACCGACGCCGATGTTGTCGATATAGCCGGCCCGTTCGCGATAGGTCGCGACGGCGCGCACCGCCAGCCGGTCCTGGATCAACGGCAGGTTGATCATGCCCTTGACCTGATAGCCGGGGTCGGCCGCGCCCGCCGTGTCCGCGACGCCGGCCTCGATCCGTCCCGCCCTGTCGCCGGTGTCGGCGCGAGCGGCGATATAGTTGATCGCGCCGCCCAGGGCCGCCGATCCGAACAGGGTCCCCTGCGGCCCGCGCAGCACCTCGACCCGCTGCACGTCGAAGGTGTCGACGTCGGGGATGCCCGCGCTGTTGAACGGATCGGCCAGGGGAATGTCGTTGATGTAGACGCCGGTCGAAGCCTGGCCCACGTCGATCGAGGTGGTGGTCGAGACCCCGCGCACGGAAATGGACGAATAGCCCGGCATGGCGTCGTTGAACTGAATGCCGGGCACCCGGGTCAGGTAGTCGGCGAAGCTCTGGGCGCCCAACTCGTCCAATTGCCGGCCGGACATAGCGCTGACAGATCCGGCGACCGAGCGCAGGTCTTCCTCGCGCTTGCGCGCCGTGACGACGATATCATCGACCTCATAGGCGCTGTGCTGCATCGACGGCTCGCCGGGCGTCGCCGCCTCGATGATGACGGTTCCACGAGGCGTGCGGCGCACCACGACGCCCTGAATGTCCCGCAGCAACGTCTGCAGGGCTGTTTCGATGTCGTAGCCGCCCTTGATTGCAGGCGCTCGTCGCCCGCGCGTCACCTGGGGCTCCACGGCGATCTCAACTCCAGCCTGGCGAGCATAGTCCAGCAGCGCCGTCGCAAGCGGCTGCGCCTCGATGTTGAACTCGACCCTGCGCCCGTCTTGAGCGACGGCGGTCCCATGCAGGGCAAGCGCAGCGACCGAAGCCGCCAGCACCCCACGCACAGACCGCCTCGTCGTTGAAGCCATGAAACCCATCACTGCCGCCCCTTTTCTGGTCCTGAGGCGTCCCCCGCCCCTAGCCCTCAGAACGCAACCCTGCTCAGAACCCGTAACAAAAACGGCGCATCGGCGTCCCTCGACCTGGGGTCTCGACAGCCTTGCCGGTCCAGCGGGCCGCCACGGCTTGACCGATTACCGAATTCGTGGCGAAGCGGGGTTTCGGCGCCGGGGCATCGCATCGATGATCATCGCTGGCGGCGCCGTCCATGGGGGATCGCTTGGTGAAACAAATTACGCTGATCGTCTCAATGGCGGTGGCCGTGACGGCCTGCGCCTCTGCGCCGACGCCTGCGTCGCCCCCCGTGGCCACGACAAAGCCGGAGGCGCGCTCCTATCACGTGAGCGACAACGCGTCCGCCGACGTGGACCTCGCGCTGGCGCGCGCCAGACAGTCGGGAAAGCGGGTCCTGCTGGTGATGGGTGCTAACTGGTGCAGCGACAGCCGCGCTCTCGCCGGTTGGCTGGCGACCGATCGCTTCGCCGAACTGATTGAACGTAAGTACGAACTCGTCTTCGTGAACATCGGGATGCCGCGAAGCGGTGACGGACACAATCTGGGCATCGCTCGGCGCTTCGGGATTTCGGAGTTGACGGGTCTACCGAATGTGCTGGTGCTCACGAACGACGGGGTCCTGGTGAACCCCACGACCGCAACCAACTGGCGGGACGCCGAGAAGCGGACCGGCGATGCGATCTACGATGAGTTGTCGACCCTAGCCGACCTTCCAGCCTGATCTGACCGATCCAATCGCCGAAACATCGATCGACGGCGTCGCCGGAAGCGTGCGCCATCGCGGCACGCTAATGGTCAGGGCGGCGGGATCCGGCGCCCATAGGAGCATTTCATAGGCCGTGGCTGATCGGTCGGCCAAGTTGACCCGCATTCGACATAACTGGTTCGACGGAAGATCTTTCTTCGCCTTTATCCAAGGCCGTCGCAATCACAGATTGCTCAAAACAAGGTCATTTCGAATTTTGGTACGACAAAGTCTCTCGGATAATCGAATACTGGAAATAGCACCGGCACAGGTCCGCGAGGCGTGGCCGGTAACACGACCAGTGAGGCGTGTTCCAGTCGGAACTGCACGGGATTCTGGCGTCGCTGAAATTGGACGAGACAGCAGAAAGCCCACGCTGAGGGCATCAGCGGGGCTTTGAGAGACTTGGGTGGAGAAGCAGAATTTGGCCGATACTTCACCCTAGCGATCCGCTTCTTGGCATAAATATCCTGATATCCGCTGCCTAGGCATCCGAGGAAAAAGGCACTCCGATGGCCTATGATGGTTACGGCCGTCTGACGCATCAACGACTGCAGTCATGATCACGGCCATTGCCGCTTCTGCGGCGAGATGTGCCGCGAGTGCGCAAATGACTGCCGAAAGCCCTTAACGACGGCTCGCTGAATGATCGCTGGCGATCAAACCCCATGTGTGACGAACAGGTAGATTTCGTTCAGCAGCCGTTCGGCCTCGGCGGCGGGTCCTTCGTCCTTCATTCATGGCCTCCCTCATGCTCGCTTGATGAATGTTACGATATAACATAATAGCGACTCTCTTCGTGAACGGGGGAGCGTCATGCACTCAAGATCGATCCTGCTCGCGGCCGCGAGTGTTTCCGCATTGTCGCCGTCGGCCCGGGCCGACGGCCCCATCGCCGCCTGGACCCTGCCCCGCCCGACGCCGGACGGTCGCCGCGCCTGGCCGCTGATCGGCCTGGGCGTGTTCGGCGTCGCCCTGCTGTTCCCGGCCGCTGCCGAATGGCCGACGCACGAGATGGAGACGCCGATCACCGTCACAGGCGGCCTGCTGCTCGGCGCCGCCCACCTGATGAACTGACGGCGCAGGCCGTACGCCCAACGACTTCCTGGACATCCGACACCATGAAATCCGCTATCATTCAGGTCTCTGCGACGGCGTTAGCCGCCGCCCTCGGGACTGCTTTTCCCGTCATCGCCGAAGACACCCCGCCGCAACGCCTGCCAGACGTGGTCGTCACCGCCACGTCCACCCAGCGGACGACGACCGACGCGCCCGCCAGCGTCACCGTCATCGACCGCGAAGAGCTTCTTCGACGCCCGGTTCAAGACCTGACCGACGTCCTGCGCGACGTGCCGGGCGTGATGCTCAACGGCGCCGGGCTGACCCGGCGTGGCGTCTCCATCCGCGGCATGCCCAGCGAACACACCCTGTTCCTTCTCGACGGGCGACGGGTGAACGCCGCCGCCAACGCCATGCAGCACGCCGACTTCGACCTGGGCTGGATTCCGGCAGAGGCCATCGAACGCGTCGAGGTCGTGCGCGGACCGATGTCCTCGCTCTATGGGTCCGAAGCCCTCGGCGGCGTGGTCAACGTCATCACCCGCAGCGCGGCCGATGAGTGGCGCGGCAGCCTGACCGCCATGGGCGGATTACGCGAGGATGGCCGAGGGGGCGAAACCTACCAAGTCGGCGCCTATGTGGGCGGCCCGCTGGCGCAGGACCGCCTCGGCCTCAGCCTGTTCGCGGAATCCAAGGCGCGCGCCAATACGCCCCAGGCGACGAACCGTCGCCTTTCCGACCTCGAAGATCGCGAGACCCTCACCGGCTCGGCGACCTTGAGCTGGACGCCGGATGCGGCGCAGCGGATCGATTTGACCGTCCTGGCCGGACGCGACGACCGCTATCGCGACACGGCGACTACAGGCGCATCGCCCGTCTACTATCGCTTCGCCGACACGGTGCAGCGGCGCCAGTACGCCCTATCCCACAGAGGATTCTGGCGCTGGGGCGAAACAGCCGCCCGCGCCTACCGTTCGACGCTGGATCGCGAGAATGCGGTGACGGCTGGCCAGACCCCTTCGCGCCCTGTCGGAATGCAGGAGGACATCCTGGACGGCCGGGCGACGTTCGACCGTTGGGCGGGCCATCGCCTGAGCGTGGGCGGCGAGTGGCGGCGCGAAGGGCTGGAAGACGCGGCTGCCTCCCGCTCCGGCCGGCTGGAAGGCGAACGCTACGCCCTGTTCGTGCAGGACGAGCGGGCCCTGACGCCCTCGCTGTCGCTGACCGCCGGCGCGCGTTTCGATCACCACGAGCAGTACGGGTGGCAGACCAGCCCGCGCCTCTACGCCGTCTGGTCGCCGCTCGAGGGACTGACGCTCAAGGCCGGCGGCGGGCGAGGTTTCAAGTCGCCCAGTCTGAAACAACTGTCGCCGGAGTTCGAGACCATAGCGGCCGCAGGTCGTTTTCGGGTCTACGGCAACCCCGACCTGAAGCCGGAGATCGGAACCTCCTACGAGGCCTCGGCCGAATATCGCCGGAGCGGATGGATGGGCCGAGTCGGCATTTTCGACAATGACATCAAAGACCTGATCGAAACACGCTGCACCGCGTTCTGCGGCGTGCGCGGCCGTGAAATCCGCCTGTATCAGAACATCGCCGAGGCCAGAATTCGCGGCTTCGAATTGGCGGGCGCCGCGCCTCTACCGGCCGGTTTCAGCCTGAGAGCGGACTATACCTACCTGGACAGCGAAAACCGGGAGACGGGCGCGCCCTTGTCCGAACGGCCCGAGCACAGCGGCCACGCCACCCTGCGCTGGCAACCGGAGGACACCCGCTTCGTCCAGCTTCGCGGCGAGTACGTCGGCGAGCAATGGATGATCTCCAACTCCGTGCAGCAGGCGGTTTCCGACTATGCTCTGGTGTCGCTGGAGGGCGGTTACCAGCTCCAGCCGAACCTGTGGGTGCGCGCCGGGGTTCAGAACCTGACCGACGTGCGCCTGGCCGAGGAATCCGCATTCTTCTCCTTCGCCGAGCCTGGCCGCTTCTACCACCTCGGCTTCACGGCGAGCTTCTGACCCGTGAGCGCGTTGCTTCGCTTCATCCTGATCGCCGCCATCTGCCTGGCCCCGGACCTGGGTGTCGCCGCCGAGGATAGGCCGGCTCTGTCCGTGCAGGTTGTCGGCAGCGATTTCGTCCTGCCCGCCAAGTTCGCGCGGCTACAGGCCATGGCCGAAGCGGAGGGCGTGGTCCTGCGCGGAGCGTCCATCTCTGCGCTCGACGATCGACCGGACTGGGCCCGGGCCGACTTCATCCTGCTGGACACGCCGCGCCCGTCCGATGTGGAAGCGGTGCAGGCCGGCATCGGCGACAGGCTTGATGTCAACGACCGGCCATGGGTCCGCATCGGCGGCGGCGCGCCGGCCTTCGGCAACCTGTCGCCCGAGGCGGCGCGGCGCATCGCCGGCTACTATGCGGCGGGCGGCCGGGAGAATTTCACCCTCCTGTTCCGATATCTGAAGCTCTACGTCGCGGGCGGGGACACCACCACGCTTCCACCGCCGCGGCCCCTACAGGAGGTGGGATATCATCACCCAGGCGCCAAGGCGCACGACAGCAGCGACTTCGGCGCATGGGTTGTCGAGCGGCCCGCGCGCGCCCGCGCGGCGCTCTTGATGTCCAGTTCACAGGTCGCGGACGGCGACACCGCAGTAATCGACGCCCTTATCGCCGCGCTGGACGCCAGAGGTATGGAGGGCGTCGGCGTCTGGTTCGACCAACGTCGTCCGCAGGGGCTGACCGAGGCGCTCGCGCCGCTCGCTCCCGATCTGCTTATCAACACCCAGCACATCGTCGCCGGCGACGCGATCCTTAGCCAACTCATCGCGCTCGACATCCCCGCCCTGATGACCTTCTCCTACCGCGAAGGCGGCATAGAAGCGTGGCGTGCAGCCGATACGGGCCTGCCCAGCCGTTCCGCCGCCGCTCTGATGGCGCCCGCCGAGGCCTGGGGCATGAGCGATCCCATGGTGATCGCCGCTTTCGACAACGGCGCCCTGGCGCCTATTCCCGAACAGGTCGAAGCCGTCGCCGGCCGCGCCGCCCGCCTCGTCGCCCTTCGTCACAAGCCCAACGCCGAAAAGCGGCTGGCCCTGATGTTCTGGAACCACCCTGGCGGCGAGGCCAATGTTTCGGCCTCGAACCTGAACGCTCCTCGCAGCCTGGAAGCGCTGAGCCAGGATCTGAACGCAGCCGGCTACGCAGTTTCCCCGCTCCCCGAAGTCCGCTGGATCGAGACGGCGCGCGCCATGCTGGGCGCCTTCTACCGGCATGAGGAACTGGACGGTCTGCGGGAGCGGGAATTGGCCGTGACCCTGCCCGTCGCCCGCTATCGCGCCTGGCTTGACGCCCTGCCCGCCGCCCGGCGTGACGCCGTCCAGGCCCGCTGGGGCGACCCGGCGCGGCATTGGTCGGTGCGGACCATCGACGGCGAGGCGGCTTTCGTCATTCCCGCATTCCGAGACGGCGCCCTGACCGTCCTGCCTCAGCCGCCGCGGGCGGCCCGTGTAGGCGAAGCCTATCATGATACCGCCGCGCCGCCCGACCATCTGTACCTGGCCGCCTATCTGTGGCTGCGCGACGTCCTGGACGCCGACGCCCTCATCCATCTGGGCACGCATGGGACGCAGGAGTTCCTGCCCGGCAAGGACCGGGGACTGTCAGCACATGACGACGCCTTCGCCGTGCTGGGCGACCTGCCGGTCGTCTATCCCTACATTCAGGACAACATCGGCGAGGCCATGCAGGCGAAGCGGCGCGGCCGCGCCGTCACCATCAGCCATCAGACCCCGCCCTTTTCTCCCGCCGGTCTGAACGACGAACTCAAGACTCTCCACGACCTGATCCATCAGCACCAGCAGTTGGACGAGGGCGCGGTGCAGGACGCCGTGCGTGAGCAGATTCTCGACCTCGCCGCGCAACGAAGCGTGGACGCCGACATGGGATGGACGCGATCAACCGCGCGCGTCGACTTCGCGACCTTCCTGGATCAGTTGCACGACTATCTGCATCAGGTCGGCGGCGCGCCCACGCCGCTCGGGCTGCACGTGTTCGGTCGTCCGGCCTCGCCGGATCACCGGCTGACCACCGTCATGCAGCAACTGGGCGCGCCCTACTTCGAGGCGCTTGGCCTGGACCAGCAGGAGGTGTTCGCCAAGGATCAGGCCGCCCTGCACGCCGATCCGGCCTTCCAGACGCTGCAACGTCACCTTCGCGACGGCCTTCCTTCCAGTTCCGTCGCCGATCCCCTTCTGCGCGCCCAGATCGAACGCGCTGAAATCCTCGACCGGCGCCTGGCGGAAACCGGAGAGACAGACGCCCTGCTCAGGGCCCTGTCCGGCCGTTTCGTCCTGCCCGGCGAAGGCGGCGATCCGGTCCGTAACCCCGAAGCCGTCGGCGGCCGAAATCTCTACGCCTTCGCGCCGGACAAAATCCCCGCCCAGGCCGCCTATGACGCCGCCGCCGAGGCTCTGGACAGCCTGCGTCAGGCCTATGCCGAAGAGCACGATGGGCGCCCGCTGACCAAGATGGCCGTCAGCCTGTGGTCGTCCGAATCCGTCCGCACTCTCGGCCTTCCTGAGGGACAGATTCTGCGCGCGCTGGGACTGCGACCGCGCTGGGACGCAGGAGGACGCGTCGTCGCTCTCGACATCATACCGGCCGGCGAACTGGGGCGGCCGCGCATCGACGTGGTGGTGCACGCCACCGGCGTCTATCGCGATCAGTTCGACGGCTTCCTGCGCCTGCTGGCCGACGCGGTCGAACGCATCGCCAAACAGAACGAGCCCGGCGATCCCGTTGCGGAGAACAGCCGCGCCGTCGCCGCTCGCCTGGTCGCCGAAGGCCTTTCGACCGATGAGGCCGAGGCCCTGGGCCGCGCCCGCATCTTCAGCAATGCACCCGGCGACTATGGCAGCGGCGTGCCCGACGCCGTGCGCGACGCCGACAACTGGAATGACGCCGAGGCTCTGGCCGATCCCTTCCTTGACCGCCTGGGCTATGTCTATGGCGCGGGACGCTGGGGCCGGAAAGCGGAGGGCGGCGTCTTCGCGGCCCAGCTCGCCGGGGTCCAGGCCGCCGCCCTGTCGCGATCCAGCAACCTGCACGGCGTCCTGTCGACCGACCACCCTTTCGAATACCTGGGGGGCCTGTCGCTGGCGATCCGCCGGGCCGGCGGCGAGGCGCCCTCTCTCTACATCACGGACGCGCGGGCCAGGTCGCCAAGGACGGTCGCCGCCCGCGATTTTCTGGCTGCGGAAATGCGCAGCCGCTACACTAACCGCACCTGGATTCAGGCCATGCAGGCCGAAGGCTATGCCGGGACGCTGGCCATCGTCGACCTCGCCGACAATCTGTTCGGCTGGGAGGCGACCGCCCCAGGCATGGTTCGACAGGATCAGTGGCAGGCGCTTCATGACGTCTATGTGCGCGACGAACGCGGCCTGGGCGTGCGCGAATGGTTCGAAGCCCACAACCCCACGGCCGAACGGCAGGTGATCCAGCGCTTGCGAGACGCCGTCGCCAAGGGCTTCTGGTCTCCGGACGAGGCGACGCGGCAGGCGCTGGAATCGCGCCTGGCGCAGATTGACGTTCGCGCTCTCCCCGGAGCGACAACGCCTTCCGGCTTCGGCCAGGGCGCGGCCCGCCCGCTGCCCTCCCCGAACGTGGCCCCGGTTCTGGCGCCAGCGCCCACGCCGACAGCCGCGCCTTCCGACAGGGTGCACGGTCAGGTCCTCGAGAAAATCCCGCCGCCGGCTCCGGCCCCGTCACTTCCCCCGCCGTGGGGCGGCCTACTGTTTCTCCTCGCCTTCCTGGCGGGCGGCGTCAGTCGCCTTGTCTCATTCCCTCGAAAGTCCTCTCATGCCCCAGCTTGAAGCCGGCCTGTATCAGGTCTCCAGCCTGTTCCTCGCGCCGGCGCTGATCCTGATCCTGGCCGCCATGGCCTATGCCCTGTTCGCCCTCGGCGCCTTCCTGGTGGAAGCCGGTCAGCGCCGACGCGCCCACTGGCGCAGTCCGCTATGGCGACGCTGGCGAGCGACCGGAGCCGCCAGCGACGATCTGGAACTGATGATCCTCAAGGACCTCGAGGGATTGCGCATCGTCTCGCGCAGCGCCCCGATGCTGGGCCTTGTCGCCACCATGATCCCCATGGGCCCCGCCCTGCTGGCGCTGGGCCGTGGCGACGCCTCGGGCGTAGGCGAGAACATGGTGGTGGCCTTTTCGGGCGTCACCTTGGCCCTGATCGCCGCCAGCATCGCCCACTATGTGCTGACCGTGCGCCGGCGCTGGCTGCTTCAGGACCTGCGCGTCATCGAACGCGAGCGGGAGACGGGCTGATGCGTTTCCTCGACGAAGAAGACGACGATCCCATCACGGCCGTTGTCAATCTGATCGACCTGTTCGTGGTGATCATCGCCGTCCTGCTGGTGGTTCTGGTTCAGAACCCGCTCAACCCCTTCAGCGCGCGCGACCTGGTGGTGATCGAGAACCCCGGCAAGGCCGACATGCGCATTACCGTGAAGGAAGGCGACGAACTGACCCGCTACGAATCCCAGGGGCAGATCGGCGAGGGCCAAGGCGTCAAGGCGGGCTCGGCCTACCGGCTACCCGATGGCAAGATGATCTATGTCCCCGAATAGAAGACCGGATCATAAATCCCAGTCCCAAGCCAGCGCCCCGTCGATCGGACATTCGCCACTGAGCGCAGGCGCTCAGGGCTGAGCGAACCCGCTCACATGCGTCAGGGCCATGGCGATCTGTTCCGCCGTCGCCTCGGCGCCGCGCAGAGTGGGATGGAAGGGCGCGGCCCCCGCCTTCTTCCAGCCGCGCGTCCAAGGCTCCGGCGAGCAGGGGTCGTGGGCCTGACCCAGGCGGTTCATGTCGACGTAGATCGCCCCGCCGGCCCGCGCCGCCGCTTCCGTGGTCGCCGCCAGCCGGTCGCCGACATCGCGCATGAGGGCCGCCTCCGAGGGGCTGAGGCCAAGGGCGTCGCAAGTCCCCTCCTCGGGCAGAAGCGCCGGATAGGCCGCCACGGCCACAACCGCCTGGGGCGAGCGCGCCTTGACGGCCCGGATGGTCGCCAGCAGTTCGTCGCCCAGCGTGTCGTAGGCGCGGCCCGCCGCCGGTTCGGGGCCGCGCCAGAAGGTCCGGACCAGCCAGCCGAACGGCGAGGCGTCCTTGCGCGCGGCCAACAGGGACAGGTCGCCGACATAGCCGATGTCGTTGCCGCCCACCGTCAGGGTGACGAGCCGGGTCTGCGGGGTGACGGCGCGGATCTGGGCCCTCTGGAAGAACTGGCCGCCCTTGAGAACATGGCGCGTGACGGCGCCGCCGCAGCTCATGTCGATGATCGAGAGGTCCAAACGGCGCGCCAGCTGCTGCGGATAGCCGTTGACGCTGCGCGCGCACAACAGAGGGCTGCCGCGCTGGAGCGGACCGAGATCGGCGCCAGCGGCGAAGGAGCTTCCCAAGGCGACATATTCGGGCGTCCCCGCCGGCGTCCGGCGCGCCTGAACCGCCACGACGGCGACAGCCAGGACCACCAGGCCGACGAGAAGCAGCACCGCCCACAGACAACCCAGCCTGATCCTGAGGAAAAGCGCGCCGTGCATCGGTCAGCCCCCGACAGTGCGCGGCGCGTTCAGCATCGCGACCAGGAAGCCGACCAGGGACACGGCGCCGGTGACGACGCCGACGACAGCGAGGGACGGCGCCAGATGGCTTTCGCCGCCCAGCATCCGGCTGCCCAGCGTCACCAGGATCGGGGCTGCGCCCAGGCCAATCAGCGAACCCAGGATCATGAAGGCGCCCAGGCACACGCCACGCTCCTCGTTCGGGACCAGGACGGCGATGGCGGTGGCGGTGATCAGACCCGTGACGGCGCCGGCGATCAGCAGCACGAACAGGACGGCGCCGAAGGCGAGCGTGCTCGACATGATTGGAAAGACCGCCGCCGGAACTCCCAGGGCCGAGGCGACGACCGCCCCGACCAGTATGCCGCCGCGCATCGAACTGCGATGGCCCAGGTCGGCGACGAAGCCCCCCACCACCGGCCCCAGCACACCCGCGACCAGAAGCAGGCCGCCCAACAAGGCGCCCGCCGCGCCGATGGACAGGCCCAGGTCGCCCTGCAGCACCGGCACGGCCCAGACCCCGGCGGCGGCGTCGGCCATGATGACGCTGATCTGGCCGACGAACAGCGGCAGCAGGAAGCGCCACCGTCGCCCCAGAGCCTTCAGCATCAACCCGAGGGAGGCGCCCGCGTTCTCGACCTCGTGCCGCGCAGGTTCGCGCACCGCCAACTGCAGCAGCAGGGTAAGGGCGCTGACCCCGCCAAACACCAGCGACGTCTCTCGCCAGGCGGACAGACGGACGCCCGGCAGGTCCAGATCGCCGGCGAAGGCCGTGAACAAGGCGCCGCCGACGACGAAGGCCAGGGCCGGCCCCAGGGTGTTGCCCATGCCCAGGAACAGCATGGCGCGACCGCGCTGCTCCGGCGACGACAAGTCGGCCAGCACCGAGATGGCGACCGGGATCAGGCTCATGGCGCCGACGCCCGCCAACATCCGCGCGACGAACAGAGAGGCGAAGTCGCTCGCGAAGGCGCCGCCGATCATGCCGACCGTCCAGCACAGGCCCAGGATCAACATGATGCGCGACCGTTTCGAATGGTCGGTCAGCCAGCCCAGCGGAATGGCGATGACGGCCATCGGCAAGGCGGCGGCGATGCCCTGGATCAGGCTGATCTGATAGTCGCTGAGGCCCAGCTCCAGCTTGGCCGCCTCCTGGATCGGCGAGAAGGCCAGCCGCACGAGGCCGGCGATCAGCACAACGAAGGACACCAGCATCACGGCGCGCCAGGCGGTGCGTCGGATCGGTCGTTCGTCGACCACGACGCCGGCCCGCTCGACAGGAGGTGCGGTTACGATCGCCATGGTCGAATCTCCGGCGCGCTCAGGCGCTTTTCAGGAAGCGAGAAAGGGCATTCAGGCTGTCACGGCGCGCGTTCACGGCGACCGGGGCGCTAGAGTCGAAATCGAAGCCGTGAAAGCCGCCGGGATAGACATGCAGTTCGGTGGGCGCGCCGGCTCGCAGCAGGCGGCGCGCATAGTCCAGGTCTTCCTCCAGAAACAGGTCCAGCGCGCCTGTGGCGATGAAGGTCGGCGGCAGGCCGGACAGGTCCTCGGCGCGCGCGGCCGCCGCATAGGGGCTGACGCCCGCCCCTCCGGGCGCGCGACCCAGAAGCGCGGACCATCCGAAGCGGTTGTTGTGCGGCGTCCAGATGAACTCCCCCGCGTACGGATGCGGGTCCGGGTGGACGCAGGTCCGGTCGTCGAGCATCGGATAGATAAGGTGCTGGAAAGCCAAGACGTGCTCGCCCCGGTCGCGCGCCAGAAGCGCCAGGGCGGCGGCCAGGCCGCCCCCGGCGCTTTCGCCCATCACCCCGATACGGGCGGGATCGACGCCCAGGTCCGGCGCATGGGTGAAGGTCCAGGCCAGCCCCGCGTAGCAATCTTCGATCGCGCCGGGGAACGGCGTCTCGGGCGCCAGGCGATAGTCGACCGTGACCAGGACGCAGCCCAGCCGAGCGACCAGGTCGCGATGCTGCGCCTCCTGGGCGTCCACCGCGCCGATGACGTAGCCGCCGCCGTGGATGTGGAAAAGGCAGCCGACCGGTCCGGTCTGGACGGCGGGCCGGTAGATCAGCAGGCGCACGTCCGGCGCCCCCGCCGGACCGGGCGCGAACCGGGCGTCCAGCCGCACGGCCGTCGCCTCGGGCGCCAGCTCGGGCATGGGGAGGCGCCCCATCGCCCGCAGCGCCGGCAGCATGGCCTCGGTCAGCTCCGCCTGCGGCCAGGCGTCCAACAAGGTCAACAGGTCCGGATCGACCAGGCGGCGGGTATTGGACGGGCGGGTCAAAGGTTGAAGATCTTTCCGGGATTGAACAGGTCCAGGGGATCGAGCGCACGCTTGATCGTGCGCATCATCTCCACCGCCTCGCCTAGTTCCTCCTCCAGCCACGCCTGCTTGCCCAGGCCGATGCCGTGTTCGCCAGTGCATGTGCCGTCCATGTCCAGAGCGCGACGGACCAGGCGGCGGTTCATGGCCTCGGCTTCGGCCAGCTCTTCGGGCCGGTCGGGGTCGATGACGAAGACGACGTGGAAGTTGCCGTCGCCGACGTGGCCCAGGATCGGGCCGGGGATCGAGGCGGCCTCGATGTCCCGCTTGGTCTCCAGGATGCACTCGGCCAGGCGGCCGATCGGCACGCAGACGTCGGTGGGCCAGCCGACGCAGCCCTTCCTGAGGCCGATGGCTGCGTAATAGGCCTCGTGCCGGGCCTTCCACAGCCTCGCCCGCTCCTCGGGCAGGTTCGACCACTGAAAGGCCGAGCCGCCGTTGTCCGCCGCGAGCGCCGAGACAGTCTCGACCTGCTCCTGCACTCCGCGCTCGGAGCCATGAAATTCGAAGAAGAGCGTGGTCTTCTCCGGATAGTCGAGTCCGGACCAGGCGTTGACCGCCCGCATCTGCACGTCGTCCAGAATCTCGACCCGCGCCAGGGGCACGCCGAACTGGATGGACTGCACCACCGTGTCGACCGCCCCGGCCAGGGTGTCGAAGCCGCAGACCGCCGACAGGATGGATTCGGGGATGCCGTGCAGCCTCAGGGTCACTTCGGTGATGATCCCCAGCGTGCCCTCCGAACCGATCATCAGCCGCGTCAGGTCGTAGCCGGCGGCCGACTTGCGCGCGCGTCGCGCCGTGCGGATGTCGCGGCCGTCCGGCGTCACGACCCGCAGCGACAGGACCGCCTCGCGCATGGTTCCATAGCGGACCGCGTTGGTGCCCGAGGCGCGAGTCGCCGCCATGCCGCCGATGGTTGCGTTGGCGCCGGGGTCGATGGGGAAGAACAGGCCCACGTCGCGCAGGTATTGGTTCAACTGCTCGCGCCGCACGCCCGCCTCGACCGAGACGTCGAAGTCGTCGGGCCGGACCTCGATGATGCGGTTCATCTCCGACAGGTCGATGCTGACGCCCCCCCGGACCGGAGTGGTGTTGCCCTCGATGGAGGTGCCGGCGCCGAAGGGGATCACCGGCGTCTCGTGCGCGACGCAGGCCTTCACCAGGGCGGCGACCTCCTCGGTCGAATGCGGAAAGGCCACGGCGTCCGGCAGCACGACCTCGAAATGGCTTTCGCTGGCGCCGTGATGACGCCGCATCGCCTCGCCCAAATGGAGCCGATCGCCCAGAATAGCCCGCAGCTCGTCGATCAGCGCCGGGGACAGACAGCCCGCCGCAGAGTTTACCGATGGCACGCTCATCGTCGCGCTCGCCTCAGAATTTGGCGCTGAGGCGGACGCCGACGCGGCGACCGTCGCCGGCGATGCCCAGGTCGTTCACCATCGCCGCCGGGAAGCCGAAAGCCGCCAGCAACGACTTGTCGAGGTAGGAGTCGTAGTAGTCGGCGTCGAACAAGTTCGTCGCGAACACCGCCACGGTGTAGCCGTCCCATTCGTAGGCGACGTTGGCGTTGACGATGGTGTAGCCTTCCAGCGTCGGAAAGGTCGTCGGGCTGAGGGTCGAGCCGACACGTTCGCCCTTGTAGCTGGCGGTCACGTCCACCCGAAGGTCGCCGGGACCGACCGGATAGCTGACGTTGCCCGAGACGTAGCCGTTCACGTCCGGCTGGAACAGGATGCGGTCCGACGGCAGACCATGGCCGATGATGGCGGCGAACTCGCTGTCGTCCGTGATGCGGGCATGGTTCCAGGTGCCGCCCGCCTTCAGCTGGAAGATGTGGTTCGGCGACCAGACCGCCTCGGCCTCGACGCCGTAGCTCTCGACGTCGCCGGTGTTGAGGTTCACCGCGATCAGCTGTGGCGTCAGGGCGTTCTGGCCGATGTAGTGACTGTAGTCGTTGTAATAGATCGCCGTGTTCAGCGTCAGCGTGCGGCTGTCATTGGTGAACTTGTCGCCGATCTCATAGGTCCAGACCGAGTCGCCCTGGAAGAACAGGTTCGGCGCGCCCGGCGGATTGGCGCCGCCGCCCCGGAAGCCGCGCGAGATCGAGGCGTAGCTGGAGTGGTTCGGGCTCCAGGTCTTGCGCAGGGTGACGCGCGGCTCCCATTCGTCTGCGGTGTAGGTGCCCGCCGTGCCGTCGATGGTCACTTCCTGGTGGTCGAAGCGGATGCCGGCCGACAGTTCCAGGTCGTCGGCCAGGTTGTAGAAGGCGTTGGCGTAGATCGCCTGGGACTTCAGCTGGCTGTCGCGGGCGGTGGTCTGCGGCAGCACCAACAGGCCCGGCGGCAGGCCGAGCAGCAGATAGCCGGCGTCGACGGTCTGGTTAACGATGTCGGTGTTGTCCGACTGCTGGGCGAAAACGCCGACCAGCGTGCTGAAGCGATCGCTCCAGGCAGTGTCGAAGCGCGCCTCGCCCGTAAAGGTATCGCGCGAATTGCGCCCGTCGGTGACGTTGATGACGGGGATGGGACCGAAGTCGCCGTCGCCCGAGGCCCGGCCTTCCTTCGAGTCATAGGCCAGGATGCCGGTCAGGGTCGTGCGCTGGTCCAGGTCGACGACCAGCTTGGCGTTGACGCCCCAGTACTCGTAGGCGGCTATGGAGTTCTGGTTCAACCGGACGTCATCGACGTAGGCGGTCGGCCCCGACGGGTTGGAATAGGCGGTCTGCGAGCCCGTCACCTTGTTCCAATAGCCGTTCAGCGTCAGCTCCGTGCGCTGGGCCTGGGGAACCTCCCACACCAGGGCGCCGTTGACGGCCTGGGTCTCCAGGGGCCGGGCGTCGCCCCCGGCCAGGGTGTTGGTCGAGAAGCCGTCCTGGGTGTGATAGTTGGCCGCCAGCCGACCGCGCAGCGAACCCTCGACGATCGGACCGCTGATCGCCGCGCCGTAGGTCTGATAATTGTCGGGGCCCGCATAGGAGGCCGTGGCGCGGCCGGTGAAGGTGTCGGTCGGCGCGCGGGTGACGACGTTGATCGCGCCGCCCAGGGTGTTGTTGCCGAACAGGGTGCCCTGCGGCCCGCGCAGGACCTCGATCCGCTCCACATCGTTGACGGGACTGTTCAGATACGAGGTGTTGGGCTGGTAGATGCCGTCGATGAAGATGCCCACGCCCGGCTGGACGCTGTCGATCAGGGTGTTGCCGACGCCCCGGATGGCCAGGAAGGCGCGGCCGACCGCGTCTGAGGAGATGTTCAGGCCCGGCGTCAGGGCGGCGACATCCTTGACCAAATTGATCTGCTCTCGCTCCAGCGTCTCGCCGGTGGTGGCGGTGACCGCGATCGGCACGTCCTGGAGCCGCTCCTCGCGCTTGCGGGCGGTGACGACGATGTCACCAACCTGGGCGACGGCCTGCGCTCCGCCGTCGGCCTGCTGAACAGTCTCGGCGTGGGCCGCGCCCTGAGACAGGGCGGCGATGGCCGCGCCGGCGGCGAGCATCATCTTGAAACGCATTTCCTGGTTCCCCCTCGGGAGGCGCCGGAGTTGGTCCGGTCGCTATTGAGCCTCAGGGTTACGCGCATCAAACCTATCTGAAAGGTTGAGAGCTATGCTCAGCGGAAGGATCAGTTGGCGCCCTTCAGATCAAGGCCCACCAGATCGCTGTGGATGGCGGCGTCGAAATGCTCGTCCATCGCGGCAGCGGCGGCGACGGGGTCGCGGCGAAGGATGGCCTCGGCGACGCGGTGATGGCGTTCCAGCATCATGTCAGGATCGGCCCCGGCCTTGCGCGTGCGCCAGGCGGCGGGGACAGCCACCTCCATCAACGGAGCGAACGAGGCGACGATCTGGACAAACAAGGCGTTATGGCTGGCCTTGGCGATCGCCTCGTGAAAGGCGATGTCGGCGCGGGCGGTGGCGGGCATATCGTGACGCGACCGCGCCAGGAGGTCGGCCAGGGCCATGATCTCGCGCGCCTCATCGTCAGTCCGGCTGGCGGCGGCCAGGGCGGCGGTCTTGACCTCTATGGTGCGCCGGACCACCCAGATTTCGGCGACTGTGATCTGGGCCGTGCTGACGGCGTGATCCAGCGAGGCGGCGATGATCGCGCCGTCCAAGGCGCCGACGCGGGCCTTTCGTCCATTGCCCACGTCGATCAGGCGCAGCGCCGCCAGGGCGCCGAAGGCCTCGCGCATCACCGCCCGGCTGACGCCCAGGTTGGCGGCGAAATGCCCCTCGCCCGGCAGGCTGTCGCCCACCCTCAGACCATTGTCGCGGATATGATCCGTAACAGCGCGGATGGCCAGATCGACGCGGGATCCCGCGTCGACGGAGCCCGGAGAGGCGTGATCCGAAACAGGCATGGAAGGTCCCATCAGGCCGCCAGATGACGGGCGCGGAAATCCGACGGCGATGCGCCGAAACGCCGGCCGAAGGCGCGGGTGAAGCTGGCGTTATTGCTGTAGCCGTTCTCATAGCCGACAGAGGACACCGGAAGGTCGGTGGTGAGCAGCATCCTGCTGGCCTGGGTCAGGCGGCGCTCGGCCAGGGCCTCGGTCACGGAGCAGGCGAACATCTGACGAAATCCCCGAGTCAGCTTTTCGCGATTGAGGCCACATTCAGCCGCCACCGCGTCAAGCGACAGCTTCTCGCGCCAGCGCGTTTCGACCAGGCGGCGGGCGGCGGCGATACGCCGGCAGTCCGCCTCGGACAGGTCAGCCCCGAACGCCATCGGCGTCAGCTTCCCCCCGTCCAGCAGCGCCCAAGTTTCGTAGATCAGCTCGATGCTCTTGGCCGCGAGATAGATTTCCGCCGCCTCGCCCGACCGTTCGCAGTCCCGCACCGCCAGGGCGATGGCGCGCAATTCGCTAGGCAGATAGTAGATGTCGGCCGTCTGGGGATTGGGCTGAAACCGGCCGCCGATGCGCTCGACCACCGCCGGGGCCAGCAGCAACGCCACGCGCGCGCCTACGCCGCTGTCCAGCGCCTGGCCCAGATGGTCGGAGCCGGCGCAGGTCAGGGTGGGGCTGGCCGCACCCATGTCGAACACCAGGGCCAGGGCGTCCTGAGGCGCCGAGGTCGGGCGCAGCGCGCCTCGGCCGCGGACGACGGTCATCTCATGGGAAACGACGATGCAATGAGGCGGCTCGTCAGGCTCCGCCGTGTCTCTTGTCATGATCTCCTCCTGCCCTTCTGCGAGAGCTGGAGGCCAGATTGGACCTATCTGACAGGCGCGACAAGACCTGTCAGATAGGTTTCTCCGCCGCCATCAGGCCAAGCGCCAGGGCGCCCATGGGTCCGGCGCGATAACCAAGGGCGGGCTGGACAAGGAATTGGTCGATTTGCGCGGCGACCTGCGCGCCCTGGGCATAGCCGGCCAGGCTGTCGACCAACGTCGCGCGGATGCGGGGCAGCAGATGCGCCTGGCCCATGCCGATGCCGCCGCCGACCAGAATTCTCTCCGGCGCCGTCGTCAGCACCAGATTGTGGAACAGCGCCGCCAGGGCATGGACGACCTCGTCCCAGGCCGGGTCGGACCGCGTGAGCTGTTCGGCGGGAAAGCCGGCCCGCGCCGCGATGGCCGGGCCGGAGGCCAGACCCTCGACGCAATCGCCGTGGAACGGACAGGCCCCCGCAAAGGCCTCGGCGCCCGACAGACGCGGCACACGCAGGTGGCCAGCCTCGACATGGCCCAGGCCGCGGATCGATCTGCCGTCCTGAACGGAGCCGACGCCGATCCCCGTGCCAACCGTCACATAGGCGAAGGCCGACAGGTCCCGCGCCGCTCCCCATCGGCCTTCGGCGAAGGCGGCGGCGGCGACGTCGGTGTCTAAACCGACCGGCGCGCCCCAGCGTCGCGCGCGGCCCAGCAAGTCCGCGCCGCTCCAACCGGGTTTGGGCGTGCTGACGATGCGTCCGTGGTCGGGAGATCGCGGGGCCAGCTCCAGCGGGCCGAAGCTGGCGATCCCCAAGGCGCGAAAGCCGTACTTGTCCCGCCACCGGCGCAGGATCTCGTCCACCGCGTCCAGCGTCTCGATCGGCGAGGTCGTCGCAACGCGCGCCTCCGCCAGGATGTCGTCGGGGCCCGAGCCCAGCACGCACACGCATTTGGTGCCGCCCAACTCGACGCCCGCCACCGGGAGGGGTTCGGATGTGCGTGACGCGCTCACCAGCAACTGTATCCGCCATCGACCAGGACGATCGAGCCGGTCATCAGGCTAGCGGCCTCCGACGCCAGGAACAGCACGGCGGAGGCGACCTCCTCGGGCCGGCCCATCCGCCCCATGGGGGTAGAGTCGATCCAGCGCCGATACATCGGCGCCTCCGGATCGGCGAAGGCGTTCAGCGGCGTGGCGATATAGGTCGGGGCCACAGCGTTCACCCTCACGCCGCGCGCCGCCCACTCGGCCGCCAGCGACCGGGTCAGGTGATGCACGGCGGCCTTGGAGGCGTTGTAGTGGGCCTGCCCCTGCGGCCGGTTGACGATGAAGCCGCTCATGGAGCCGACATTGACGATGCTGCCCGCCCCCTTATCCAGCATCTGGCGGCCGAAGGCGCGCGCGCACCAGAAGGTCCCGTTCAGATTGACGTCCAGGACGTTCAGCCAGCGCTCATCCTCCATGTCCTCGGCGGCGATCTCGCTGCGGGCGATCCCGGCGTTGTTGACCAGGATATCGATCCCGCCCAGCCGCGCCGCGAGGTCGGCCGCCGCCTCGTCCACGGCCTGGCGATCCGTCACGTCCAGCACGACGCCTTCGACGGCGCGGCCGGCGTCCGTCAGGGCGGCGACAGCGGTCTGGACCGCCCCGGCGTCGCGGTCGGCGATCACCAAGCGCGCGCCCGCTTCAGACAGGGCCTCGACGCAGCACAGGCCTATGCCGCTGGCGCCGCCCGTGACCAGGGCTGTGCGCCCGTCCACGCGAAACCGTTCAAGATACATCGGCATGCTCGTCTATTCGCGCCACAGGCGGGCGGCGGGGATGTCGGGATCGCGAACCGCCTCGCCCAGGTCGAGACGATAGACTTGGCGCGTGCGAGGCTCGTATTCGGGCCAAGGCGCGGCGCCTGACCTGACGAAGTCGACCCAGATGCGATGGATGCGGTCGGCCAGGAGTTGCGGCGGATTTTCGCCCAGGAAGCCGCGCGGACCTGCGCCCGTCGCCAGGGTGTCGAAGACGAACGGCATCTCCACCGCATGGCAGGCGCCCAGCTCGCCGTCAAAGGCGGGCGAACGCCAGCCCATCTCGTAGAAATGCGTCCGTCCCTGGTGGCGCGCCGCGAAGACCCGCGCGGGCCATCGGAACACCAGGTCCGACAGGGCGCGGCCCAGGGTGTCGCCCGCCGTCTCGCCCTTGCGGCGATAGGCCTTCAGCATCCGACCCGCCCGCGGCTCGACCCGGCTGAGGATGAACCAGGACAGAAGAGCGTTCAGCTTCTTCTTTGCGCCCGTCGGCACCAGGTAGATGTTCATCTCCTCCAGATTGGTGCCGATCAGCAGTTCGACGTCCGCGCCCGCGCCCTGTTCCAGCGCCTGGAGCGGCGGGATCGGGATCACGTCGTCGCCGAGCACGGGCAGGAAACGGCTGAGGCCGTAGCCGGGCTCGCGCCCGTTCGCGCCGCGCAGGTCCAGCCGCGCCGCCGGAAGCTGCACCTTGTCGAGCGCATCCAGACCCTGCTGGACCGATACACCGCGAAAATCGTCGAGCGTCGCGGGTATCTTCAGCACCTTGGCCAGCTTGGCGACGACCTTGCGGTTGGTCTGGACGGCCCGGACCATGGAGCCATGGCCGCTCTGGATGATGGCGCGACGGAACAGACCCTTGGCTAGGGGCGAGACCATCAGGTCGGCGATCGACATGGCCCCCGCCGACTCTCCGGCCACAGTGACGTTGGCGGGGTCGCCGCCGAAGGCCGCGATCTCGCTCTGGACCCACTCCAGGGCGGCGATCATGTCGCGCAAGCCCAGATTGGTCGGCGCGTCAGGGATGGGCAGGAAGCCGTCGAGGCCCAGCCGATAGTTGATCGTTACGCAGACCACGCCGTCGCGAGCGAAGGCGGTCCCGTCATGCACCGGCGCCGCCCCCGACCCGCCCGTCCAGGCTCCGCCATGGATGAAGACCAGGACCGGCATGCCCGAGGCGCTCTCGTCCGGCGTCCAGATGTTGAGATTCAGATAGTCATCGCCTTCGATCCAACCTTCACCGACCAGGGGCGCCAGGTCGAGGGCGTCGAACTGCGCCAGCTGATAGGGCGCCGTAGGTCCGTGCCGCGAGGCGTCCAGCGGCTCGCTCCAAGCCTCATGAGGCTCCGGAGCGGCGAACCGCCGCTCGCCCACCGGCGGCGCCGCATAAGGCACGCCCAGAAATCGCGCGCCCGCTTCATCACGGACACCCGATACGGGACCGAACGAAGTCGTGACGACTGGAGGATTCATCGTGGCGGACCTTCCTGGATTTTCGCCACCTTTGCTCAGGGTCGGCTCCGAGCAAAGGTCGACGGCTTTGCCGACCCACAGCTTCAGCTTGCCAAGGCGCGTTGCCGGCCTGATCAGGCTCCCGTCGGAATGCAAAAAGCCCACAGGGGCTTGCCTGTGGGGGTTTGGGATTTGAATGCCTGATCAAGGCAGGGGCAGTTCCGACAACCATGCGTTGGAGGAACAAGGTGGCGCCTCCGCTTTGTCGTGCACGCCGCCACGAGGCACAGCTTAAGCGTAGTCTATGGGGGACCGATGCCTGACAGCATCAGTATCTGCGGCGTATTGAAGGCCCCGCCGCACAGAATGACTTCGCGGCGAGCGCGGAGAACCCTACTGGCTGACCAGGGCCATGCGCATGAGCCATTTCGGGGTCGGCGCCATACAGATGCGCGCCATCCAGGGCGGCCACGCCGACGGCGCGATCGTCCTCGAACAGGACGCGTGTGACCAAGGCGTCGTACCGGATGGTCAGACGATCGGGGTGCGCGGCCTGGGCGGCCAGAACGCGCTCGCGGGCGCCGTTTCGCCGCCCGTTATCGACAGTCGTCACACGCTGCGTGTCCAGGCGTCCTCTTGCTCGCGCCGGACCATGGCCTCGGCGCTGGCGGGGCGGACCGTTCGATACGGCGGATGCTCCGCCTCGATCACGGCGATGATGGCGTCGATCATCTCGGCGGGGTCATGCTGCTTGTCGAGTTCGCGCACGGGCCAGTGTTCGACGACCCGTTCGCCCTGCCCCCACCACTGATCCATGCTCTCCATGCCGGTGTCGTTGAACCCCGTGCGATAGGCGCCGGGATTCACGGTGACGACCTCGACGCCATACGGTTTCAGTTCCTCGTGCATGGCCGAGCAGATGCCTTCCACCGCGTGCTTCGACGCCGCATAGGCGCCGTCGAACGGCACCTTGACCAGTCCGGCGACCGACGAGGTCCACACGATCCGCCCCGAACCGCGCCGGACCATCTGACGGGCGAAACCCTGCGCCAGTTCCAAGGCCGCAAAGACATTGGTCTCGAACACCGAGCGGAACACCGACATCGGGATCTCGACCATCGGACCGGATTCCATGATGCCGGCGTTGTTGAACAGGGTGTCGATCTCCAGCGCCAGGGCGTTGGCGCGATCGATCTCGTTCAGCACGTCCAGCTTGACGACGCGAAGAGACAGTTCCTCGGACTTCGCCGCCTGTCTCAGCTCCCAGACCTGGGGCCAGATCTGACAGCCGGCGATGACGTCATAACCTTTCCGGGCGAGGCCGAGGGCGACGCCTCGACCGAATCCCGAGGCGGCTCCGGTGATCAGGACGCGCTTGGACATGGACGGTCTCCCAAGAGTTCAGAGTTCAAGTTGGCCGGAACGCACCAGGACCTGAACGGCCTGGGCGGTGTTGCTGACGCCCAGGCGGTGACGAATGCGACGCAGGTGGTTCTCGATGGTGCGTTCGGACAGATTCAGTCGCAGGGCGATGGCGGCGTGCTGACGGCCGGACGCGATCCAGCGCATGACCTCCAGTTCGCGCGCGGAAAGGCGACGGGCCTGGGCGGGGCGCTCGTTCGCCGCCGTCAAACGCCGGCCGGTCCCGACCGCCGCTCTCGCGACGGCCTCCAGGTCGAGCCTGGCGTCCAGGGAACTGTCGATGTCGGCGCCGCCGAAGCTCATGGCGCCGACCAGCCCCGTCTGCCCGAAGACGGGCGCTTGTAGACCGTGAACCCCGTTCCCCGTCGGCCGCGTCACGACCCGGTAGTTTTCCTGGCCGACAGCGCCGCTTTTGGTCCAGAAGAACGGGCGCTCCGTCTCCAGAACGTGTCGGTTCATCGGACACCGCGCCAGATAGGTTTCGGCATCGACATCGGCGCCGACGCCAAACCAGTCGCCTTCCACCCACAACAGCTGGTCGATGACGCCCTCTCCCGCAGGCGGCGCGGTATAGAGCACGAACCTGTCGTAACCCAGAGGCCGCGCGAACGCCCGCACCGCCGAGCAAAGCCCCTCGATATCCGGGCTTCGCTCGATGGATGCGACGGTCGAGGCCAGGGCGGAAGGCGCCGACATCAACATGACCCCTAGGCTGCGCCGACCTCGGCCAGCAGGGTCTCCGCCGCCAGCTTGCCCAGGGCGTTGCCGGCGAACGGGCTGTCGCCGGTCAGGAGCTTGCGGTCGGCGTGCACCGCGCCGGTCGGCTCCGTGTTCAAGAGCGTGACGCCCAACGCCTTCAGCTTTTCGCCGAAGCGCCAGGTCAGATGACCGGGCATGTAGCCGATATCGGGGGTCTGCCGGTCCGCCGCATCGGGGAAGGCGACGATGGAATAGCCCTTGAACGGGAAGTCCCGGTCATCGCCGTCCTGCGCACAGGCCAGGAAGGCGGCCGGACCATGGCAGATCGAGATGATGTGGCGCTCGTTGGCGAAGGCCCAACGCAGAACCGCATCGACCTCGTCGCTGAAGGGCAGGCCGGCCAAGGGACCGTGTCCGCCCGGAATGAACACGGCGACATAGTCCGAATCCGGCCCCAGGTTTTCCACCACCTCGCGCAGATTCAACGGGTTCTGGAACTGCTGCAGATAGGCGAGGTGCAGACCCGTGATCGCCTCGTCTTCCTTCGGCATCGCCCAGAACTCGAACTTGACGGGGTTGCCCGACACGGTGGCGATGTCGAACTCGAACCCCGCCTTGTGCAGGTGATACATGGGCAGCAGGGTTTCGACCGGGTGATTGCCGGTGGAGAAAAGCTTGCCGTTGTCCATCTCCAGATATCGTTCGTCCGTCCCGATCACCAGGATGCGGCGGTTGCCGGTGTAGGGCTTCGGATAGTCGGCGCCTGACAGATCGCTCTTGGGGCTCGTGAACTGGCTCAGCGAGAACTTCGAAGGAAACCAGGCGTTGAACTCCGCCTCGTCCGGCTGAGGTTCTTTGCTGAGGGGGAGTATGCTCATCTGGGTCGCTCCGTTCTCTGATCGCCGCAGCTTGAACGCGCGATACTCGCGTTGAAATGAGGGTTGTCCCTCAATCCGCAGCGTTTGGCGACCGACTGGTTAGATAAAGACATCCCGATCGTGTTTGATCCCGCGCGCTTCCCCCTCGGACTGCTGACGATGACTGACCTGTCTCCCTCGCGGGTGGGTGCTGCCCCGTCTCAAAGCGGACCTTCCGAACCGCCGCTCCGGACTGAGGCTGTATGAAAACGCCTTGGGATGGGGCGAACTAGGGTAGCCTCCAGTGGTCAGCAGGGGGTGTGCGATGAGCCGCTTCGTTCCGATTTCGTTGAAAAAGGCGGCCTCCGGCAATTAGCATGAGGGCGGGGCGCTGATTCACTCTGGTCGTTGAGACGGGAGATGCAGCGATGATGGGCGAACGGCGGGTCGATCAGTCGGCCCTGTTCTACGCGTTCTCGCTGGAGCGGC